>JAZAIZ010000306.1:0-6606 GCA_036230545.1 Myxococcota bacterium
CGCTCAGCCTGCTCCGGGGCCATCCCAGGCTCGGTCAAATGGTCGCGATAAACAAAGGCGGCCACATCACCGAGCTTCTCACCTGGCTCTGGAGAATAAATCTCTCCCGCGCAGGCAACCCCGGAAAGCGCGCCCTTCTCTGCGTCCAGGTCCCGGGCCCTCAAACGAACAACGTCCGAATGGACACGCTCCATCAGGGTTATCAGGTCATCCACGTTAGGCAGAGCCAGCAATAAAGGGGGCTCACAATAACGACTCCTGCCATTGAGCAGCCTCACCGCGGCGCTCGCCGAACTCACAAAATCGGGGCTTGGCGACCTGTCTCCCCAATCGAGCCCCCTATAATGATCCAGCACCGTATCTTCGATGGTTTGCCCCCGCAGCGGAATGACAATGTCCGAGCGCTCGATGATTTTACTCTCGGCGCCCGCCCCCAAGTGATCAATGTCCCCATACAAAGCTCCCAACCCGGGCGCGAGGATGGTCCCGGGAGGAGATCTTGTGCTCTCGGATTGATGCGCTGACGCAATTCTCGCCACCAGCTTGTCCGGCAACTCCTGTCCATAATGAGCAGCCAGAGCAGAACTCCACGTCGAGCCACTCTCCACCCTCACCGGCGCGGCCCGGTGCAACAACGCTCCACTCCCAACAGGCCGGCCCACCAAAGTCTCGGGGGAACGCTCAACCGATGGCCTCGACAAGGGCACCGAAACCTCAGGAACCCCCAGCGAAGGAGGGCCTCTTTCAAAACGGTCCTCAACTCCCCCCTCGACCGCCCCGGAAGAATCATCATCTCTCTTCGGGCCAGGGACCGCTTTTCCCACAATCGAGAGCGAGGTATGGTCGGTCGGCTTCACTGCCATCGAGTCCACTCCCTCTGAGCACTCCACTCCCTCCTCTTCGAGCAAGCGTTCGCACCCAGACCATTGATCTTAGGATATCGCCTGCCCGGCTCAAAGTAAGCCGCAGAGTGACTAAAATAGAGCGCAGCACCACCCCTCGCCCCCGGAGGGGGCGCGAGGTGCAACAAAACACCCTAACCCTATGATTTCAGGAAACTATGCTCGAGACTGAGCGTGTCGAACAAGATCGCGGGCAATGACCATACGCTGAATTTGGGAGGTTCCCTCGTAAATCTGCAGCAATTTGGTGTCCCGCATGAGCTTTTCAACGACGTACTCATCGGTGTAGCCGTAGCCACCAAACACCTGAACAGCATCCGTGGTAACCTGCATGGCCGCGTCAGCACCGTAGGCCTTGGCACACGCGCTGTGAGTTCCCCGCCAGTCGCCCCGATCTACAGATGCCGCGGCGTTCATCGTCATCAGATGCGTCGCCGTGTAGGCGATTTCCATGTCGGCGATCATACTCGCTACCATCTGATGATTGATGATGGGCGTACCAAATGTCTTGCGCTCCAACGCATAACGCAGAGACTCATCGCGCGCCCGGCGAATCACTCCCGCCGCCGCGCACGAGATCCAGGGCCGTGAACGGTCAAAGGTCCCCATGGCCAGCTTGAAGCCATCCTCGGGACCGGCGATCATATTCTCCGCAGGCACCTCAACGTTCTCAAGGATAACATCACAGGTGTGGCTCGCCCGCTGCCCCATCTTGTGGACAAGACCATCTGTGCTCGCACCAGGATAATCCGCCTCCACAATAAACGCCGCTACGCCCTTATGCCCCTTGGTTCCATCTTCACGAGCAAACACCAGGTACCAGGACGCCACGTCCGCATTCGTGATCCAGCGCTTCACACCATTGAGGATGTACTTGTCGCCTTTTTTCTCAAAGCGCGTGCTCATGGCGGCGACGTCCGAGCCAGCGTCCGGCTCCGAACAGGCATAGGCCGCATAAAGAGGCTCCTCGGTTAACATCCCAAGGTATTTCTTTTTCTGCGCCTCATTGCCCGCGATAATCACCGGCATGGCTGCCAGGTTGTTGGCAGTAACCGAGGTTCCGATGCCCAGACACCCGTATTGGATCTCCTGAGTAATCAGGCAATGGTCATAACAGGAGAGACCCGCACCACCGACCTCCTCGGGAAACTCAAGGTTCGCCAACCCCGACTCCCAAATCACCCTGTAGACCTCGTGGGGAAACTCGCCGCTCTTATCCAGCGCCATGTCCACCCGAGGCTCAATGATGGTCTCCCGCACTAATTTGCGTGCGGCGTCCACCATCATGGTCTGCTCTTCATTCAATTGATTCATTTGCCGCTACTCCACGTAAGCTTGATTAAGAGGCGCTTTGGGGACCAAAGAGACTTGGGTTCAACTGAATCGAAGCTTTAGAACGGAGATGGTCCAGCCAATCTCGAAACACCCGATTCCGCTTGGTTGAGAGCGCCTGACTGCGAAGACTCTCCTTCTCGGCGTCAAAATCAGCCATGTCGGGCTGCTCTCGCTCTTTCAACTGAACAACAAAATAGGACTGTCCCACCTTGTAGACCTCTCCCAAAAGCGGCGCCTCTGTCGAAGCCGCAAAGAGCGCAGCGTGAAGCTCCTTGGAAGTTCCCACACGCGGGATGGAGTCCTGGCTTTTCAAGACCCAAGGCGTGTCACGACGAAGAGGCCGGGCCTCCTCAAGGTTTTCACGAGCCTCGTCTTCAGTAGCGCTGAGGCTCTCAATGGAATCCCCCGCCTTCAACTTCGCCAGCATAGAATCAGCCTCGGCCTTGGCTGCCTCCTCAGCGGCCATCCCAAGCAGAATCGAAGCAGCCACCTCGATCTTCACATCCGCAAACTCTCGTACCTCGGGCTCCTTCACCGCAGTCACCTGCACAAGGTGTACTCCTAAAGGGGTCCTCACCGGCTCGGCGATAAGCTCCCCGGCCTGCAAAGGCAAAATCGCAGACTCCAGCGCTTTAACCAATTGCCCCGGCTTGATGGTGCCCATATCGCCCCCCTTGGCGGCGGTGGCCTCATCCTGAGAATGCTCTTTCGCCAGAGCCGCAAAATCAGCGCCCTTGTCCAATTGCGCCTTCAACTCCATCAGCGTGGTGCGGGCCGCAGCAAACTCCGCGTCGGAGGCGCCCCGTGGGACCGCGCGCATAATCTGACGCGCCGTCACCTCTCTTGCGGTCTGGTAACGAAACGACTCCTTCTCAAAGCGCTCTTTCACCTGCGCCTCATCATCAGCCAGCAACGCGGCTACAGCCTCTTTAGAGGGGGCATCCACCTTCTCAACCTCGGGGCTGAACTTCACAACCGTGGCCATGGCCCGGTCACGCTCCCGGCGAAACTCCGCCTTGAGCTCGTCTTCACTCACCGATACCGTGTCGGTAATCACGCGCGCCATCTTCTGGCCACGAACGTCCGCCCGCACGTCCTCTTCGAATTGATGAACTGTCTTGCGAAAAACGCTGCTCACCCAGCCCTTGTATTGATCGACCGAAACGCTCCTCACACCGAAGGTCGTCTCCAGATAAGCCAGCAGCTCATCATCATCGACCTCAATGTCACGCGCCAGCGCCTCATGATCGAGAATTCTTCGATCAATCATCCCGTCGATGACCTGCTGCTTAAGCCCCAGCTGCTCAATCAACTCCGGAGTCAGCTGCCCCGCAGCGCTGTAGCGACGGCGCCACTGATCCACCTGCTGGTTGTAGAGGATGGAAAACTCTTGCTGCTCAATGACTTCCCCGTCCACGATGGCAGCATAAGAGCTCCCCGTGGGCCCGCACCCGCCAGAGCCTGGTCCGAAGTTAACCGCAAAGACCAGAATAATTGCCCCAAGGACAAAGTACATAATGGTCGAACTACTTTTTTCACGCATAAAGTCTAACATGGCCGCCCCTATATCGTGGGCTTAACATGGGAGCAATAGGGCGCAGAAGAACGTCCTCACGGGGCTCAAAAACACGTGCGAAGGGGAGAATTGGCAGGCAATTAATTGCGTCAGGGAGTGCGGGGCTTGAAGATCTTCTCGGAGAGATATCGCATCTCTGCGATAGATTGCTGAACATCGTGCAGGGCGGTGTGCTTGCCGGAGTCCGGCTTGGAGTAACGAGCTCCGTACCACCAGTCTCCCAGCTCTTTCACCGTGGAAACATCAATATTGCGATAATGGAGATACCCCTCCATCTGAGGCATATACTTCACCAAAAAGCGGCGGTCCTGCCCAATAGAGTTCCCGCAGAGGGGAGCCGTTCCATAGGTGCAATACTGGCTAATCAGCTCCATCGCCTGCTTCTCGGCCCCCGCCAGGGAGATCTTCGAGTTGTGAATCTTGTCCAAAAGCCCTGACTTCTTGTGCATGGAACGAACAAAAGGCTCCATGGCCGCCATACAGGACTCGGGTTGCCAAATCACCACATCCAAGGGCTTCCCAAGGGGGTTTAAATCCCGATCTGTAATAATAACCGCCATTTGGACAATGACGCAGGTCTCCGGATCAAGCCCTGTCATCTCAAAATCAAGCCAAACCAAGCGGTCATCCTGGGGCCCGGTATTGTTTGCATTCGACATACTCATCGCTACTCCACTCCTTAAGTCATCGGGCAATCCCATTTTTTTCTCTCGAAATCAATGGTTTATGGCTCTATCAACGTCAACTTCCCCCAAAAGTCGCCCTTCAGGGAGTCGGAGGAGCGCCGCTTGGGGTAAACGCTCCAAGCTTAAACGCCACAAACATCCCCCCAAAAAACACCAGGAAAATTCCCCCGAGCACTCCCGCAATGATCAAATGCTCCTTCAAGCTCGACCGAGGACCCAACTCTTTCCCGAGGGACTCCAAAACTTCCGGAATTTCCTGGGGCTTCTGCTTCTTCGACTTTTGAGACATCGTACACACTCACCGCTAAAGACTCTCGCCGCTCTCTACACTGAGAGCGCACCCTGTTGAAGAGCCCAGGTGAAAAATCGCCCCACGATTAAGCCCCCTTCAGCCCTCTCCACAACCTGCAAAAACCGGCCCTCAAACCAAGAAACTTGTTGTTTACATTGATCTTTGCCTTGCTTATAGAGAAAATAGACATGTATATACCGAAGTAACTGACTTACAATTACTTGAATCGGGCAACCCCCCGATTTTATGGAGATATTGACCATGGCGACCATTTCACTGCCCACTCCGCTCCGGCCCTACGCCGACAAACAATCCGAGGTAGCGGTTCAGGGAAATACCGTCGGAGAGCTTCTCAACGCTCTGACCGCCCAATACCCGAAACTTCAGCAGCACCTCTTTGGCGAAGACGGCAACCTGCGAAGCTTCGTCAATGTCTACCTCAACGACGAAGACATCCGTTACCTCCAAAAAACCAACACCCCGGTCAACGACTCCGACCTCATCAGCATCATTCCCTCCATCGCTGGGGGCGCCCCATGAGCCAGCTAAACAACGACGAGATCCGACGCTATTCGCGGCACCTCATCATGCCCGAAGTGGGCATGGAGGGACAAAAGAAGCTCAAGGAGGCCTCCGTGCTCCTGGTGGGCACCGGGGGCCTCGGAAGCCCCGCAGCCATGTACCTCGCCGCCGCTGGGGTTGGGCACATCGGCCTGCTCGACTTTGACATCGTTGACGAGTCCAACCTCCAACGGCAGGTAATCCACGGGCAAAGCACCGTGGGGGTCAAAAAAGTCGAAAGCGCCCGACAACGGCTGCTCGACATCAACCCCCACATCAAGGTCACCACCTACGACACCGCCCTAAACAGCGAGAACGCCCTCGAAATCTTCGCCCCCTACGACATCATCGCAGACGGTACCGACAACTTCCCAACCCGCTACCTCGTCAATGATGCCTGTACCCTCCTGGGCAAACCCAACGTCTACGGCAGCATCTTCCGCTTTGAAGGCCAGCTCTCCGTCTTTGATGCCCAAAAGGGCCCCTGCTACCGCTGCCTCTATTCAGAGCCCCCACCACCGGGACTGGTCCCCTCCTGCGCCGAAGGCGGCGTCCTTGGGATTCTCCCCGGAGTTGTGGGCGTTTTGCAGGCCACCGAGGTAGTAAAGCTCATCCTCAACACCGGCGACACGATGGTCGGCCGCCTCCTGCTCTTTGACGCGCTCAACATGAAGTTCAGAGAGCTCAAACTGCGCAAAGATCCCAACTGCGTGCTCTGCGGTGCTGAACCCACCGTGACCGAGTTAATCGACTACCAGCAATTCTGCGGCGTCCCCGCCAACGACCATGAGCAGGCCGCGCAGGAGGAGGTAGATCCTATGGAGATCACAGCGCTTCAACTTCAGGACCGTCTCAAAACGAATCATCTCCAGCTTGTGGATGTTCGTGAACCCCACGAGTGGGAAATCTGCCACATTGACGGAGCGCAGCTAATCCCACTCAAAGAAATCGAGGGACGCTCCCCCGAGCTCAACCGAGACAACGAGATCATCCTCTACTGCAAAGGGGGCGTGCGCTCCATGAAGGCACTCAAAGTCCTCCAGGAGCAAGGCTTCTCCAACCTCAAAAGCCTCCGAGGCGGCATCACCGCCTGGAGCAACGAGGTCGATTCCTCTATACCGCAATATTGATTTTTTCTCCGGCACCATGTCCGTAGATAAATGGCAAAATAGCCCCCGCCCTTAGCGAAAGCGACAGGGCGGGGGCTGTTTCATTTTGCGAATAAAAACTCAGTCCCCTGCGTCCTCTTTTGCG
>JAZAIZ010000307.1:0-5725 GCA_036230545.1 Myxococcota bacterium
CCGCCGCCGCCACCAGACCCGCCACTGTTATCCAGGAGTTCTTCTTCACTGCCGCTCTCTTCAATCCGGTGCGCTTCACACCTGCCTTGCACGTGGCTATCCAACCCACTCCCCACCGCGCTATCCCCCGACAAGGCCCATTTGACAAGGGTCTGTGATGTCTGGCTCATCTTCCCAAAAGCTTCAGAAAATGCCCCCCATGGTTGTCCATCCCGACAAACGCAGGTAGGTAGCGCCCATGCAAAACACCATTGACCACTGGCTTGAGCGTGATCCCGACCCCCAAACCCGACAGGAGCTTCAAGAGCTCCTAAAAAACAACGATCAAAGCGAGCTTCAGTCTCGTTTTAAGGCGCGGCTGGCCTTTGGCACCGCGGGACTCCGAGGGCTCCTCGGCGCAGGCCCCGGCCGCATGAACCGCCTGGTGGTGCAGGAAACCACCGCCGGGCTTGGCCAGTACCTCCTCACCAACATCCCAGACGCCGCCACCGCCGGTGTCGTGATTGGCTACGACGGTCGACGAGGCTCGCTGCAATTCTCCGAAGACGCCGCCTGTGTTCTGGCGGGCATGGGGATTAAGGTCTACCTCTTTGAAACCGTCATCCCCACTCCCACCTGCGCCTTCGCCGTCCTACAACGTAAAGCCGCAGCGGGCATCATGGTAACCGCCAGCCACAACCCCCCGGACTACAACGGCTACAAAGTCTATTGGAGCAACGGGGCGCAGATCATCCCCCCCCACGACTCGGGCATCGCCGACGCGATTGAGCTGGCCGCCACCCGTCCTATCCCATGGCTTGATTTTAATCAGGCACAAAACCAGGGCATGATAGAGGCTCTCACCGACGACACCGTTGAGGCCTATCTCCAAGGCGTAGAAGAGCGCGCCCTCTTTTGGAGCCCCGGGCAAAGCCATGACCTCAAAATTGTCTACACGCCGCTCCACGGCGTGGGCGCCGAGGTGGTCGAGCGCGCCCTCAAACGCGCGGGCTTCCACAACACTCACACTGTCCCCAGCCAACGGGAACCCGACGGGCACTTCCCCACCGTCAACTTTCCCAACCCCGAGGAGCCCGGCGCCATGGACGAGGCCATCGCCTCCGCGACCGCCCAAGGGGCCGACCTCATCGTCGCCAACGATCCCGACGCCGACCGCCTCGCCGTCGCCCTCCCCACCTCACCGGGAGCCTACCAGATGCTCACCGGCAATGAGATCGGGGTCATTCTGGGACATGCGCTGCTCCAGGCTTATAAGGGAAAGCAAGCCGCCGTGGGCACCACCATCGTCTCATCACGGCTTCTCAGCGCCATCGCCGCGGGCCACGACGCGACCTACTTCGAAACCCTCACCGGGTTTAAGTGGATAGCCAATCACGCCATCGAGTTAAAAAAAGAGGGAAAAGATTTTCTTCTCGGATACGAAGAGGCCCTTGGTTACACCGTGGGGGATTGGGTCCGAGACAAGGACGGGGTCTCCTCGCTCCTCGCCTTTGCCCTCCTCACTTCGCATCTGCGATCTCAAAACAAGACAGTTCTGCAATACCTCGAAGACATCTACCGAACCTACGGGCTCTACACCACCGCGCAGAAGAGCCTGGCGCTGGAGCCTGGAGCCGATGCCGGAGCCCTCGGCAAACTGTTGCGCCAGTCGCCACCGGCGACTATCGCTGGTCAAGTGGTCACCGCCACCTGCGACCTGCTAACCTTGACACGGACCACACTCGACGGCACCACCGAAGACATCGACCTTCCCCCAAGCGATGTCCTGGTGTTCTACCTGGAAGACCAAACCCGCATCATCGTGCGCCCCTCTGGCACCGAGCCCAAAGTGAAATGCTATTACGAAACCATCCACAGCGTCCCTGAGGCAGCCAGCTTCTCCGACACTCAAGCCCAAGCAACTCGCGCTATGGAAGATTTGATCACCGCCCACCAAAAAGAACTCGCCACCTTGGGCGAGTAGTCTCCCTAGCCCCGCATCTTCTCTCGAATCGCTTCCATGTGCTGAGACTGGGCGCTTAGCGGCGCCCGGTCCAGAAGCCGGAAGTCAATAGCCTCCGAGAGATGATCGGTCCCAACCACCTCCTCTCCGGCCAAATCTGCGATGGTGCGAGCCACCTTGAGAATGCGTCCCACCGCCCGCGTAGAGAGCCCGTGCCTCTCCATCGCCTCCTCAATCCGCTCGAGCATGCACCCCGAAAGCGGCACAAAATGCTGCACTTCTTTTTGAGTCATGGCTGCGTTCTCTCGCGCCCTCCCATAGCGCCGATTCTGTAGCTTTCTGGCGTCGATCACTCGAGCCCTCACTTCCTCGCTCGACTCCGCCTCACACGGACTTGAAAAGTCCCGGAAGGGCACCGGCTCCACAAGCACGTGCATATCGATCCTATCTAAGAGTGGGCCCGACAGGCGGGAGCGATATTTTCGAACCTGCTCAAACGCACACAGACACGCCCTCCCCCGAGGCTTTTGGTCAGAGGGCAGATGCCGCCCATCCCCCCGATAATAGCCACAGGGACAAGGGTTCATGGCCGCTATTAAAAGGACCTGAGCCGGAAATGAGAGGGAGACAGCAGCTCGCGCGATATGAATAACCCCCTCCTCAAGGGGCTCCCGCAGAGACTCCAGGGCGCGTCGAGAGAACTCTGGCAATTCATCGAGAAAGAGGATCCCACGATGCGCCAAGGTGATCTCCCCAGGGCGTGGGCGACTTCCCCCCCCACAAAGAGCCGGCTCGCTCGCGCTGTGATGGGGACTCCTGAAGGGGCGCTCCAGCACCAGTCGATGGTCGGTGGAGAACCCCGCAGCGGAGAAAATCCGCGTCACCTCAATGGCTTCTTCAGAGCCCAGTGGGGGCAGGATCCCGGCGAGACGCCGAGCGAGCATGGTCTTCCCGCTCCCGGGGGGGCCGATCATTAAAAGGTTGTGCCCGCCAGCCGCAGCGATCTCAAGGGCGCGCCGGGCTCGTAACTGACCACGAACTTCCGAGAGGCAGGCCTGACCACCGGACTGCGTCGGCATTAAAGCTTTTGATGGTGAAAGGGGCGCGGTCCCGTTCAGGTGCCCCACAGCGTCGGAAAGGGTCCGCACCCCAATCACATTAACTCCGGGGATCATCGCCGCCTCCGCCGCGTTGGGCAGGGGTAGGATGAGTTCTTTTTCTCCGGAGCGCCGAACTAAATCGGCCATCAAAATTCCCCCCCGCGCCGGTTCAAGGGCGCCCCCTAATGAAAGCTCGCCATAAAAACGTCTCCCCTCCAGACTGGAGAGAGGGATGAGCCCCGAAGACGCTAAAATGGAAACCGCCAGAGGCAAATCAAGGGTACTTGCCTCCTTCGGCAACTCAGCGGGCAGCAGGTTCACCACCAGCCGCTGAGTTCCGAGCTTTAGATTAGACGCCAGAATGGCTGACTTAACCCGCACCGCCGACTCCCGAACTGCTCCCCGCGCTAACCCAATCAAGGTTAATCCCGGTAACCCTTTCGCCCGGTGTGATTCAACCGCGACTGGGTGGGCCTCCACCCCTAGAACAGTTCCGGACAGCGCCCGTGCAAACATAGTGTCCTCCTTGACTAACGTCTTGCGCCACAACCAGCACGAAGGATGCCAACTTCGGTTCATGATGAAACAGGCACTTAGAGAGGCTTCAAAAAAAAGTGTGTCAATCTGACACACTTTCGGCCGGGCAATATCGAAGTTAAGGGAACGCCCGGTTGACAAAAACTCTCGACAGCGCAATCAGAGAGACTCCACACCTCTGGCCCAAAGGATTCGCTCGATGCTCCCACTCCGCCACGGCTCCCACTGGATCATTCACGATGAAACCCGACAGACCCTGCACGACCGAGAGGGAAATGAGCTCCTCCAGCTGGAGCAAAAAGACGGAGCCTGGAGTCGCGTGCGGCTCAAGCTGCCCTCGAAGCAATGGTTCACCCTTGAAGCTCAAAACCACCACCAGCCCATCCTCGGAGCGGTGGACGGACTCATCCCCGAAGGCCACAATCAACCTCTCGCCTGGGTTCAGCATATCAACTGGCTCAAGCCAGAGACCATCCCCGCAGTCGACAAGCCCGGCGCGCTACCCAGCGGCGCCGGATCTGCATTGCTTAATTTCCTCGCCCTCCAGGCACAGGCCGCTGATCTGCCCAGCCTCCACTACGCCGGGCCCTACCCAAGCGCGACCCTCTTTGACACGTTGTTTCAGAGCTTTCGGCTGGAAGGCGACGTCAACCTGGCCTGTGAGCTCTTTTGCGCCGAAGCGGAGCAGCAGGCCCTCCGGGGAGAATCCCGTGATATTCCTGTGGATTTTATCCCTCACCCCTTTGAGTGGCTCTGGGTCACCCCCGATATCTGCGCTCAATTAAGAGAGGGGCTTGAGGCCGTCTACATCCAGGGTTCAGGCTACTACCGTGACCGCGCCGGGCCGCGCAGACTCCTCCCCGAAGGGGATGGCTGGGCTGCGGTCATCGAACTTGGAGGACATCTCTGGACCCAGCGCGCACTCTTTGACGCCGAAGGGGGGCTCATTGGGGAGATAGCGCCGCTCCCCCCACACAATCCCCAATTCCATGGGCAGCCCCTCCCCGAGAAGCTCCGGGAGGTGCTCCAAAGAAGCCTGGTTTCCCGGGCGCCCCGGCTGCTGCAGGAGCCCCTGACCCTGGTGCTCCAACACGCTCCCCTCACCTGGGGAGACACCGGGGAGGAGAGCGCCCAAAGCGGGGAAGAGGGCATCGTGATTCACGCCGTTCTCAAAGAGCTCTTGAAAAATCAACCGCCGGCGACGGTCCTGCAAACCCTCTCCGATGTCATAGAAGGGCCCGCGAGCCAGCTCGCCGCACGAGTCCTCGAAGAGGCCCACTCCTCAAATTGACCCACGGTTACAATGGCCCATGCCGCCTTGCGTCATTCTTTGGGAGAAAGACTTTAACTGACAACTTCTTTGGGTTAATAGTAACCTCTAAAGGTTCCCACTACTGGCCCTAGAGCTCAGGAGAACGCCCATGCTTCATTTAGCCCTCACGACTCAACTCCTTGCCTCTGCAGACCCCGGCGGCTCCGCGGCCCACCCCGTCTCGGGGATCTTCTACCTCTTCGCCTTCGCCTCCATCGCCTACCTCACCTTCAACCTCCGAAAGCTCACCGCAGTTCAGATCGGTAAAGAGTACGCCGGAAACTTCTCGCCGCTGACTCAACTCTTCCAGGCCCTCTTTTTCGGGGTGGCCCAACGCAAGGTCTTCCGACAGCGCTTCACCTACGCCTCCATCATGCACTTTCTGATGGGCTGGGGATTTATCGAGCTCTTCTTCGCCACCACGGTGGACTTCCTCAAGCTCCGAGCTCCGGAGGCCATCCGAAATATCCTTCCCACCATGGACACCCCCTGGTTCGCCGCCCTCAACGACCTCGGCGGCATCATGCTCCTTGTCGGGACCCTGATGGCCCTCTATCGACGCCACGCCAACAAACCAGAGCCGCTCCCCCAGGAAGCCTTCAAGGGCAGAGGAAACCTGCTGGGGGACTCGGGAATTCTTATTTTTCTGGTGGTCATTGCCGTCGGCGGCTTCTTCGCCGAAGCGGCGCGCCTCGCCACTCACCCCGATGTGATCCCCGCTGAGGCGGTCTTCTCCTGGGTTGGATACCCCCTCTCCAAGTTACCACTTCCCTGGGAGGCCATGGAGAGATCCATGTGGTGGTCCCACGCCCTCATCTCTCTGCTCTTCATCGC
>JAZAIZ010000308.1:0-5546 GCA_036230545.1 Myxococcota bacterium
AACCCTCGTTATACTGCCAAACCACTCTGCGCAACTCCCGAACAACAAATCACGCGGTCGGAAATGGCCTGAATCCACCAGTAAAAACAGAGACTTAAGTGTGACCGATCCAGTGCAGAAAGGCCTCCTCCGAGATCACCTCCACATCGAGCTTCTGCGCCTTCGCTAATTTGGAGCCCGCCTTCTCACCGGCGACCAAAAGGTCTGTCTTGCGGGAGATGCTGGAGACCGGGCGGCCTCCGTGTTCTTTGATAAGAGCATGAATATCATCCCGGCTCATGCGGCTTAGCTTGCCGGTGACGACGATGGATTTTCCCGCCAGGGTCTCTGACGCCTTCTCAACCACCGTGACCACCGGCGCCACCCCCGCCTCCAGGAGCGCGTCCAGATCCGCAGCGCTCTCGGGGTGTTGAAAATAGTCTGCCACCGCAGAAGCCACCTCAGCCCCCACGCCGTGCACCTCATTCAAAGCCTCCTCATCGGCCCCCCGCAGTGCCTCCACGCTGGGAAAGGCCTCCGCCAAAAGTCGCGCGACGTGCTCACCCACGTGACGAATCCCCAGCCCAAAGAGAAACGCCTCCAAGGGTCGACGTTTAGAATCCTTTATGGCCAGCAGCAAATTCTCCGTCTTTTTTTCCGCGAAACCATCCAGGGAGATCAACTGCTCATAATTCAAGCGATACAAATCCGCCAGGCTCGTCACCAGTCCGGTCTGAGCCAGCTGCTTGACCACTTCACGACCAAGCCCCTCGACGTCCATGGCCTTGCGGCTGGCGTAGTGCCGAAGAGACTCCCGCACCTTCGCCGAACAGAGGCGATTGAGGCAACGAACCACCACCTCCCCCGCTAAGCGGGAGACCTCAGAGTCACACTCGGGGCACTGGGTGGGGAAAACAAAGGGCACACTCCCGGCCGGCCGCCGACTCTCGATGCTTTTGACGACCTCGGGGATCACATCCCCCGCACGCTGGATGATCACCGTGTCTCCCACACGGACGTCCTTGCGGGCGATCTCATCCGCGTTGTGCAGAGTGGCCCGACTAACGGTCACCCCCGCCACCGGGACGGGTTCAAGTTCGGCTACCGGAGTGAGCGCGCCAGTGCGCCCCACCTGAACGCTAATGTCCACCACCACGGTGGTGGCCTGCTCCGCGGGCAGCTTGTAGGCCGTTGCCCAACGAGGCGCGCGAGACACCTGCCCGAGATCCTTCTGCTGCTGGTGGGTGTCCACCTTAATGACCACCCCGTCAATCTCGTAGGGGAGCTGGTCTCGGTTTTGTAAAAAATAGGCGTAAGCTTGCGCGACCTCCTCAATCCCTTCGCAGCGCCGCACCTCAAACGTAGTAAAGCCCAGCTTCTTAAGCCAGCCAATGAGCTCGTAGTGGGTGTCAGGCAAGTCCGGATCGAGGGGGATGCTCGAGAGTGAGTACATAATGGCCCGAAGTGGCCGCTCGGCGGTGATACGGGAGTCGAGCTGTCGCATGGAGCCCGCCGCGGCATTTCTCGGATTGGCAAAGAGCGCCTCACCAGCAAGATCACGCTGATGATTCAACTCCTCGAAGGCCTGCTTGGGAATAAAGACCTCGCCGCGAACTTCAAGCGTACCCGGCACCGGGGAGCGCAGCTCCAAAGGAATGGTGCTAATGGTTTTCGCGTTGGCGGAGACGTTCTCCCCCACGCGCCCATCCCCGCGGGTACACGCCACCTGCAAGGCTCCCTCTTCGTAGATAAGCTCGATCCCCAAACCATCGATTTTGGGTTCAGCCACATAGCGCACCGTGGCTGACGCCTCCAAGCCCAGATGCCGCTTAACCCGCTCGTCAAACTCACGCAGCTCCTGGTCGTTAAACACATTGCCCAGGGAGAGCATGGGGTAGGTGTGCTCCACCTGCTCAAACACCTCCAGAGGCGGCGCCCCGACCCGCTGAGTCGGGGACGTTGGCGAAGCCAACTCAGGATGGGCCTCCTCCCACTCCACAAGTTGACGAAACTTCTGGTCGTATTCCGCGTCTGCGATCACAGGCGCGTCCAGGACATAATAACGATAGCTGTGCTCTGTCAGCTCTCTCCGCAGCGCTTCCAGCTCTTCCTTCACACCAGACACCTCTGCCCCTTTCTTAGCCCAGGCCTCAACCTGCAACGCTTCATGAATTGTCTGCACCTTAATCTCCCGTGTATGGTTATAGCTAACACAGCCCTCTGGCAATTCAGGGATAGAAACCATGCAGAAAGTGATCGTGTTTGATCTTGGGGGAGTGCTCGTCAGGATCCGGCAGGAGTGGGAGGCCCGCTGCAGAGCGGCAAAAGTCCACTGCCCGCTCCCCAATCTCCGCTCCCAGGAGGCCCTCCAGCGCCTCTATCAATCCTACCACGCAGCGGAGTTCGGGTTAGACGTGCTCTGCCAACAAATTTCGAGCCTGCTTGAGAAGCGCTGCTCCCCTGACGAAGCGAAAGAAATCCACCGTGCGATTCTGAACGGAGAATACCCCGGCGTCGACGACATCATCACCGAGCTTCAAGCCAGAGAGCATCTCACTGCTCTCTTTTCCAACACCTGCGGCGATCATTGGGAGGTGCTTAGAACTTACCCCTGCGTCTCCCGAGTGGAGCGCCACTTTGTTTCCTATCAGATGGGGATGGTGAAGCCAGATCTGCCCGCCTACCGCTACCTGCAGGAGAGCCTCCAGGTCGAAGCCGACACCATCCTCTTTTTTGATGATTTGTTGGAGAACATCCAAGCAGCGCGCAGAGCGGGCTGGCGTGCAGAACACATCACCCCCAATGCCCCCCGGGCCGAGCAGCTTCGGCATCACCTAAGATGCCATGAGCTGCTCTAAGAAAGCCTGAGCACACCCCTTTCGGAGACGCGATTAGATCACAGAGTTGCTGAAGTCCAAGGTTCTACTGACCTCTTCCACGGTGTAGAACTCGATAACGTCCTGAACCTTGACATCACTGAAACCGTCCACGCTGATTCCACACTCAGAGCCGGACTCCACTTCGCGAACGGAGTCCTTAAAGTGAAAGAGCGAACCGACTTTACCACTGTAGATTTCGACGCTGTCACGTAAGACGCGCACTCCAGCGCCGCGAATCGCTTTACCGTCAACCACCCGGCAACCGGCAACAAGACCAACCTTGCTGACGCGGAAGAGGTCTCTGACCTCGGCGTGGCCCACAATGCTCTCTTTGGACTCCGGAGCGAGGAGGCCTTCCATGGCCTTCTTCACGTCGTCGACCATCTCGTAGATAATACTATAAGGTCGAATCTCAACGCCCTCACGATCGGCCACGCGACGAGCGTTGTTGTCGGGACGAACATTAAAGCCAAGCACCAAGCCATTACTTGCCGCCGCCAGCATAATATCCGATTCGGTAATTCCACCCACGCCACCGTAGATGACACTTACACCAACTTCTTCGGTAGTAAGCTTTAAGAGGGCCCCTTTGACAGCTTCAACCGAGCCTTGAACATCCGCCTTTACCACGAGTTTCAACTCAAGCTGCTCTTCACCGCTCATGCGCTTCATGATCTGCTCAAGAGACATCTTGGTAGCGCTCGTCTGCTCACCGACCTTGCGCGTTTCAATGCGATGGTCGGAGATCTCACGAGCCGCCTCAGCGCTGGCGACACAGTTGAACTTGTCCCCTGCTCCGGGCACACCCTCAATACCGATAATCTCTACGGCGTCGGAGGGGCCGGCGGTGGTTACCTGCTTGCCCGTATAGTTGCTCATGGCGCGAACTCTACCGGCGTGCTCACCCACGACGATAAAATCGCCCCGCTTGAGCGTTCCATGCCGCACCAGAATCGTCGCGACCGGACCACGTCCTTTATCGAGCTTCGCTTCAATCACCACCCCGGACGCCTCACGTGCTGGGTTGGCCTTAAGCTCAAGCATCTCTGTCTGCAGGAGGATAGCCTCAAGGAGTTCATCCAGCCCGGTCCCCTTAATAGCCGAGGTGTTCACATAGAGGGTCTCTCCCCCCCACGCTTCCGGCGCGAGACCAAAGCCAGCCAGCTCCTGGGTCACTCTATCGGGATTAGCCGCTTCAAGATCGCATTTGTTCACCGCGACAATAATCGGAACACCCGCTGCCTGAGAGTGACGAATCGCCTCTTCGGTCTGGGGCATCATACCGTCATCCGCTGCAACCACAAGGACCACGATGTCAGTCACCTGTGCACCTCGGGCCCGCATCTCTGTAAACGCCGCGTGACCGGGTGTATCGATAAAGGTGATGTCGCCTTTGCCTTCCAGATTAACGGAATAAGCACCAATGTGCTGAGTAATCCCGCCAGCCTCTCGAGCAGCTACCCGGCTGCTGCGAATCGCATCCAGAAGAGAGGTCTTTCCATGATCAACGTGGCCCATAATCGTAACAACGGGCGCCCTGGGCTCCAGGTTCTCGTCAGTCTCGGTGTCCTCAACTTCAATATAGGCGTCTTCTTTAAAGGCGATGGAGTCCACGGTGTACTCGTACTCCGCGGCCAGCACCTGCGCCGTGTCAAAGTCGACCGACTCATTCTGCGAGACCATCGTCCCAAGCTGCATGAGCTTGCGGATCAAGTCTCCAACCTTCACCCCGAGTTGGTGGGCGAGGTCGGTCAGAACAATCGTCTCCTTCATTTTGATAACGCGCTTGGCAGCCTTTGGCTGAGTAAGGGGTCTGGCGACGCCCGTACTCGATTTCTTGACGCCCTTCTTGCGACGGAGGCGACTGGAGTGAAAGTTGCGCTCACGCATGGAGATCATCTCTCGCTTGCTTGGGGCGCGCCCTTTCTTCTTGCCTTTACCGCCGGGGCCACCTTCACCTCGTTTGTCACGATCGACATTGACCATCTCCCGGCCACGACCAAAGGGATCACTCACCACTCGCAGCTCGGTGACTTCATTCAAGCCGCGGTTCTGGGGAGCACCAAAGCCGTTGTTGCCCGGAGGGCCGCGCCGCGCGGGACGACCGCCGTTGCCATTGCCGTTACCGCCACCGAGACGGCGGCTTGGAACCCGCTCAAGTAATTTATCGCGGTCGATCATACGAACGACCTTAGCACCGCCCACCTTGGCCTTACCGGGCGCAACAGGAGCCTCCTCAGCAGGAGCAGGGGCAGGGGCAGTCTCGGCAGCTGGAGCAGATTCAGAAGGAGCAGATTCAGAAGGAGCTTCTTCGCTGGCTTCCACAGAGGCCACGGCCTCCTCGCTTGCGGAGATAGGAGCCTCTTCTGCAACCACAGGCTCCGGCGACTCATCAACCACGGCCACCACTTCGGGCTCAACTACGGGAGCGGGCTCGTCCTGAGCAGCAACCTCCTCAGAGGCCGGCGCTGCTTCAAGAGCGGCTTCTACAGGGGCTTCTACAGGAGCAGGGACCGCGGCCTCTTCAGCAGGGGTCTCCGCCGGGGCTTCTTCCGCGACGGCCTCGACCACAGGCTCGACCTTCTTCTTGCGAACAATCATCATGCCAGGACGACGTTTTTTCACGGGCTTCTCTGCTGAGGCTTCCCCCGCCCCCTTGCCCTTGCGCAAGATCGTACGCGCTTCATC
>JAZAIZ010000309.1:0-7526 GCA_036230545.1 Myxococcota bacterium
GGCGACGGCGAGAACCACATCGTACTCGCTCACCGTCAGCGTTCGGTCGCCACTGCGCACGGCGCTCCCAAAGAAACCTGATTTTTTGTCGTAAGTGAGCTTGATGTTCTGGCGCGCCACCGCTTTCTTGTCCACAGCCTCGAAGGTCTCCACCTTCGTTCGACGCGGGTAGAGCTTGCCGTACTTCTCCAGAAGCCCCTCAAGGTAGGTGATGGTGGTCTTGACCATATTACGCAGTCGGGCTTTCACCTTCTTAATGGCCGCGAGGATCTCATCCAGGTCTTTGCGGTTCTTCGCTATGTCGTAGGCCGAGATGCGACGAATCCGAAGCTCGAGGAGGCGCTTGACGTCCTCATCGCTCAACTCACGAACGAAACGTTTCTTGAAAGGTTTCATCCCCTCATAGACTTCCTTGAAAACGCTCTCCTCGGTTTTGGCCTTCTCAATCCTTTTGTAGATACGCTTCTCAATGAAGATCTGCTCCAACGTAAGCCAGTGCTGCCGATTCTCAAGCTGCTCCAACTCAAATTTCAACTCCGCCCGGAGGGTCTCCTTGAGTTGCTCGGTCAACTCACGCAGGACGTTGGCCACCTTCATCACCTGCGGGTGACGGTCTTTAATCACCAGCACGTTGGAGCTGATGCTCACTTCGCAGTCCGTGTAAGCATAGAGCTGAGGGATCACCTCTTCAGCGTACACTCCCCGCGAGAGGGTCAACTCAATCTCCACGGACTCCGTGGTGAAATCATTAATCGAAGCGATCTTAACCTTGTTCTTCTGAGCCGCCGCCTCAATCGACGCAATCAAGCCCTCGGTGGTGGTGGAAAAAGGCACCTCCCGAATCAGGATCTTCTTGTCCCCAACGGGTTCAAGCTTCGCGCGCACTTTAATCTTGCCCAGGCCATCCTTGTACTCGGAGACATCCATGATGCCCCCCTGCATAAAATCCGGGTAGAGTTTAAAGCGCTTGTCCTCAAGAATCTTAATCTGGGCCTTTAGGAGCTCTTTGAAGTTGTGCGGCAGGATGCGCGTGGCCATCCCCACCGCGATGCCCTCCGTTCCCAACATCAAAATCACCGGAAGCTTTACCGGCAAAATCACCGGTTCCTTCTTTCGCCCATCGTAGCTTGGCTGATACTCTGTGAGGTTCTTGTTAAAGAGCGTGTCTTTGGCCAACTCCGTCAAGCGACATTCAATATATCGAGGCGCAGCCGCCGCGTGACCCGTGATGGGGTTTCCAAAGTTCCCCTGCCGCTCAATAAAGTATTCCTTATTGGCCAACACCACCAAAGCCGCGCCAATGGACGCGTCGCCGTGGGGGTGCAATTTCATGGTCTCGCCGATGATATTGGCGACCTTATTGAATTTGCCGTCATCCACCTCAAAGAGGGTGTTCAAAATCCGGCGTTGAACGGGTTTGCAGCCATCGTTGAGGTTGGGGATCGCGCGGTCCACGACGACGTAACTCGCGTACTCCAAGAAGTTCTGCTGCATTACCGGCTCGAGGTAACTCATACTTACACCAAATCTGTGATCAAATTGTTAACGATAAAATCGCGACGCTCGGGGGTGTTTTTGCCCATATAAAACTGCAGCGTCTCCTGGATCTCACTGAGGTTATGCACGGTCACCGGGACCAGCCGAATATCCTCCGCAATAAACTGCTTAAACTCTTTGGGGCTAATCTCACCCAGTCCCTTAAAGCGCGTCACCTCAGGTCCCCGAATGGCCTCCATCGCCTCATCGCGTTCCTCTTCGCTGTAGCAGTAGCGCGTCTCTTTTTTGTTTCTCACCCTAAAGAGGGGGGTCTCCAGAATATAGACATGCCCGTGGGTCACCACCTCTTCAAAATAATGCAGAAAATAGGTCAGCAACAAATTGCGGATGTGCATCCCGTCCACGTCGGCGTCAGTGGCGATCACCACCTTATTGTAACGCAAACCATCGAGTCCATCCTCGATCCCCAGGGCGCGCATAATGTTGTAGAGCTCTGTATTCTTATAAAGCGCGTCACGCTTCTGCCCATAACAATTGAGGGGCTTTCCCTTCAGGGAGAAGATAGCCTGGGTGTAGACGTCACGGGCGTGGACCATCGCCCCACCAGCAGAGTCCCCCTCTGTAATGAAGATCATGGTATCTTCGCGACGGGGGTCTTTCACGTCCTCAAGGTGAATCTTGCAGTCAGAGAGCTTTGGGATGCGAATCGCCACCTTCCGACTTCGCTCCCGCGCCTCCTTCTTAATGGCCGAGAGTTCCTTTCGGATACGCTCGTTCTGCTTGACCTTCTCAAGAAGGTTCTTGGACTCCTGCTCGTTTTGGTGCAACCAGAGCAGCACCTGCTCTTTAACACGAGGAACGACCCAGGCGCGCACATCACTGGAGCCAAGCTTGTTCTTGGTCTGACTCTCAAAAATGGGCTCTTTAACCCGAATCGCCACCGCCCCGATAATACCCTCACGGACGTCCTCGCCCGCGAAGCTCTTCCCCGCGTATTCGTTAATTCCCTTCAGGACGCCCTCACGAAAGGCGCTTTGGTGAGTTCCCCCATCGTTGGTGTATTGTCCGTTGACGAAGCTGAAATAATTTTCGCCGTAGTTGGTGGTGTGGGTGAAGGCAAACTCGATGTTCTCCGCCTTGCAATGGGCGATGTCGTAAAGAGACTTGGTGCCCTCTCCCATCTCGTAGAGAAGCAAATCACGAAGGCCCTGACGGCTGAGAAACTTCTTCTTATTAAAGATGAGAGTCAAACCGGCGTTCAAAAACGAATAATAGCGCATCCGATGTTCGATGAACTCGGGGTTCCACACATAATTCTTGAAGATCTCGAGATCAGGCTCAAACTCCACGTAGGTTCCGGTGGGGTTTTTGCTGTCTTTCCCACCCTTCTCCTCAATCAACTTACCCTGACTGAATACCGCGCGTTTGTATTTTCCCTCCCGGTAGCTAATCACCCGAAACTCACTGGAGAGGGCGTTGACCGCCTTGGTCCCGACCCCGTTCAGCCCCACCGAAAACTGAAAGACGTCGTCGTTGAATTTTCCGCCGGTGTTAATCTCACTGACGCACTCCACCACCTTGCCAAGAGGGATCCCCCGGCCAAAATCGCGAATGCTGCAGGTGTTGTCCTCGAGGGTCACCTCGACTTTTTTACCGCCCCCCATAATAAACTCATCGATGCAGTTATCGATGACCTCTTTGAGCATGACGTAGATGCCATCGAGAGGGTGACTTCCGTCTCCGGTGCGACCGATGTACATCCCGGTTCGAAGCCGAATATGCTCCAATGCGTCGAGCGATTTAATCGCCTTCTCGTCGTAAGCCACCGCTTTCTTAGCCATAAAATTCCTCGTAAAAGCCCAAAAAATGCCCCGCCGGGGCCACCATCGGCCCCAAAAGGACACCCCCACGCAACCCCGCCTGCTCCCGGACGCGTCCGGGACCTGCTGGATTCTCAGGACCGTGTTATTCCTCGATAAGTGATTTTCCAGCCCATGGTCAAGCTAGACTTGGGGCCCCATTTAAGGGATAAATGTGAAAAGCCCGATTTTTCCAGTGATTAGCATCTTGATTTGTAGCGCACTCGTGGTTAGTAACGCCTTTCCCGAGGAGTAAATAATGGCAACGAAGCGACAAATTCTTGAGAGTTTGAGTCACAAAGACCTGCTCAGTATCGCAGAGGACTTTGAACTTTCCATCGACAATCGACGTCGAAAAGGCAACGTCATCGACGCGCTCGTGACGTCCCGCACCGCCCGACTCACCTCGGTCCTCGAAGGGTTCTCCCTGGCCCAGCTGAAGGAGACCTGTCGCAAGCTTGAGATCAAGGTCAACGGACGTACCAAGGTTGATTTTATCGAGGGGCTCCTCGGCAAAAAGGCCATCAAGGTCCCCACCGCCACCGCCGCCAAGGCCGCCAAGACAGCCAAGACAGCCAAGACAACCAAGACAAGGGCCAAAAAGGCGAGCGCGGCCAAAACCAAAGCCGTTCATACCGAATCCCCAAAGGCAAAAGCTAAGGAAAAGCCAAAAGCCGAGGTAAAAACCAACACCGCCCCAAAACCCAGGACCAAAGCCGAGTCCAAAACCACCCCCAAAACCGCGCCAAAAGCCAAGTCAGCTAAACCCGTCGCCTCACCCAAAAAGAAGCCCCCAATAACCAGGAAAGCCCAGAAAGCCGAAAAAGCTCCCACTCCCCTCGAGGCCGCCCCTCCCAAGGAGGAGCTCCCCAGTCAGGAAGCCCATCCCACAGCTCCCGACTACTCCAGGGTCCAGCGCCCCACCCCAATCACCGGCCCAATCAAAGCCAAATGCATCGCCTGCAAGAAAACCGTCCAGGTGGTTCAGTGCCAGGCCAATGAGTGCTCCATTCAGATGGTGCCCCCCACAAGTCGTAAAATCTGCGCGGGCTGCTGGTTTGATCGCAGCGGCGGCTCCTTTGACGTCTTCCTCACAGAATACAAGCGCGACACCACCTGCCCCGCCTGCGAAAAGCAGTGGGGCAACTTTGACGACTAATCAGGTGTCTCTGCATTGCTCGCAGGGTTAGCGCAACGAACCACTAAATCGATAATGCTTCGGGAGACGCTCGATATTCCCGTTAGAGAGTTCCCACACCTCGCTCTGAGGCAGATTGGCAAGGCCCCCCACGTCCACGACCGGGAGCGGGATTTTCTTCACCACCCTCTTGAGAAGCTTCGGAAGCATTCCACGGAACACATCCGTAAACAACTTGCTCACCAATCCTTGAAGGAGCGGTTCACCGATCGTCTCTACCTCCACCCAAACCAGGGGATTGGAGCCGTCCAGCCCCAGAACAAGCTCGTTAGTCCCAGGGTTCAAATCGATAAATCCCCCAAGAATCGCCGAGAGGTGCAATGACACGTCCAGGGAGCCAAAATTCGGAATATCCACCGACGCATCGACATAAATGTCGCCAACCCCCAAATCGACCTCGTGTGGCCCGGAGATCCCCACCTCACTCTGATTAGTTGCACGCCCGGGCATCATCACCGGGGGAGATTTCATTTGGAGCGAGTGGATATCGACATTGTCCATTCCGTCGGAGAGCAGAGAAGAGACGTCGTCAAGATCGAAACCCCCACCATACCACACTGCCCAAAGGGCCTGATTAACCAGATCATCCTTCAAAGCCAGCCCAAAGGCATAGTCGGTGGAGCTAAAGTCAGGCCGAGCGCCGTTGCGGCGAATGGGACCCCGAGCGCTCACGTCGATGTTGGCCCCTCGCGCGGAAGGAAAGACCCGAGCGGCCAACCCAAGCCCTGCACTGCCCTGATTTTCAGGGCCCCTGAAAGCCAGATAATCCAACTCGCTCTCAATATTGAGAAGCATGTTCATCGGTGCCGGGGCAACGAAGCTCTGCGCCAGCCCAACCTTATTGAAGAAATTCTCCACCACGGGCCCCAGGGGAGTCAGGGCATACCCCGCCTTGAACTGCGGCAGCAGCTTCCCCGCGATGCTGTTGACCATTTGATCCATCACAGAGTCAATCGGCGCCCACCAATTGATGTCCAAATAAGGGAGCCCGGCAGCAGCCAGGGGGTGCTGCATATGCACCACCACCCCCGACAAATCCACCCTGGCCTGATTAACTAACGAAGGATTCCCATTCGGCCCCGGTACACTAACTTCCTGCTTGGACATCCATCCTGTCCCCTCCAGCCTCACTTGTTCAATGAGCACCTTGCCCTGGCCGGTCTCCTTCGCCGTATCCCAGCAAATATCACTCTTCACAGTCTTCAAAATGCTGACGGGCAATACCAGGTCCTCCACCGTCATTTTGACCTTTAAGCCCCCATCTACAAGCCTGATAAAGTGAATCTCGGGATTGTCGTAGGTGAACGTGCCGCTTTTGGTAACCTTGTGTCCACTTTTCATTCTCGAATACCCCATACACGAGACACTATCGATCACGCCATCTCCATTATTGTCCGGACTAATCGCAAGCAATGTAGGAAGAAGCGTGTCTAAATCCGTGTCCTGGGCGAAAGTCTGTCCGAGGCTCGCCATGTCGTCATTGTCATCGCGGTTCCCATCGTCGATAATCTCCTGGTTTAACTGCACCGTCAGAGCCTGGTCCACCATCTCGGGCTTTGACGTCGACCCCAATGAAAAATATCCAGGGCTGCGCAGATAGGATTGTGCCGCCACCGCGAAATTTCCACACTCGTCTTCCGCCTCCACTCTAATCACAGAAAGCCCCCAGCGGCTGGACTGCTCTTTAGAAAACGCGAGCGACGTCTTCCCCCCGACCGACAAAGGCTCACCATTGAGCGTCGCGCTCTTAATGGGGCAGACGCCGTCGGTGATGGAGCCCGTGATGAGCACAGGAGAATCCTGCATGGTACCAGATGCCAGCATCTCTCCCCGCAGAGGAGCGGTGATGACGATCTCCGGCGGCGTGCCGTCCACCCGAATATCGGCGATAAAGGGGGGGAGATTATACCCAACATGGTAAGCCCCCCCAACTGTCGCGCTGATGGTATAATCTCCCTCGCCGCCCGCCACCTTGTAGTGCCCATCAGACTGACTGATTAGCCCACCTGGGGGGGCTGTCTCAACGCTCACCATCGGGTCGCTGATGCGGTTTCCCCAATAATCGTACACGTCGATGGTCAGGGGCAATTTACGGTCGGTCCAATAACAATCCTGGTCCAGCAGATCTACGTTCCACGTGAAGGGAAGCCCCGGCTGCATATCCACCCGTGCCGGGGAATCATCCTCGGCGTAGGTCCCTTCCACCCCGCACACGACGTAAAGGTACCCGGCTTTGGTCGCGGTGAAGGTGTTCCCCGTTTTAAGCACCCCATAGGTCGCCACAGGCTGCCCATCAGCGGGGATTACGGCGTAGTTCGTGGTAACCCCGCTGACGGTGTTGCCATAAGCGTCCTTGGGAACACAATCCACCCGCATGGTGTTGCTTGGCACTGCGCTAACCTCCCCCCTCGCAGGGCCACCATTAACAGAGACTTTCGTTGTAGAACGAACCGCCTCTGCAGCGCTCAGGGTCACCTGCACGGGGGTGCTGTCAACAATGCCACCGGAGGCGCAAGCCACGGCAAAGGTTCCCGCGCTATTGCGCGTCACACTGAAAAGCTCCCCCCCAAGGTGCTGCGACTCCACGTTGTTTCCCACCTGAACGCTGAGCCCTCCCGGGGAGAGCAGCTGATTGCCATAGGCGTCGAGGCCTCGACACTCCACAATGATTCGAGACCCCGCCCTGCCCACGGGCTCAGCGATGCCTGTCTCCACGCTCGCGAGGGCCGCCGGCTCCACCACCACCTTCTGACCAACCTCATCGCTCGCGGTGCCACCGGCATCGCCACACGTCACCCGATACTCTCCCGTGAGGGTGGGCGTAAATGTGGCGGTCTGCCCGCTCACCTCAAGACCGAACACCGCCGGAGTCACCACCACCTCCGTCGAGACCCCCGACAAAACCGTTAACCCTCGGCGAAACGAACAGGTCACCGTAACAGACTCTCCGGCCCTTACCTTATGGGCGCTTA
>JAZAIZ010000310.1:0-1244 GCA_036230545.1 Myxococcota bacterium
CGGCTCCGCCAAATACACCGGGTCGTACTTCAGCACAAAGGTCATCGACGATACCCCTCCCTGGCTCTCCAGCTCGATCGGGATCTCCACCACCTGGCCCTCCTGCCTCTCCAGCACCGTCCCAATCTTTAACGTGCGCTCCGGCGACCACTTCAACTCCACGCTGCCCGTCCCAACGTTGCCCGCTTCATCACCCGCACTCACCTTGATCAGGTTCGCCCCGTAATCCAGCTTCAAGCCGCTCACGCTGAATGCTCCTCCAGAATCAATTGTCAGCACCCCCTGGTCCTTCCCGTTCAGACTCCAACTCGCTCCACCAACCCCTGCGTTGTCACTCACGCTTCCGCTCAGGCTGAATGTCCCCTCACTCGTCGTCCCCGCCGCCGGGCCACTCAAGCTCACCGCAGGCGCAGCTACGTCCTTAAACTTCGCCCCCACACTCATCGGCGCATTCACCGTCACGTTCCTCGGACTCGTCGTCCCGTCCAGTTCACCACTCCACCCTGCAAACTCATATCCCTCTCCCGGCTTGGGCGTCAGCTTCACCACTGTCCCAGGATCATACAGCTCCTGCGCCGGATCCAGCTCCACCGTGCCTCCGCTCATCGTCTCCAGCGCGATCCAGCCCTTGTTCTTTACCCCAAAACTCTGCTCCAACTCCGTCGCCTCATAGTACTTGTTTCCCCTTGTGCTGGCTCGAACCGTCACCACCCCCTCCGATCCAGTCATCATCAGCTTGCCCAGCGATACCAACGCAGGGCCGTCCACCAGCGAGAATGTCGGGTTCAACCCGCTCGCCGCACTTGCCTCAAGCTCTATGTCTCCCCCCTCCACCAACCGGTTCCCAATCGGCTCAAAACTCAACACATCCTCTCCCTGCACCACCTCTAAACTCTGCTCCACACTCTGCGCTGCCTCATACAACTCACTGCCTCCCTGACTCGCCTTCACCGTCACGATCAACGGGAAAAACAACCCCCTGCTCGGCAATACAAACTGCCCTCCCTCTACCTCACCCAACCCCAAACTCCATAAATCACCAAGAAACTGATGCTTCGCCACCACCTCATAGCCCACCTCCAACCCACTGCTCGCGCTCGCCTTAAGCTCTATCGGCCCCACCCCAAACCCGATGTCCGCCAACCCTCCAAACTCGATCACCTGGCTCGCCTTCACCACCTCCACATCCTTCAGCACCGTCGCTGACCCATACCTGGCATCCCCAGGCTCACTCAACAACACCT
>JAZAIZ010000311.1:0-16794 GCA_036230545.1 Myxococcota bacterium
AGAGCTACCACCAACAATATCTGCACAAGAACCCTGGTGGGTACTGTGGGCTGAAGTCCCTTGGCGTCCCCACCACCGCTTAAGTCTGGTCCAACTCCCGGTCCAGAATTTTTTCCCAGCCATCCAGATATCCCTTAACCTTCTCCCAAGCGTAGCCTTGCCACAGGGTGTCCTCGCCAAAGGTCGAGATATCCCCCACTTCAAAGCCCTCTTCAGGGGTCCACCCCTCCAGAACAGGGAAGCCCACAAACCACTTCAGACTACGCGAATCAAAGACCTTAAGATGCAACACTCCCGCTTCCTGAAGCACATACACCCTGCTGGCCACCAACAGCTCTTCTCCGTGAACAATGCCGGGGGATTGTCGAATGCCCATCTTCTCGGGATAACTCCTGAGTGCCTCAAGGCTGACCGGGACGCGAGGGTCCTCACCACTGAAAAGCGCGGCCCAGTCTTCCAACATCCTGCGGAGGCTATCCACTCGCCGCTCAGCCCCAGGGTCGAGCCCCACCGCAGCGAGGGCTGCGGGAGAGGGCGGGCAGTATCGGTGAGAGGTGAACCCCTCCACCAGCGACACAAGTTTGGGATGGGTGTAGGGCCCACTGAAGCGCTGCTCGGCCACAGCGGCCTCCAGTCCATCCAGCAGGGCCAGGATAATATCGGCAATGGACCACTTCACCTCCACCCGCAGCCGCATCAGAGGATCGGGCTTGAGAGCCCGGAGAGCCCCGGAGGGAGGATCTGCCACAAAGCCCGTGGAGTCATAGCTGAGGAGCCAGGCGAGCTCGATAGCGGCCTGCTCAAAGCCACGCTCTTTAAAGGCGAGGACGTTTTTTGCAGACTTCGGGTGGGCGCTGTCCCAGGGGGGCAACCAGGTTAAGATCTCGCTGGCCAGCGCTGCGCGAAATTGCTCGGCGGCTGCATCCAACGCCTCCACCAGCGTGTCCACTGCAGCCGACTGCAGGCCAGGGCTCTTCAACACAGAGTCAATGGTTGCACGAATTTCGGCTTCCGCCGTCTCAAGTCCCCACCTCATCACACCCGCCTCCTTATGGATTGAATGCCCCCCTCCCTCGTATCACAGGGACCAGCCGGAAAGAAAATAGAACCCGCCGCTCCTCAAAGAACAGCCCCCACAACCATAGGGTTAAACCCTACACCGCACCTCGGTCCGGCGAGCCAAAGCCGGGAATAAATCCGCCTCCCCTCGTCTCGATGCTTTACTGGGTGGATGAACTTCTATAGATCCTCCCGGCAAAAGTAGCCCCACGTGAGCAGACCTTTCGGCTGATCACGCATGACCCAAACCAACCAGGAGCACAGAACAGATGCCAGTTAAAGCAATCCTCGCAACCCTCTCAATCGTTGCGCTTATGTTCACAGGCTGTGGCCAAGAGGCCGCGACAACCCCCAACACTCCCCCACCAACCATGCCAGGGGAAACCACCCCGGGCTCCGGTGGCACCACCACTCCCGACACCACCCCCAACACCCCGAACAACCCCGGTACACCTCCCGGTGGACAACCCCCCGCAACTCCCTCTCGTCCGGAGTTTCAACCTCCTCGCCCCTCGGACATGCCCGAAAATGGCTGCTACAAAAACTTTGAAATGCTGTGGCCCAGCGAAAACGGCAAGGCTCTGGCCCAATCGGTCTATGACGCCAACGGCAACGAGGTTCAATTCCGTACCTGGCAAATCGACGGGACTCCCTATGGCGAAGCCATCAGCACCTTCAACGCCAACAACAAGATGCTGACCAATCAATACACCGTTCAGGGCCAGCTGGCTTCCAAAAACGAGAACACCTGGGACGAAGCAGGGTTTCAAACCAGCCAGAAGCGCGATGAGACCGGTGACGGTCAGTGGAATTACATCTGGACCACAGAAAACCACAGCACCGAAGGTCCTACCCTCGGCAAGCGCAAGTGGATTCGCATCGACTCCGACGGCGACGGCATCATCGACGTCAAAGGCGCCTATGACTACGACGCCACAAGCGGTCGACTCACCGCCATCAACTGGGACCGCAAAGAGAACGGTAAGATCAACACCGCCTACAACGTTACCAACACCGACATTCACGACGGCGGCTTCACCCAGACGTTTTTTGGTCAGCCCCAATTCCACGCCTACAGCGTCGCCAACACCTACGTGACCATCAACGAGAAGCAAAAACTCTCAATCTCCACCACAACCTTCACCGAAGACAGCGTCATCGACGTCATCAACACCAACAGCTACAACGCCGAGACGGGTGCCCTTGAAACCATCGATGTGGACCTGAAGGGAGACAGCACCGTCGACTATCAGTACGTCATCACTGGCACCAACAGCATGGGTGAGGTCACCACCCGTGAGCGTCACGTCAACGGCGTCCCCTACAACAAAACCGTCTACACCTATATCCCAGGCAAAGACCTCATCAGCAGCATCCTGAACTACAAAGTGAAGGTGGCAAGCACCACGGGCGCGCCGCAGTGGCTGAAGACAGACACCACCAGCGTCACCTTTGATGAGAACGACAAGATGATCAAAGAGAGCGAAGAGTCCTTTGATGACGAGGGCGAGTCCACGGGCAAGACCTGGTCTATCTACACCTACGGCGAAGACGGCAACCTCAGCACCATGAGCTGGGACGACCTTGACCACGGTGACTCCCTGGCCGAAGCGGTCTACACCTACTCCAACTGGCAAACTGACGAGAACGGCATCAAAACAGCTGACGTGACCATCACTCGTCTGTCCAACTGCAGCAGTGAGATCATCTTCAGCGAAGGCACAGAGACCTATGACGCCGAAGACAACCTTATCTCGGGCACCTACACCGCCCCCGCAACTCCCACCGAGAACTGCGATGGCTGGTACAACGAAGAGGAGCAAACCATCTTCAACGCCGATGAGAATCCCCTCAGCGTGTACAGCGACAGCTACGGCGACGAGACCTCCACCTGGAACAGCATGGAGACTTACACCTGGCTTGACGCAGATCGAATCGCCACCTACTCCGAAGACAGCGACGGCGACGGCAGCGCAGAAAGCAACCAGGAGTATTCCTACGACGCAGAGGGTCGCTTTGACTCTTACAAGTCGGATGGTGACGCAGACGCTGACGCTGACGGTACGTGGGACTTTCTCCTGAGCCCCACCACCGAATGCCTCCCCTGATCCAGTGACCACGCAAGTGCCCGAAGCAATTCGGGCACTTCTTTTTCCTCCTCTTTACTTCCCCAAACAACCATGTCTTTGATGAGCCATGCGCAATCATGGACGTCGATGGCCCTTGTTCGCCGTGGGGATAACCCTGCTCTCATGCTCACCCCATCTTTCGCCCCCGGTCCCCGGAGACCTGGCGGCACGACCTGTAGATCTGCAAGGGCATCGCGGAGCCCGGGGCCGACGCCCCGAAAACACCCTCCCCGCCTTTCAATTCGCCATCGAGAGCGGCGTCACCACCCTCGAACTCGACGTTACCTTGACCGCAGATCATCAACTCATCCTTCACCACGACCTCACCACCAACCCACAGCTCTGCCTCAGCCCCGACCATGCCCCTGTCCGCTCCCGCCGCGTCGATGAAATGACCGTCGCTGAGCTCAAAACCCTCGATTGCGGAACCCTTACCCACCCGGACTTTCCTCAGCAACAAGCCGCTCCGGGTGCGCAGCTCCCTACACTGCAAGAGTTTTTCGCATTCATTGAGCGCTATGAATCGAGCAGCTCCTCTGCGAATCAGGTTCGGTTTAACGTGGAGTTAAAGATCGCAAAGAACGCCACAGAGCACCAGTCAGATCGTGTGGCCACCGTCGCGGTCGACGCCATCGTAGCGGCCAACGTCGTAAAACGAACCACCATTCAATCCTTTCACCGCGCAGTCTTGCCCAAAATCAAAGCGCTCCATTCCCAAATTCAAACAGCGGCCCTCTACAGATCGGGATACTGGAGTGGCTTTCGCACCCCCGGCAATGATAACGCCTTAGCAAACAAACTCCTCGACGAGACGGTGGCTCTCGGGGTGGACATCCTCTCCCCCAATCACCGCTCCGTGAATCGCGGGTTTGTTCGGGAGACCCACCGCAGAGATCTTAAGATCATCCCGTGGACGGTCAACAGCGCAAAGCGCATGCGTGAACTCCTTCAGATGGGGGTCGACGGCATCATCTCCGATTATCCCGAGCTCCTGGTTGAGATCCACGCCGCGCATTCTCAATCGGCGTCCAATTAAGACCAGCCCCCTCCTCAAGCGCTGGACAATTTCCTCCCCTCACGCTAGTCGGCCCCTCCGATTTCCCCTTCATCCTGCCAAGGAGCGTTGCTCATGACCCGCCTCATCCCCTTTCTTTTCATCGCGTCGCTTTCCAGCCAATGGGCCTGCCAGCCCCAACACCCCACGCCTGCAGAGCCTGCCCCGGAGCTTGCCGCCAGTATGGGAGACCTGCAGCGCTTCGCCCACAAACTGGGGCTCTCGCTTCACCACGCCAATCAACCCCTCGCCGAGTTCTACCTCCACGAGATGGAAGAAACCCTCGAAGAGATCAGCGAGAAGATCCCTACCCACGATGGCCTCCCAATCAAGAATCTCCTCTCCACCATCCTGCTTCCCCCCCTCGCCCAATTGGAGACCTCCCTCAAACACGGCGAGTTTGAACAGAGCCTTCAGGTCTGGCCCAGCGTGATCCAATCCTGCAATCGCTGCCATGCAGCCACTGAACATGCGTTCATCCGCATCCAAGACATCAGGGAAAACCCCTTTAATCAGGACTTTTCCCCGCAGAACCACGCACAGGCCAGCCCCTCCAACACCCCCTGAAAAACGGCCCCCATCTCCCCGCAGAACCTGCAGAAATTATTTCTGGCCTCCCCCTCCGATTCACGGTAGGTGGGACACCATGACAGGCAAAACCCCCACAAACGTCATCCCCTTTCCAAGGGTAGATCCCCAACGGGACATCCAGACAACCCCGCGGCCCCGCTCCGCCCCGGGCTCTCGTCGGGTCCCCCCCATCCAGCGACGCTCCTGGCGCACCGCCTCTAACAGCGCCACGGCACGCCTTACCAGCCCGGCGCACGTCATGGACGAATCTGCCGAGACATTCTTGGAGATGTTCAGCCCCATGGGCTCCTCCCGCCCCGCTCCCCGCCTTCGCCTGGTTCCCTAGGGGAAATTCCCCCACTTCACGGTGCAAAAAGGGCCCCAGGAGGGCAGATCGTCCCCACACCAAAAACCTCCTCATACACCGAATACAACTTCCCAATCCTGCACCTGCGATCTAGAAATGCATCCTTCAAGCCAAGGCTCAACGTCTTAAAGGGAGATCTTAAATGAAACTTCGCCTCATAATGCTGACACTTATGACCTTTGGTCTCTTTGCGGTCGGTTGCGCCGACACCGAAGATTGTAGCGCCGAACAAAATTGCAAGCGCAACGCCAAAGGTGAGCCTCAGTGCATGGCTGGCTTTCAATGGGAAGACCCCATGGACGTCGACAACCTCAATTGCGTCGCCAATGACAAAACCCACAGTCAGGGAAACCCCAACCCCGGAAACCCCGAACAACCCGCGCCGGATCCGGGCAACAACGACGGCTGCCCCCCGAACTCTCACCTGCAGGGCGACAGCTGCTATTGCGATGAAGGCTTTGTTCTTAACGCAGATCAGACCGGCTGCGTGGAGGGAGAGCCCGGTGACGACGCCAACTGCCCCCCAAACTCTCACTTTGAAAATGATGGTTGCTACTGTGATGAAGGCTACAGCGTGAACGCCGACGGGACCGCCTGTGTCGCAGAATGCGAAAGTGACACCGACTGCTCCAACGGTCAGATTTGCGAAAATAACTCCTGCCGTGAACCACGATGCACCGAAGGCTCCTGTGGAGAGGGCATGGTCTGTGACATAGACTCAGGCTTCTGCATTCAGGACATCGGCTCTCTTCCCCCCCAGCCCAATCTTGCCTGCAACGTCCTCCCGGCCGAAAACTGCGCCCCCGAAGACTTCAGCTGTATCCCTGACTGGCAGTGCAACGGTAGCGACTGCAATGACCTCGTGGCGTTTGACCCCCGAGAAGGCAATCACTACTGGGACTATGAAATCAATGGTGAAGGCAGCAGCCAATACCGCAGCTTCATCCGTGGTGACGTCCGCAACCTGATTCGATACTCCTCCGCGTGGGTACGCTGCATGACCGATGGCCAGTGGAGCTTTGGCAACAGCGCTGCCTTGGCCCTCGGGGACATGAGTGAAGCGAACGGCGATATCCCCGGCACCCGAGAAGGAAGCCCCGGTCACCCTCCCGGCACCCACGTTGACGGTGCGGATATGGACATCGGCTACTACCAGACTCAATACAACGACAACCGCCTCCGCTCCATCTGTGACCACCACACCGGCGGTCAAGACCAATACCACTGCGTCAATCCCCCCACCAACCTCGATGTCTGGCGCACCGCGCTCGTACTCGCAAAGATGCACGACAATCCTAACCTGCGGGTGATTGGAGTGGATGGCCAGGCAGGCCTGCTGATCGAGTCCGCCATTGCTCAAATGTGCAATGCGGGATGGATTAGCGGTGGAGCGTGTACGAACGCCAAAATCACCTGGGAAGTGACCGACGGCGGCGCGGGGTGGTATCGCTTTCACCACCACCACTTTCACATCAGTGTCAGCCGCAGCAACTCCTTTGGCCTTACGATGGCCAACCAGGGTTGCCTCTCACCAACATGCTCCTATGATTTCCGGGAAGATCCGAGACACCTGCTCTACCCCATGCTTCGCACGCGCTTGCACTAAGCAAGCAGAGCGCTCACCGGGATGAGCTGGATCGCGACACTTGAAAAAACTCCTGGGGCGCTGTGAGCCCCAGGACTTTATAAATTCTCTTTAAGATCTGAATGCCCTGATGGGTGAGCACGGCGTCCTCTTCAAGGTTCCGCTTGTGCTCACCTTCCCCAGGGGCCTTAACCTTGAAACCAAACCTCGGCAGCACAAAGTGCTTGAGCCCACGGGATGGCAGGTCATTCAGGGTCCCCCTGCTTTCGGCGGGAAGCTCAAAATCGATAATCACCAAATCCGAACGGTTCGCGTGGGAGCGAACCAGGACTTTGTTGCCGTTGGGCGGAAGCCCCACCACCACCAGGCGTGGATCTTCAAGAATCGCGTCGCGCACCGCGCGTCGTATCTCTCGCGATTCTCCCAGGATTAAACTCGATTGTTGAGCAGTCATTCGGCTCCCCCTTAAAGGCTTCTTGGTACTCTATTAAGGTAACGTGAAGCCCCCAGAGGATCTGTGACGTGTGTCACCTTTCCCTTTTTTGGCCTTTTTATGCCCCAACGCATGTAGGCAAAACACCTACCTTCGTTTGGGGGTCCAAGCCCAGACCATGGTGCACTCAATGGGCTCTCCGCCCCCTTCATCGGTGACGGTCACCGGGACAATAACCTCCCCCTTTTCAGTAGCTTCTATGCGCTTGAGATCCTCTTCAGTGAGCGTCGCGATGGCCTCCATGCCACCTTTAGTGCGCTTTTTGTAATCGACCTTGAGGGACTTAATCACCGGCACCCGGTCATCGGGAACCGCCATCCCCACCACAAAGCCCGTCGCGGTCTCCGCCAGCAACGCCATGGCCGCAGCGTGCACCCCGCCAATGTGATTTTGCACCCGCTTGCGGTTGGCAATGCGAACATGGACTCGTCCGGCACGCATCTCCAGAATCTCCAGCCGGGATGTTCCCACAAACTTCACGACTCGCCCGATGGCCATCGAGAGCGCCCGCGTCCGCATGACCTCCGGGAGCCGGTTGATGTTTGCGACCAATGTACTCAACTTGTTTTGCGTGGCCATGCTCACTCCTTAGGGGGGAAAAGGCGCAAGCTAAGAAAATCGCCCCCTCACTGCAAGGCAATCGCTCCCAAAGGCGAAAAATCGGTATTTTCCTCCGATCAAGCCCCTTGTCGACCTGAGAAGGCCCTGATAGCGACGTTGCCTGCGGTAGAACTATGGACACTCTTCTCACAACGCTTGGGGACAGCCTTCTGGCCCCCGCCGGCTATTTTTGGGACCCCGCCAAGCGGGTCTACTGGATGTATTCCGTCACCTCCCTGGTGCTGGCGACCCTTCTGATGATGCGTCACCACGAGCTCTCCCCCCTCAAAGCCCTCGGACGCCTCTGCGACCTATCCCGCTGGTGGACCGCCTCGACCCGCATAGATCTCCAATTGCTGCTCACCAACAGCGTGGTCCGGGCCCTCCTCATCCTGCCCCTGATGGTCCCTCCTGCGACGGTCACCGTCGCCATCGCGGCCCTGCTTGAGCTGAGCCTCGGAGAGCCCACCGCCCCGGAGCTCTCAAGAAGCGCCGTCGCCATGGCCTACACGCTCACCCTCTTTGTTGTCAGCGACCTGAGCCGCTACATCGTTCATCGCCTCTTCCACTCAGTGCCCGCCCTGTGGGCACTGCATCAGGTACACCACTCCGCCACCACCCTCACCCCCCTGACGCTCTATCGCATTCACCCCCTTGAGAGCCTTATCCTTGAGCTTCGCCGAGCCCTGGCCATCGGACTCACCACCGGCGTCTTTCTCTACCTCTTTGAGGGGGCGCTCAACGGATACGATGTGCTTGGGATCAACCTCTTTGGCTTTCTCTTCAACCTCAGCGGCGCCAACCTCCGCCACTCCAACACCTTCCTCTCCTATGGTGGTGTCCTGGAGCATCTCTTCATCAGCCCCGCTCAGCACCAGCTGCACCACAGTGAAGCATCCGAGCACCATCACAAAAACTACGGCTCGTGCCTCGCGCTTTGGGACTGGCTCTTTGGAACCCTCCTGGTGGCCCGCGAGAGGCAGATCCTCCACTATGGATTGGGGGACGATCCGGCAGAGGCTCCCCGGCGACTGCATCAGGTCCTCTTTTCGCCGATGCTGCAAAGCCTGCGAGCCCTCCGCCCCGGAGCGACCTCTCTTAACCGACAGGGTTGAGCCCACCTCGCTAATCAGGCATGCTGCCTCCCCACCCAAGAGGAGGACTTTCCATGGCTGCCCGCGCTCCCCGAACTCACCTGCCCACTCACGAGGTCACCAACCAGCCCCCCCTTCTCGAAGACTACAACCTCTTTGAGACCGACCTCCCCTTGCAAGAAGCCTTCGCCCGGGAGGGCGCCACCACCGCCACCGCCACCGTCGCAACCTTTGGCGCCACCCTCGGAAGCGAGTGCCTCTTGAAGATGGGACGGCAGGCCAACAACAACCCACCCTCCCTCCAGACCTTTGACCGCTTTGGCCACCGGGTCGACGAGGTCAACTTTGATCCCGCCTACCACCAGCTCATGGCCCTCGGCAAAGAGGCGGGCATCACCGGGGTGGCCTGTGGAGAGGCCCCGGTGAAGGGTCACGTCACCCACGCAGCGCTGCAATACCTCCTAACCCAAACCGAGCCCGGCGTCTGCTGCCCCCTCTGCATGACCTACGCCGCCGTCCCTGTCCTGCGCCAGAGCCCCGAGCTCGCCGCGCGGTGGGAGCCCGGACTCACCGCGCCTCACTACGATCCCCGCTCCATCCCCGCCGCCGAGAAGAAGGGCCTCACCCTGGGCATGGCCATGACCGAGAAGCAGGGAGGCTCAGACGTCCGCTCCAACACCACCACCGCGCGCCAGCTCAGCGGCGATGACTATGAGCTCACCGGCCACAAGTGGTTCTGCTCGGCTCCCATGTCCGATGGTTTTCTCACCCTGGCTCACACCGAGGGCGGCCAATCCTGCTTTCTGGTGCCCCGCTGGCGGCCCGACGGCACCCGCAACCCCTTTCTGATTCAGCGCCTCAAGGACAAATTGGGCAATCGCGCCAACGCCTCCAGCGAGATTGAATACAACGACACCTTTGGCACCCTGGTGGGAGAAGAAGGGCGCGGGGTGAAGACCATCATCGAGATGGTGCACCACACGCGCCTCGACTGCATGGTGGCCGCCACCGGTCTGATGCGCCAGGCCGTGGCCCAGGCGGTCCACCACGCGCATCACCGCAGCGCGTTCGGCAAGCGCCTCGCCGACCATGACCTGATGCAAAACGTCCTGGCAGACCTCGCCCTGGAGGTGGAGGCGAGCGTGGCACTCACCTTCCGGATCGCGAGATCCTACGATGAAGGGGACAACGATCCGACGGCAAAGCGCCTCTCCCGGCTGGCGGTGGCGGTGGGGAAATACTGGTCCAACAAACGCATCATCCCGGTCATCGGAGAGGCACTGGAGTGCCACGGTGGAGCCGGCTACGTCGAAGAGGGGCCCATGCCCTGGCTCTACCGAGAGGCCCCCCTCAACGGCATCTGGGAGGGCTCGGGCAACGTCATCTGCCTGGATGTCCTGAGGGCCCTCAAGCGCGACCCCGACTCGGTCCCCCTCCTCTTAAACGAGATCGGGGCAGCCCGTGGAGCCAACCGGCACCTCGACGCGACCCTCCAGCTCCTGGAAACGGAGCTGCGCTCCCCCGAAGGCGCCGAGGCCCGAGCCCGACATCTCACCGAGCTGCTCGCCAAAGCGCTGCAGGCCTCCCTGCTCATTCAGCATGCCTCAAACCCCATCGCGGACGCCTTCTGCGAGAGTCGGCTCGGGGGCCGCTGGGGAAGCGCCTTTGGCACCCTGCAGGATCCCTCCGTGTTCCCCACACTCATTGAACGGGCCCGCCCCCAGAGCTGAGGGGCCCCGCGCCCCGGCGCCCTCAGCGCCGAACTTGCCCAAAAATCGCGGTTGCACTTTTTAGGGGATGTCCGTACAAATCCCGCGGACGGATAACCTGAACCCAAGGACCTGGTATGAAAGTCGCCATTCACAACGTACACCTCGATTTAGGCGCCGGACGCCGCGGCACCGACATGGGCCCCTCCGCCATTCACGTCGCGGGGCTCGTGCCCAAATTAACGGCCCTCGGGCACACCATTGAGACGATTCAATCCGTCGGCTTTCAATCCAACGAGACCCTTGACCCTGAGTTTCCCAAGGCGCGCTTTCTCAACGAGATCTACCAGACCTGCCAGGCCCTTCACGACAACGTCCTGGCAGACCTGCAAAAGGGGCTCACCCCCGTGGTGCTTGGCGGAGACCACTCCCAGGCTATCGGGACCATCAGCGCCCTGTCTCGACACTACCGCGAGAGCAACCAGGAGGTGGGCGTGCTGTGGGTGGACGCCCACGCAGACATGAACACCCCCGACACCAGCCCCTCGGGAAATATCCACGGCATGCCCCTGGCCACCCTGCTGGGACACGGTCCCAAAGAGCTCGTGGCCATCAGCGGAGATCGAGCCGCCCTGAAACCCGAGCATGTGGTCGTCTTTGGCGCGCGGGATATCGACCCCACCGAAACCGCCCTGGTAAAAGAACTGGGCGTCCGGGTTTATACCATGCAGGAGATCGACCGGCGCGGAATGTCCATCTGTGTTGCTGAGGCCATCGAGCTTCTTCAACAGGGTACCGCCGGAATTCACCTCTCCTTTGATCTTGACGGGGTCGATCCGCAATACGCCCCCGGGGTTGGCACGCCGGTGTTTGGCGGTCTGAGCCTGCGGGAGTCTCACCTCCTCTGCGAGAGCATCGCCGCTACCGAAAAGCTCCTGGGCATGGAGCTGGTGGAGCTCAACCCCATCCTCGACCAGGCCAACCGCACCGGCGAGCTGGCGGTGTGGCTGATTCAATCAGCTCTGGGAAAGACGATTATCTAAGACTCGAAGAACTAATTCGACAGCAACCAAGAGAGCAGCGGCCCTTCACAGAAACCGCTGCTTTGATTTCCCATCAGGGAATGAAGTGATACACCTCAGGCCCTTCACTTGCAGCTCGATTCTCCGTGAAGACCGCGGACCCTGACTCGACGTTGCCCTGGTTGTTAAAGACCCCGGCTCCATACCCGCCCCCGGACTGGCCCACAGGACCGCCAAAATAGTTGCTCCCGGCGGCTCCACCGGCGGCAACATTGCCCTCCAGGTAGCAGAGCCCCAAACGCACCAGCCCACCATGGTTGAAGATCGCCCCGCCTAATCCGCCACCGCCGCCACCGCCGCCACCTGCGCTGCAGCAGCCCACACCACCGGTGCCACCGCCAAAACCACCCGCGCCACCTGCACCCGAGTTGCCCCCCGGAGTGCGTGCACCGCCGCCACCACCGCCGCCGCCAAAACCACCTGCACCACCGCGATTGCCTTCGTAGCTCCCACCACCACCGCCGCCGCCGCTGGCAAAACCACCCCCCTGACCATCCGCAACCACCCCACCGGCACCGCCGGCCGGGCCCGCTCCGCGGCCACCGTTCCCCCTAAACGAGCCTGCGTTATTCATCCCCCGGCCACCTTCACCGCCGCTAACGGTGTTGTGCACCATGGAGCAAACAGAGGTGCTCTCGGCCCAGGTGACCGTTCCGCTGTTGTAGATCCCCCCGCCAAATCCCGGAGCACCGCCACCGCCGCCACCGCCGCCGGGGCTGTTACCGTCAGTCCCCACCGACCCAGTAGCGTGGTTGTCCCGCAGGGACGCGCCAGCGAGCACCAGGGTGCCCTCGTTGTAGATCCCACCTCCGTATTGCCCCACCACAGCCCCACCGCTCAAGGTGAGTTCCTCGAGTCGAACCTCAATCTCCCCGTGAATCTGCATCACGCGATCGAGCCCGGCGGCGTCAATGATGGTCCCCTCGGGGCCACAGCCCACCATCGTCAGGGATTTATGAATATCGAGATCACCGGTTTGATTGCTGTCCTCGTCACCCCCCGCCTCACTGAGGGTCAGCGTCCCCAGCGGCAAACCAAAGAGGATTCGAGCGGCCCCGTCTCTCGCCTCACACCCATCGACCGTCTCGTCCTCATTGGCAGCCTGAATGGCCTCGCGCAAGGAGCAACGGCCGTCAGCCACGAAGCCGTCCTCGGACACATCCACCAGGATGCCGTCCAAATCGACCGAGATGGTCACCGCATAGGGCTCGGTGGTCCTGAGACCATCGCTGACGACGTAGGTGAACCCGTCATCCCCCTCCACCGGAAGATTCGGGGTGTAGGTGAACGACCCGTCAGGGTTTAGCTCGAGCGAGCCCCGGGAAGGCCCCTCACGCAAAATCGCCTCAAGGGGATCTCCCTCGGCGTCGGTGTCGTTGGCGAGAAGTCCGCTCTCAGGAAACGCCACCACCGGGCACGCGCCCGCAGTGGTGTAGGTCTCTCCAGCTCCCACCGGAAGGCTATTGGCCACATAAACCCGCACCGTCGCCGGCGCCGAATCCAGCTCCCCGTCGTTGGCTTTGTAGGTAAACGAATCAACCCCACTCAGCTCCGTGCCTGGGGTGTAGACAAGCTCCGGAGGCGTACCGCTCAGGGTGCCCTCGGCGGGGCCCTCCACCACCTCAAAGGTGAGGGCGTCCCCTTCAACATCGGTGCCCGCCAGCGTGATGGCCGTGGACCCTTCCAGGTCAAGCTCCACCTGAAGATCTTCGGCGATGGGAGCGTCATTGACAGGATGCACCACCAGCTCAAACGACACCGTGCCGGTGGCCTCCGGATCACGCGCCGTCAGAGTGATGGTGGTGGAGCCAAACTGGTTGAGCGCTGGAGTCAGCACCAGAGTACGATTCTCCCCCTCTCCTCCGAGCACGATGTTGTCCTCGGGGATAAGGTCAGCATCTCCGGTCTCAGCAGAAAGAACCACCTCCGAAAGCAAGGTGTCGTCATCGCTCAACCTGAAGTGGATCACATCTGTGGGGGTGTCTTCGAGGGTCTCCTGATCGGAGAGGCCCGAGAACTGCGCAGCGTCAGGGACCACCAGCACCAGCATGTCTTTCCGGGAGCAGCCGGCCCCCAGCACGATAAGCCCCGCAAGAGCAACAACCCAACCCAACCTTCGAACGAAAAACGACATGGCGACTCCAACCCGATACACTATATTTTTATTGAATGAGCTCACCAGCCTAACAAACGGTTTCTGGACCGACCAGACAAAAACAACAACAAAGATCATTCCCGGTCCCAAGCCTTCCCCTGCCCTCGAGCTTCTCCAACTCAGCGCTCCTGCCCCTAAACTTTTTGTAAAGCACAAAGATAACGTGTACGTGAACTTTCAAAAGCGGCAGGTGCAACCCAGACACATCGCACCCGTCACGTGTCGCAAAAAAGGACATCGTTATGCACCAACAGAGTTCTTACGACTACATCATCATTGGCGCGGGTTCCGCAGGATGTGTCATCGCCAACCGCCTCTCCGAGATGCCCGGAGTGAGTGTCCTCATCATTGACGCCGGCGGCAGCGACAAATCGTTTCTCTTTCGCCGCCCCGGAGCGCTGGCCATCGTTTATCGGGTCCCCGAGCTCAAAGAGCGCAGTGACTGGGGTTACCGCACCACCCCCCAGCCCCACATGGACATGCGTGAGATGCCCTGGACCCGAGGCAAGGTTCTTGGAGGCTGCAGCTCCGTTAACGGCATGCTCTATGTACGCGGCCACCGCGACAACTACGACCAGTGGCGCGACATGGGCAACCCCGGCTGGGGCTATGAGGACGTGCTCCCCTACTTCAAAAAATCCGAAGGCCATGAAGACGGCGACTCGGAATTTCACGGCGCTGATGGCCCCCTCAAAGTAACCCATCAACAGGGCACCAGCGTCATCTCCGAGGCCTTCAATGAAGCGGTCTCCCAAGTGTGTGATGTCCCCATCGTTGATGACTTTAACGGCCCCCGGCAAGAAGGCGCCGGGTTTTATCAGATGACCTGCGCGGACCGAAAGCGCTCCAGCACCTCTGTGGCCTTCCTCTACCCCGCCGCTCAGCGAGGCGGACTTGAGATCGTCTCTCAGGCCACGGTCTCGAGGGTTGTCATCGAAAACCAACGCGCTGTCGGAGTGGAATACACCGGCCCCGGAGGCGAGACCTTCTGCGCACGGGCGGACCGGGAGGTGATTTTGTCCGCGGGCGCCATCGGCTCTCCCCAAATCATGATGCTCTCGGGCGTTGGCCCCGCAGACCATCTTCGGGAGCACGGAATCAAGGTGGTTGAGGACCTCCCTGGGGTGGGACAGAACCTGCACGATCACCTGATGGTCCCCATCCGCTACCACGCCACCAAAGACTCCGGCCACACCAGCACCGCTCTCCACTTTATCGCGGGCATGATGAAAGACTTTTTTCTCAACGAAGGATGGTACGGCAAAACCTTTCTGGAGGGAGGCGCCTTCGTCAAAAGCAGCCCCCTGCAGCCACGACCCGACATCCAGTTTCTCACCATCCCCTGGGCCTACCCCGAGCCCAACGACGATGGTCCCGAAAAACCGGTCATCGCCACCACCCACAGCTTCACGGTTCTGCCCGGGGTCATCTACCCCAAAAGCCGCGGCGCCATCACCCTGCAATCCAGCGACCCCATGGTCCATCCGCTGATTGACCCTCATTATTTTGAGAACGACGACGACCTGAAGACGCTGCTTAAGGGAGTGGAGCTCACCCGCGCCTTTGCCAAGACTGCACCGCTCAATCAATACCTCAAAAGTGAGGCGGTCCCCGGCGAGCACGTCACCAGCGAGGCGGGCCTCCGAGCGCACATTCGGCTCTTCGCCAAAACCATCTACCACCCCGTGGGCACCTGCAAGATGGGCCCGGATGCAAGCGCCGTGGTGGACCACGAGCTACGGGTCCACGGCATCGAGGGGCTCCGAATTGCCGACGCGTCCATCATGCCCACCATCACCGGGGGCAACACCAACGCGCCCTCCATCATGATCGGCGAGAAGGCCGCGGACATGATCCAAAGAGCGGCGAGCCAGGGAGACCTTCCCAGCGCCGCGCCTCGACGGGCCGGCTAAAGCTTCAACGCCATCCAGCGTTTGCGCTTCCACAGGGTGCCAAACACCAGCGCCTGCAGGCAACGGTAGAGGGTCTGCACAATCCAGATCCCGGTCAATCCGTACCCCAGGGTTGGCCCGACCCAATAGGCGAAGGGCAAAAACACCCCCCACTGCAACACCACCGACACCGCCATCACCGGTAGCGCCGCGCCCGCACCCAGTAGGGCCTGCATCATCACCGAGCCCACACCATCAAAGACGATGCCCAGGCCGAAGATGATCAAAGGCACCCGAGCGAGCTCAAGGGTCTCGGGGTTGTGCAGGAAGATCCCCAGCACCGCCCCCGGAAAGAGCGCCATCACCGCCCCCAGAACAGCCAGGGTCATCATGGCGATGCGCGAGACGTCCCACGCCCAGCGATAGGCATCATCAGGCTCCCCGCGGCCAATGGCCTGCCCCACCAAAGACATCGCCGCGATACCAAAGGCGACCCCCGGCAGAATGGCCACCAGCATGACATTCACCAGGACGTTGGCCGCGGCGGTGGCCAACGTGCCTACCAAGCCGATGATCCAAAAGAGCACCACCAGCCCAGTGGCGAAGAGAAAAATCTGCAACCCATTGGGAACCGAGAGCCTCAGCAATTGAGCCAGGGTCTGCCTGTCACAGCGTCGCTTCAAAAAGCCCTTGTCACGCCCATGTTTAAACCCAAGGAAGACGTAATAGAGGCTCCCGATATAAAGCGCGATGACGCTCGCCAGCCCCGCCCCCGTGGCCCCCATCACCGGCGAGCCGAGGTTGCCAAAGATGAACACCCAATTCAAAAAGATGTTAATTGCGTGCATCACCATTAAGACCCGCATGTAGATGCGGGTCAGATCGACGCCGTTAAAAAAACCTCGAAAGGAGAAGTTAATTCCGATGGCGGTCATCCCCAAAACCCGCACCGCAAAATAGGAGGTCCCCACCTCCCGCACCGCGACATCCTCGGTCAACCAGCCA
>JAZAIZ010000312.1:0-9328 GCA_036230545.1 Myxococcota bacterium
GGAGAGATTGTACGCGACCACCAGGGCAACCCCACGGGAGTCTTTATCGGCAACGCCATCGACCTGCTCACCAGAGGGTTGCCTGAATCCCCCCCGGAGGAAATCCGAGCCGATATCCTCCGAGGACAAGAGCTCTGCAACCAAATGGGCCTGACCGAGATCTACGATCGTGGGACCAGCCCCGAAGAGCGAAAAATCCTACGAGAGCTTGAAGCCGCAGGCCTCTTAACCCTCCGAATAAGCTCCTGTCCCCACATCACCGAGCAGGGGCCCAAAAGCGGAGTCGAGTCAAGCCGCCCGGAGGTCCCTCTACTCGAAGCGATTCCCCCCTTGCCCCCTGAAGGGACCTGCGCCGACCTGTCCCAGCCCATAAGACAAATCAGCCGCGGCATGCGCGCCGACCTGACCATCGTAGCAACCAACCCTCAGCAATCTTCTTCCAAGGCTCAGCAAGGGATGAAGACCCTGCGCACCGTCGTGGGGGGCGTAGAAGTGTATCGCGCTCCCAACTAAGAGGAAGTCCCCCACCATGCCCCTCTCCTCCCTCCCGGAAACCCTGGACGTCCCCGCCGGCCATTATATCCTCTCCGACCATCTCGGGGGCAGGCAAGCGGTGGAGGCCTTCTCCCTTGACACCTTCCCGGTCACCGTGGAGCGCTACCGCACCTTTGTGGACGCCGGCGGCTATGAAGACTGGGAGCTGTGGGAAGACGAAGGCTGGCACTGGCTCCAAACCGAGCAGATCACAGGCCCGCGCCTTTGGGACGCTCACAACCCCGACGTGGATGGGATGTTCACCAAGGTGCAGGCGACCCTCCTCGCTGAGTTTGTCCTCCCCCACAAACCCGTCATCGGCGTGAGTTGGTATGAAGCCGATGCTTTCTGCCGCTTCTTTGGCAAAAAACTCCCCACGGAGGTCCAATGGGAGGCTGCCGCCCGAGGACCTGAAGGCCTGACCTATCCATGGGGAAACCAGTGGGAGGCCACAGGCATCGGCGCCTGGGGAAACCGCAGTGGCGGAAAGCGAGTCACTGCCGCGGTGGACCAATTCCCGGAGGCACGAGGGCCCCTGGGCCACTTCGACCTGGTGGGAAACATCTGGCAGTGGACGAGCGCTCCCTGGAACTCCAAAGACCCTGAGGGGAAAGCCGCCGCCCGGGGAGGCTCCTGGGGCTCCAGCGCTTCCGAATGCACCAACGCCGCGCGAAATGGATTCGACCGACACGCCCAATGGACCCACGTCGGATTCCGCACCGTCACCCCCTAACGACATAATCAATCACTTCCATAAGTAATTCTTGAACCAGGCACGAACCTTGGGCTTGCCTCTTCCCGTAGACCCAACCCTCATGCTAGGAGCCATCCCTTAGCGGCTGAAATACGCCGCGTTATACGAAGGTGTGAATGATGGCTGGCTTTGCGATAAAAAGTAACCGCGTTCTTCTCCCCGATGGGCTGCAACCTGCGACGGTGGTGGTTCAGGGGGAACTCATCGAGTCCATTCACCCTCACGACTTCACCCCGCCAGATCTCCCCCTCATCGACGTCGGACACCACAGCGTGCTGCCCGGGCTGGTGGACTGCCACGTCCACATCAACGAGCCCGGTCGCACCGAGTGGGAAGGCTTTGAAACCGCCACCCAGGCTGCTGCTGCCGGGGGCATCTGCTCCGTGGTAGACATGCCCCTCAACTGCCAGCCCGTCACCACGCGCCCCGAGGCCCTCTCCCTTAAACTTGAGGCCACCAGAGGACAACTCTGGGTTGATATGGGGTTTTGGGGCGGGGTGGTCCCCGACAACGCTGACGCCCTGGTCCCCCTGGCCAAAGACGGGATTCTGGGAGCCAAAGCTTTTCTTATTCATTCGGGCATCGACGACTTCCCTGAGGTCAACGAGGAGCAACTCCGGGCCGCCATGGTTCAACTCAAGAGCTGCGGGTTGCCCCTCCTCGCCCACGCCGAGCTCGATCTTGGGGCGCCGGCCGATGACCTGGCGCCGATCACCTACGAATCCTACCTCCGCAGCCGTCCCCCGGAATGGGAGACTCGGGCGATCGAGCTTCTGGTGAACCTCTGCCGTGAGACAGGCTGCGCTGTGCACATCGTGCACCTCTCCGCCGCCGAGGCGCTCCCCACCCTCCGCGCAGCTCGGGCCGAGGGCCTTCCCATCACCGTCGAGACCTGCCCTCACTACCTCTGCCTCGAAGCCGAGACAATTCCCGACCGAAGCACCTCCTTCAAATGCGCGCCCCCAATTCGTGGCAAGGCCAACCAGGACAGGCTCTGGGAGGGCCTGCGGGAGGGGGTCATCGACTTCATCGTCTCCGACCACTCCCCTTGCGTGCCGCAGCTCAAGTGCTTTGATTCGGGCAATTTCCACGATGCCTGGGGAGGCATCTCCTCCCTGCAGCTTGGCATCTCCAGCGTCTGGGAGCAGGCACAGCGCCGCGGATTCACGGAGATAGATCTCGTCCGGTGGATGAGCACCGGCCCTGCGGAGTTCATCGGCCGAAGCGGGACCCTCGGCAGACTCGCCCCGGGCTATTACGCCAACATGGTGGTGTGGGATCCTGAGTGCGTGTTTGAGGTCACCGCCGAGCACCTTCTCTTCCGCCACAAGGTCTCCCCCTTCATCGGTCGGCGGATCCAGGGAAAAGTTCTCACCACCTACCTGCGCGGTCAGCGCATCTACCACGAGGGCGAGCTCGCCCAAACCCCGCAGGGAGTGCATCTTCTACACCGGGAAACCACCTCATCACGAAGGAGTAACACGTGACGCAGTATCATGAGGCCCCCGCTTTTCTTCATCTCATCGATTTGGCCTCCGCGGCCTTTGGAGGCCAAACCCTTGTCGCCTCCGATGAGTTCTTTGCGCCCAAGGAGAATCTCGTCCTGCCTGGTCGAGGCATCTACCTGCCCGACAAATACACCGAGCGAGGCAAGTGGATGGACGGTTGGGAGAGTCGGCGCAAGCGCACCCCCGGCAACGATTGGTGCATCATCAAGCTCGGCACCCCAGGGGTCATCCGGGGAGTGGACATCGACACCAATCACTTCCTCGGCAACCACCCCCCCCACGCGTCCATTGAAGGCATCTCTGTTGAGGGCACCCCGGCCGAGGGATGGGAAGCTGCGTCGTGGACCCCCTTGCTTGCTCAATCAGAGCTCAAGGCCGGCTCCCAAAACCTCTTCCCCATTGACAATGAGCAGACCTGGACCCACGTGCGCCTGAGCATCTATCCCGACGGCGGCGTCGCGCGCCTGCGCGTTTACGGTGACGTCGAGGCCAGCTGGCACCCCCACCCCGACGACGACAACCTCGCCTCCCAACTCCAACCCGGAGAGGTCGATCTGGTAGCAGCGCGCAACGGTGGGCTGGCGCTTGCCTGCAGTGATATGTTCTTCAGCCCCATGAACAATCTCATCCTGCCCGGCAGAGGCACCAACATGGGAGAAGGCTGGGAGACCCGCCGACGACGAGACGACGGAAACGACTGGATGATTCTGCGACTGGGCGCCCCTGGCACCCTTACGTGGATTGAGGTGGACACCAACCACTTCAAGGGCAACTACCCCAACAAGTGCAGCGTCGAGGGCATCAACCACCCCGGAGCCACCGCCGAAGAGCTACGTTCTCAAGACACTCCCTGGGCGCCCGTGCTGGCCCCCACCCCGATGGAGGCCCATCAACGGCACCATTTCCGGCAGGAGCTCCTCAACGGTGGCCCCTTCACCCACGTGCGCTTTAATATCTTTCCCGACGGTGGAGTCAGTCGGCTGCGGCTCTACGGTCTACGAAACGAGGAGCCCACCCCATGACCGCAGATCTTAACCAGCTCAACGCCCTTGAGAGCGCCGACGCCGTCGACGCCCTTCAACGTTGCTGCGGCGCGGCGCGCTGGGCGCGCTCCATGGCTGAAGCCCGGCCCTTCCAGAGCCAGAGCGAGCTACTGGACACCGCCGACGCCCTCTGGGCACAAATGGAGCGGGAGGATATCCTTGAGGCCTTCTCCCACCATCCCAAAATCGGCGCCGACATCGAATCCCTGCGCCGAAAGTTCGCCTCCACCCAGTCGTGGTCGTCCCAGGAACAGGCCGGGGTGAACCAGGCCTCCGAAGCCGTGCTGGAAACGCTTCGTGACGGCAACCAACAATACGAGCATCGATTTGGCTACATCTTTATTGTGTGCGCGTCCGGAAAGTCGGCCCAGGAGATGCTGGACCTGCTGATGGCCCGCCTCAACAATTCCCCCGAAGAAGAATTAACCATCGCCGCGGGTGAACAAGCCAAGATCACTCGCCTGAGATTGGAGAAATTATCCCTATGAGTCCCATCACCACCCACGTCCTCAACACCGCCCGAGGAGGCCCCGCAGAGGGCGTCTCCATCACCCTTGAGATCCAGGAGAGTGACAAAAGTTGGAGAGAGCTAAGCCGCGGCGTGACCAACAGCGACGGGCGCATCGCCGAGCGACTCCACCCCGGCGACCTGCAGGCCGCCACCTATCGCATCACCTTTGACACCGCCGCCTATTTTGAGCGACTCGACACGCCCTCTTTCTATCCGGACGTGGCCGTGACCTTCATCATTCGCGAACCGGGAGAGCACTACCACGTGCCCCTCCTCATCAGCCCCTTTGGATTCTCCACCTACCGCGGAAGCTGAAAGGCGACGTCCATGTCCCACGCCCCCGAGAGCCTCCTCCAGGCTGGAGCGGACCTGCTCAGCACCCTGAGCGCCGCCAACCGCACGTTCATGGCCCGCTTTCCCGGGGACAGCCCCAAACGTCAGCCGGTACACACCGTCTACGGCGGCGCCCACCTCTTCAAGGCCGGGACAACAGCGAAGTTGGGACAAATCGCCCAACGCTCCCTGAGCCGCTTCGCCCCCGAGCCCTGGACCCTCGGGAGAGTCCTCAACCTACCGGGGAGTGCCCAACTCAGCGAGCTCTCCCCCCACGACCTGCTCGCCCACAGAGAGGCCTTTCATGCCAACCCCGAGGCGCTTAAGCGGTCTCATTTTGCAGCGTGGCTTCCCCAGGCGGTCTACCAGCGGGTCAGCGCCAAACTCGAGCGAGAGGCTGTCGAAGACCTGCGCATCGACTTTGAGGATGGCTTTGGCAACCGCCCCGACACCGAAGAAGACGCCGCAGCGGTCCAGGCCGCCCAAGAGGTCGCCAAGGGCATGGCCCAGGACTCCCTCCCCCCTTTTCTGGGGATTCGAATTAAACCCCTCAACGAAGAGACCCGCACCCGCTCCATCCAAACCCTGGAGCTCTTCCTGACCACTTTGGTCAAGGCGGGCGGTGGCGCGCTGCCACGTCCTTTTCTCATCACCCTGCCCAAGGTTCAAAGTCCCGAGCAAGTGGCCACCCTGGTGGGGCTGCTCGACCTCCTCGAGGAGCGCCTCGACATCGAGCAGGGGACGCTTCAAATCGAGTTGATGATTGAGGTCACCCAAACCATCTTCGACTCCCAGGGTCGCTCACCCATCCCGCCCATGCTCGAGGCCGCCAAAGGCCGCTGTTTCTCCGCCCACTTCGGAACCTACGACTACACCGCATCCTGCGCGGTTACCGCGGCCTACCAAACCATGGACCACGCCGCCTGTGACTTCGCCAAGCACATGATGCGCAACACCCTCGGCAGCACCGGCGTCTTCCTCTCTGACGGCGCCACCAATGTGATGCCAGTGGGACCTCATCGTGTGCCCCAGGGGCAGAACCTCACTCCCATCCAGGTCAGCGAAAACACCCAGGCCGTTCACCACGCCTGGCGGCTGGGCTACCAACACATCCGTCACTCCCTTCAAGGGGGGTTCTATCAGGGGTGGGATCTCCACCCTGCCCAAATCCCCATTCGTTACGCGGCCTGCTACGCCTTCTTTCTCGAGGGCTTCGCCCCAGCCGCCGAGCGCCTGCGCAACTTTGTTGAGAAGGCCGCCCAGGCCACCCTGGTGGGAGACGTCTTTGATGACGCCGCCACCGGCCAGGGGCTGCTCAATTACTTTCTGCGCGCCCTCAACTGCGGCGCCGTCTCCCTTGAAGAGCTCTCCCAAACCGGCCTGACCCAGGAAGAGATTCGCATCCGCTCCTTTGGGCGCATCCTTGATGCCCGCCGGCAGCGCCAATCCGGCGCCACCCCCACGTAGGAGCCTCTGCTGCATTCTACAAAATTGTAGGAAAAAAAAGAGGCGACTTGTGAATCCTTTTGGGCTCCATATGTCTAAGCGGTTAAGAACACTTAAGAACGTGCTCTCGGCCCCAAATTGGCACACTCCTCGCATTAACAAGGAGCAGAGCACAAACCTCAAGGGAGAACTCAAGCGTGGCAGCCACCCTCAAAAGAGTCAGCATCGTTTCAGCGGCATCAGCGCTGGTGGTCTTTGAAACCCTCATCGGAGTCCTGAGCACGCTTCCCCAGGATGACCAATCCCAATCCCCCCTGCTTCCCTGAACCATTCCCCCCCCATTTCCGGGATTGCGTCTTCTACGCTTGAGCCCCGGTCCAAAATCCGTGAAACTCTCCCTGAATAAAAGAGGCATCCTACCCCGACCTCAACGGAAGGTAACGCGTGATGATGGCACATATGTCCACCAACCCTGACGAGCTCATGTCCCCCGACCGCCTCCTGAATCATATCCACCACCTGTTGGTGGACGCTGCAGACCAGCAGGACGGGCAGCTGAGCGTTGCGCACATTGAGACGCTACTCGACTCGGTTCGAGCTGAATTGGCCAAGCAAATGGGAGACGTAGATCCCAAACAGGCCCAACTCGTCTCGTCATCCCCTGGCAAAGAGGATGCCCGCAAAGACTTTGTCGGTCGAATCGTGGTCAGCCAATTCGCACATCTCCTCTCCCCCCCGGACGCTCAGCCCAACTCCGACCACCCCCTGCCCCGCACTATCGTGCCCCCCTTCTTTAGAGCGCTTCGGATGATGGTGGGCGCCGCCACCCTCGACCATGTCTACGACACCCTCGACGCGAAGGTTCAAGCCCTGAGCAACCAGGATCCCCCTCTCTCCAGAGCCGCTATCTGGGAGACTCTTGAGACCAGCCCCGAAGCGGTGGATGTGTGTGTCATCCTCTTTGTGAAGATCTCCGTCGCCTTTGAGGGGCGATACGACACTCAGATCTCCTGGCTGGAGACCCTTATTAATACGGTTCTTGGCATCTCGGTCCCTGTCAAAGGTTCCGAGCCCCCCCCGGCGGACGACCCCGAACAAGGCTGGTATTGCCAGCCCCCCCATTGCGTCGCCATCATACGAGCGCTCTCCCAAACCACCGTAACTCTCCTTGCCCGGGAGAACGGCACCCGGCTGCTTGAGGAGAAATTTGGAGAGCCCAGGCTGTCCAGCACCCTGAAACTGCTGGACTCCCTCGGTTCGCCCTAAGAGAGACCGTCCACAAACCCCCTTAACGCCTCAACAAAGGCGGGCAGGTTCTCCAGATGCGCGGCATGCCCGGCCCCGGGGAGCACAACCAGCCTCCCCTCCGGCAGCTCGTTCACCAAACGCTCTCCAATCTCCCTGTATTTGACGTCCTCCTCCCCGCTCACCACCATCACCGGAAGCTTCAGCTCCCCCAGGCGATCCCACACCGCAGGCATTGTCCCGGCCCCCATGTCTCGGAGGCTCTGGGCCAAGCCCTCCACGCGATTGCGTCGACGACGCTCCTGCATCGGCTCAAGAATCGCTGCCGGGAGGCGCCCTTGACTGGCAATGAGCGGCGTAGCCATCCAGCGCTCACAGAACGCCTCGACCCCCTCCTGCTCCATCCACTCCACAAGAGCGCGGTCCGACTCCACCCGAGCTGCCCTCTCCTCCGGCTCTACCAAACCCGCCGTGGCCCCCACCAAAACCAGCCCTCGCAGCCGCTTCGGGTGACACAGCGCGTAGTGGAGCGCGGTCCGCCCCCCAAGAGAGTAGCCAAGCAAAATATGGTTCTCCGGCAAGCGATCGTCGGCCAGCGCGGCGAGCCCCGCCACCACGCGCTCCACGGAGGCCGAGGCGAGCCACGTACCGCCATGGCCCGGCAGGTCGGGAGCCAAAACTCCATAGGGGCTCGCGCAAGCTTCCCAAATCGGCTCAAAATCCAAAGCGCTGCCCGTAAACCCGTGCAGCGCCAGAACGCTGGTCGGCCCGGGTTCAGCCGGTGTCCGCTGATGACCGGTCCATTGGCCATCCGGCAGCCCTGTTCTGAATGAGGTGATTTCCATCTCTGCCTCCCCTGCGCTAAAGTCATCCGCTATCAAGCATTGCGCCCACCCTCTGCGCTGAGTATCAGGGGGCAAGCGAATTTCTTTTTCTGCAGAGGTGTTTATGCCCAATGTCGACCTGATTAAAAAGCCCCATGTCTCAGCCTTTCGCAAGATCGCGTTCGGGACCTGGGAAACCACCTACGATCCTTCCATCTACGGCGGCATGCGGCTGCGCATGGACAAGGCCATGGACTACATCGAGCAGTTCAAAGCCAAAACCGGACGAAAGCTAACCATCACACATCTGGCCATCAAAGCTACGGCTCTGGCCCTGAAGGCCTGCCCCGACGCCAACGCCATTCTTCGCTGGAACAATATCTACCTGCGCCAGTCCATCGACATCTCCGTGCTGGTGGTTATGGAGGATGACGGACAAATCGACCTCTCCGCCACCAAGATCGAAAGCGCTGATGAGAAGAGCCTGATCAGCATTATTGATGAGATCGCGGAGCAGGCAGACAAGATCCGCAAGAAGGAAGACCAAACCCTTGAACAAACCCGCAGCACCATGCGCATCATGCCCTCTCTCCTGATGAACTTCCTGCTCAAGATGATCGCCTTTTTGACCTACAGCCTCAATCTCAACATGACCTGGGCCGGACTCCCCAAAGACCCCTTCGGCAGCGCCGTGGTCACCAGTATCGGCTCCCTTGGGCTGGATGTGGGCTATGTTCCTTTGGTTCCCTACTCCCGCGTCCCTATCTTTATCGCCCCCGGTGAGGTTAAGGACGAGGCCGTGGTGGAAGAGGGCCAAATCGTGCCCGGCAAAACCCTCAACCTGAGCGCCACCTTCGATCATCGAGTCATCGACGGCAAGCACGCCGCCATCATGGCCAAGACCTTTCGCTCCGTCTTTGAAGACCCCTTCACCCACCTCGATGCCCTCGACAGCATCCCCTCCAACCCAGCATAAAGCCCCTCACTCCATCTTTGCCCTTTGGCCCCACATGCAATAGAAACCATGCCCATCCACCCTAACGAAGCGCGGGGAGACACCGATGAGCACCTATAAAAGTATTGAATGGCGAGAGGGCGTGGTTCGCATGCTGGACCAGCGGGTCTTGCCC
>JAZAIZ010000313.1:0-9260 GCA_036230545.1 Myxococcota bacterium
GACGGAAAGAACGGAGACGACGGTTTGAAAGGCCCCAAAGGCCCCAAAGGCCCCGAAGGCCCCGAAGGCCCCGAAGGCCCCGAAGGCCCCAAAGGAGAGTCGGGAAGCTCATGGATCGCTGCGGTTCAATGCGGCGAAAACAGCGTAGATGGCGTGGCCGACGACAAATGCAGCCCAAAAGGTTGTAGAAACAGGTGTGCCGCCGAAGGAGCGGTTATCCCCACCAAATCCGACCTCCTGAAGTATGCTGCATCCAAGACCGACGTTACCTGCACAAATATATGGTACATAGACACTTCCAGCGAGGATCTCTGCAAAGGATGCCCGCAAAGTACCGACAATAGCCCTCAAGTTGTTAAGTACAATTTACCTGGTGTTGGTGCTTGCAGGAACTTAGCCGATAGCTCGGCTTGGAATGACTACCCAACCGGCACAGACTCTAGGGCTAATTGCGCATGCATCAAAATGGACGGAGTCCACCCAGATCCCTAACCTCAAGCGATCTCCAGAATCTCATATTGCAATGACCGCGCCCCCACTCTAAGGGTCACCTCGTCGCTCAACTCCCGCCCCAGCACCGCCCTTCCCAGCGGAGCCTGCGGGCTCACCAATTGAACCACGACGTCCCCCACCCCAACCGAGATCCCCCCACCACCGGTCACCAAAAACAACGTCACCCTCTCCCCCTCCAGAGTACACAACTCAACCAACGCCGACGCCGAGATCACATCGTCGTCTCCAAACACCTCCAGGGGCATATGCTGCAAGCGCTGCAGCTCCGTCTCCAACTGATTCACCCGGGCCGCCTGCCCACGAGCCAGATAGCTCGCCTCAAGCCCCCGAGTGTCCTTGCTGTTCTCAGGCCGGCTCTCCTCATGGGTGGCCCCTTCCGCGGTAGCCCGAGCCTGCTGCGTCATCGCGAGCAAGTCTTGCTTCAACTGCGCGAGCGCGTCGGCCACTAACGCCTCTTTAGAGATTGACCGCAAGTCCACAAAGACTCCCCTAACCAGCCCTAGGCCAGGTTATGAAACACTTCCTGAACGTCATCGTCCTCTTCCAAACGCGCCACCAGCTTCAACACCTCATCCACCGCCTCGTCAGGCAACTCGGTAACGGTCTTAGGCACCCACTCAAACCCCGAGGAGTCCACCTCAAGTTTTCGAGCCTCCAGCTCCGTCTGCAGCGTGCCAAAATTATCCCGAGCACAGCGAACCAAAAGCAGCGGCTTGCCATCATCATTGGTCCCGTCGTCCAACTCCTCCAGCCCGTGGTCAATCAACTCCAGCTCAAGCTCTTCCCGGTCAAGCCCCTCGGGCTTCAAACGAAACACACCAAATTGCTCAAACATAAATGCCACGCTGCCACTCGAGCCAAGGTTGCCGCTCTCCTTCTTAAACGCCGAGCGCACATTCGCCACAGTCCGCGTAGGGTTGTCGGTGGCGGTGTCCACAATCATCGCCACACCGTGCGGCCCATAGCCCTCATAGAGGATCTGCTCAAAGTCGCTGGTGTCTCCCAGCTTTAACGCCTTATCCACCGCGTTCTGAATCTTGTCCTTGGGCATATTCGCCGCCCGCGCGTTCTGAATCGCGCGACGCAACCCGGGATTGCCCGCGGGGTCACCACCCCCGGCTTTCACCGCCATGCTGATCTGCCTGCCACAGCGGGTAAATGCCTTGGCGTCACGTGCGCCACGCTTTAATATCGCGTGCTTTCGATTTTCGAATGTACGACCCATATCGGTGAATCCTTATCGTTGATTAAAGTCAGGTGGGCAGTTATTTCAAGCGCCCCCAAGATCCAACCCCCCGGCCGCAAAAAAACACGCTCCACAGAGTTTCTTTGCCCTGCCCGAAAAAAAGCCCAATATTCCCGCAATGTAATAGAAAGTCAGCTAGCTCTGTCAAACATTCTCAATCAACGCCAGCATCGTAGACTCTGCCTGGTTGGCCTGCCCCAACATCGCCATGGACGCCTTCACCAGAATCTGGTTACGAGTCAATCGAGAGCTCTCAGTGGCCATGTCAGCGTCCTCAATCGCGGCCTTGCTCGCGACCAGGTTGGTGCTCAAAGACTGATTATTATTGTAGGCAAACCCCAGGGCGTTAATCGCCGATCCCACCTTCGCCCGATGCAGACCAAGGCTGTTCAGAGCCAACTCCAGCTTTGCAAAGGCCCCCGCCGCGTCGTTCACCACGTCAAGCCCCTGCAACCCCAAAGCACTCGCTCTCGCGTCGGGCAAATAAGAGCCCAATGCAAATCGCGAGTTCGCGTCGGAGTGAATCCCCACTTGCAAAACCCAATCCGAATTCCCATCCGGCCAAATCTCATTAAACCCCACCGTGGGGTCATCGGTGGAATTGTTAATATCCGGAACAACATCCTCCGCGTTCAAAGGCGTGGGTCCTCCCTCGTCCGAGCCGCCAATAGAGCCGGTGTCCGCGTTGGTTAAATCAAGCCCGCCAATAAACGCCGCCCCGCTCACCTTAAACTTGGCAATAAAGTTAGCCTCGCTCACCAGCCCCAAAGCCGCAAAAGCATCATCGAGTGTCGATCCCGCGTTGGCGCTTAAATGCCCCATCACCGCCGCAACTCCCCCGGGCACATTATTGTGCAGATATTTCACCGCCGCGTACCCCGCCGAATAATCAAGGCTCGATCCCGACCACGAGTCGATGGCGTTCACCACCGCCGCTCTCCCCGTCGCCCCGCCACCATTAACCGCGATGTCACCGCTCAAACGCTCATCCGCCCCATGAATAAACTCCGCGGTGCCCTCCTTAAACCACTTCGGCAACGACGCGTAGTTCATGGTGCGACCCATCACCGCATGCACCATCTCGTGAGCGATGATGCGGTCATTGTACATCGGCCCACTTCCCCCGTTGGGCAAATCTCCCGGGGTAAAGTCATCGAGATCGATGTGCATCTCCTGCCCGCTGTATTTCCCCGTCCCACTCTCCGGGTACCCCGACACATAGGCGAGCACGCCCGACTTACCATCGAGAGAGTGCACTTCAATGGTAAGATCTGCCCCATCCGCCGTTAATCCATAATGGGCTTGAATGAGATCCTCGGCCTTCTCCATCCACGAGGACTTCAACCCCGCGATGATCTTATCAAAGTCATCTCCACCCTGAGCCATGATCAACTTCGTCCCGTTGTACTCCGTAACATTGGCGATGCCATCAATGCCCTCAAGGATAGCGTCAATCTCGTTCTGGATAGCCTGCTGAGCCTCTGCAGAATGGGACCCGTTGCCCGCCTGAACAATCAACTCCTGCAAACGCTGAAGACTCTGGTTAATCTCTCCCAAAGCCCCTTCAGCGGTCTGCAAAAGCGAGATCCCCTGCTGAATATTGCGTTGGGTCTGTGCATGGCTCCGAACGCTTGCGCTCATCTTGGAGATCATCGACGAAGCGGCCGCGTCATCACCCGCTCGGTTAACACGGCGTCCACTCGACAAACGCTGGACGCTCGCCTCAACACCACGCGCATGACCGCCCAGTCGGTTCAATGGGTTTTGAAAAAGCCCGTTGATGCCACTCGCCCCGCTCAAAGCCGCCTCCCTCGACAGATCAATCCCCTGTCCTGAAATTAATCGACGAGTCCAGGACGAACTTGAGGGCAAAGCCGCCCCCCGACGCTATTCTCTCGCGCAAAGCCACAAACTCTGAAATGCTGACAACATGTCCAAAATTCCCCCAAAAGCGCCGCCCCCATCACCCACAGTCTCCGAGGACTCCCCAAACATCAAACAAACCTCGCCCCCCACTGAGACACCCTCACCAACCTCCCCCGCCCACGCCGACCAGAGCGTCTTTGAATCCAAAGCCACTGCCCCTGCCGGTGTAGCCCCCTCGCCCCTGGACGCGGCCTTCTCTGAACCCGGCTCCAGCGCACCTGCCTCAATGGACGAGGACCTCATCCCCGATCCCCCCGAGGAGTTCTTTGACGCCCTCGAAACCCTTCAGCAAATTCAGGACCTCGAGCGAGCCGACGCCATCCCCGAGCCCCCCGAGGAATTCTTCGACGCCCTTCAAACCCTGGACACCGAGCTTTTCACCTTCGGAGACGCGCGCATGAGTCGCGCCGACATCAAACAAACCATCAAGATTGTGGAGGACATGGAGACAGTGCTTATCCATGCCCTCGAACGCCACATCAAACAGCAGGATATCCCCGGCGGCGCGTCCAGAAAATCCAACGCCTCACGACGCAGGAGAACAATACCGGGTCCCGACGGAACCTCCCGCACCATGGACTTTCGCTCTCCCAAAGACAACATCGAGTCGGTCAAGGAACGCTACTTCTCCAAGAGAGAGCGACAGGCTCTCCAGCGCCTCGCCGCAGCCCTCCCCGAAGTCACCAACACCAAGGACCTCAGCACCAAAACAGGCGGCTTTCAATCCGAAATCCTTCAAGCCCTCTCCGATCCACCCATTGAAATTTACCAAGTTAGAAACCTGCTCCCCATTCAAGAGACCGGCTCGCTGGTCCCCTCCAAACCCGGCAGCAAGCAAAAGCCCAAGGCCACCCTCACCCGGGTAACCTCTCCCATGCTCATCGACAAAGCCCGTCAGGCGGGTGTTTTCGAGGACTAAACGGTGCCCCTGGATTCTTCTGGATTTCCCTCCCAATCCTGCTAGGCTCGCAGCAACCACCAAAGGATGCCCCATGTTCTGGACCGCCGCCCAAGAGGTCTCCCGCACGGCCCTCAAAGCGGGCAGCTTGATGCCCATCGCCACCCAAACCAGCACCATCCACCAGCGCGGCGTCACCTTTCGCCTGCACCTAAAAGGTCCCCACGCCCACCAAAAACCCGCACCGGGAGAGCGCCCCGACAACCCTTTCCTGCCCTATGACCCCGCGATGTATGTCGCCGACGCCGGCCCCTCCCATGTTTGCCTGCTCAACAAGTTTCCTGTCCTGAGCCCCCATCTCCTCATCTGCACTCGCACCTTCGTCGCCCAAACAACGCCCCTCACCCTCTCTGACTTTCAAGCCTGGGCCATGGGCTTCGACAGCCCCAACACCCTGGGGTTTTACAACAGCGGGCCTCTCGCCGGCGCCAGCCAGACCCACCGCCACATGCAACTGGTTCAAACAGACATCCCCCTTGAAGAGACCATCCTTCACGGCGGGCTCCCCTTTCCTCATCACCTGTCGCGTTTTGAAACATTCTCGGCAGCCCACGCCTTCGACGCTTATCAACAGGCGCTCCACACCCACAAGCACACTCCCTGCAACATCCTGCTCACCAATAGGTGGCTGCTCCTGGTCCCACGGCGTTTGGGCCACATCAACGGCGTCTCCGTCAATGGCATCAACTACAGCGGATGTTTTCTGGTCAACGACCTCCAGCAGGCAGAGTGGCTGAGCAACTATGGCCCCATGCGCCTCTTAACAGAATGCAGCGAGTCCCCCACGCCATAAAGGCTCTCCCCAAAAACGTCACTTAAGCAGAGGCATACTCCAACGAGGAGTGGTGTGAGATAATCTTTATCTCCCCCTCCACCTTCTCATACACAAAGGTGAAGTCTGCCACAGTCTCCGTCCCGTCCTGCCCAACAAAGGCATACTTCCCCACATCGGTCGCGAAGTCACCACGAATCACCGGCGCCCCTTCGCCAAAAAAGCGCGCCTCCTTCCACTTCGCCTTCAAAAAGCCACCGTCTCCGGTCTCTTCAGAGCCTTCAAAATAAGCGGCACGAGCCGCGGGGGTGCGCCGAATCTGCGCCGAGAGCGTGGGTTTCAAAACAGCGTCCACACCATAGAGGCCCTTCACCGCATCCGCATCGCCGGCAACAACCGCCCGACTCCACGCCTCCTGAGCTCGTCTGATCTCATCCACAACAATCATGGTCACTCCTTAATCTAACGCAACAAAAGCAGCGACCCGACCACACTCAAGCCAAACAGGCAAGAGAAATGAGCCCGCAAACGAGCCTGAAAATAGCGAAAATCAAAGCGCCCGATTCTCAACACAAACCCCATCCAAACAGGTGGTGTCATCGGGACAATCCCAGCGAAACTCACAGGCCACGCGACGACAGCGCTTAGACGAGCTGCACCCAAACATCGCGTCGGGACACTCCCCCTCCACACACCAGCTCGCCCCACACCGTCCACTTCCCAAACAATAAAGTCCGGGAGGGCAATCGTTCAGCTCCGAGCACTCATACACGCAAGCCCCCACATAACAAACGGTGCTCTCCGGACAGTGCTCATCGGAGCCACAGCCCATACAACTTCCGCCGGGCATGCCTCGATTACAGCGTTGGCCGTTAGGCCCATCGGGACAATCCCCGTTGGTGGTGCACTGCCCAACCGGGCGCCCCGGGTAGGAATCAACCTCCGGCTCCACGTCCTCCTCTTCGGGAGCTTCCTCTGGCTCCGTGGGAGGCTCTTCACCGGAAGGTGCGTCCAAATCATCCCCTGACTCCTCATCAGATGGGGGCGCAGTGTCCACTTGCGGCTCTTCATCCTGAGCAGCCCCCTCTTCGTTGGGTCCCTCAGCAACCGGATTGGTCGGCGCGTCCACCGGGGCGTCTGTCGCCGGCTCTTCGTCGGGCACCGTCGATTCCATCACCGGGGCCTGGCCCCCCTTCTCGTCCCCCACAGAGGATGAGACCGTGGGACGCCCACAGGCCACAAGAGCCATCGCAATCACACCAAAAGAAACAAGCACAAGGCGAACCTGAGATACAGACATAAGCATTTTCTCCCTGCTCGGGTGAAGGACCCCTGGCCCCTTCGTTAGCAACAGCGTCAGCATCTATCCCAAAATGCAACATCTTACCAGCCCCACGGAGCCCTCCCAAACCGCTTCTCTCCCCTTGACAGATGCCCCAAAAACCCTGAAAGGTACGTCCCCATGGACTGGGAAAACTGGAAACCAGAGTGCGAAGAGGCGGAGCTCACCGAGCGAGAGAGCGCCCGTCTGCGCCGTGAGCAGGCCAAATTTGACGCCGCCCTCGAAGACTCCGCCGAAAAATTGGTGCAACTGCACCTCGACGAGCTCAACGCCCTGGGACTCCCCGACGAAATGCTGGACGCCGTCCACGTCGCCCGGGGCATCAAACCGAGCCGGGCCCTCAAGCGTCAAACACGCCTCATCACCCGCATGCTTCGCCATCTCGAAGAGGACGAGGTCAAAGACCTCATGGGGCAGCTCCACTCCGGCGCCGACGAGCGCGCTTCGCTCCTCAAATACTGCGAGTTCTGGCGAACCTCACTCCTTGAGGCCGGCGACCCGGCCTTAAGCGCCCTGCTCGACATCTGCCCCGACGCCGACCGCCAACGACTCCGGCAGCTCATTCGCACCGCCGGCAAAGGCGGCACCGACACCAAAAAAGAGCGGGCCTACAAAGAGATCTTTCAACTCCTCAAAGACCTCAACCCCTCCACGCCTCCCCCCCCGAAGCTCTTAAAAGCCCCCAAAGCCTGATTTTTCCCCCCCTCTCTTCAACACCCCACAAATTGTCAGACCCCTGCGCTATAAAGACACCAAACGTCAGGTGGGCTTTATGAAACTCTACATCGCAGAAAAACCATCCATGGGGCGAGTCCTCGCTCAGGCGCTCGGGGGAGGCCGCAATCAGAGCGGTCATATCGCCGGCTCGGGCTGGGTGGTGACATGGTGCTTTGGCCACCTCTTCGGCATGAAGATGCCCGAGGATTACAACCAGCGCTTCAAGCGCTGGAGCCGAGCCGACCTCCCCATTATCCCCCAACGATTTGAATTAAAGCCCCGGCAGGACGCCAGCGCCCAAATCGGCGTCATCCGTCGCCTCCTCAAGGGGGCCACCACCGTGGTCAACGCCGGCGACCCCGACCGCGAAGGGCAGTTGCTCGTCGACGAAGTGCTGGTTGAACTCAAGTGCACCCAGCCGGTCGACCGCCTATGGCTGCCGGCCCTCGACTCCCGCACCGTCAACAAAGCCCTGCGCTCCATGCGCCCCAATCAGCATTACGAAACAACCTACCACGCAGCGCTCGCCCGCAGCCGGGCGGACTGGCTCGTGGGGCTCAACCTCACCCGCGCCTATACGGTCCGGGCAGGCCGCACCCTCACCGTGGGCCGGGTCCAAACCCCCACCCTTAAGCTGGTGGTCGACCGCGACCGCGAGATCGAAAACTTTGTCCCCAAAGACTACTTCGTCCTCAAAGTGGTCTTTCGCCACGCCCGAGGCGAGTACACCGGAGTGTGGAACCCCACCCAATCCGGATGGATCAAAGAGCAGCAAAACCCCGACCGCCTCGTGGACGAGGAGCGCCGATGCCTCGACCGCAAAGCGGCGGAGGCGGTGCTCGCTGGGGTGGTCTCCCAAGCCGGAGCGGTGCAGCGCGCCACCGGCGACAAAAAGCGCGAGAGCGCGCCCCTCCCCTTCACCCTCTCCGACCTTCAAAGCGAAGCCTCCCGACGCTTTAGCATGGGCGCCCAACAAACACTCAACGTCGCCCAGAGCCTCTACGAAAAACACAAGGCCATCTCCTATCCCCGAACCGACTGCCGCTATCTCTCCGACGGGCAGTTCAGCGAGGTGAGCCCCACCTTCAAGGCCATCGCCAACGCCGATCCGGCCTTCGCCCCGCTCCTTCAGCGCGCCGACACCTCCCGCAAGCCCCGAGCCTTCCAGGACAAGCGAGTCACCGCGCACACCGCCATCGTTCCGACACCTCACGAGTCCCTACGCTTGGGCGCCCTCTCCCCTGACGAGCGAAAAATCTACGACCTGGTCAGGCGACGTTACGTCGCTCAATTCTATCCCGACTTCGTTTACCATCAGCTCATCGTCGCCACCCGGGTGGGCGAGGAGTTCTTCGATTCCCGCGCCAAAGCCATCATCGACTTTGGCTGGCGCGAACTCGAAAACAGCCCCGCCTGGCTTGAGCAACAACGCAAAGGCGACTCCCTCCCCGCGGGCATCACCCAAGGCGACCCCGTCACCGCCCTCAAGGGAGAGATCGAAGACAAAAAAACCACGCCTCCCTCCCACTACACCGAGGGCACTCTCATCAAAACCATGGCCAACATCGCGCGCATCGTGGACGACCCCGCCGCCAAAAAATGCCTTCGAGAGGCCAGCGGCATCGGCACCGAAGCCACCCGGGCGTCCATCATCGAAAACCTCAAGAAGCGAGGCTTTCTCGACTGCCGAGGCAAGTTCCTAATCTCAACCCCTTCAGCACGAGAGCTTATCGACAAGGTCTCCCCCGAGCTCGCCGATCCTGTGGTCACCGCACGCTGGGAAGAC
>JAZAIZ010000314.1:0-6023 GCA_036230545.1 Myxococcota bacterium
AGCTGCGTGGTATGCGAGGTGCGCTCGCTTCCCTTTATGGAGAGTTTTGAGGGCGGTCTCGATCAATGCCTTTTGACCTTTGTGACGGGGGACGGGTTTGTGCTTTCCGCCGGTGGTGCAGGGGGCACTGGCGTGGCAATGATGCACAGCGATGGTCAGGGGCCGCAGGACGATGGCCTCATTTTCCCTGCGGTGGACCTTGGCGACGCCCTCAACCCAGAGCTTCGTTTTTGGGAGATGAACGTGTCCAGTCAGTATTATTCCTATCACGGGGTGCTGATCTCCACCGATGATGGGGAGAGTTGGAGCGAGTTGGAGGAACTCGACACCCCCTTGAACCAATGGGCCGAGCGCAGGATTCCGCTTTGGCCCTACGCGGGAGAGACAGTTCGAGTGGCGTTTAGCTATAAGGGGAACAACGCCGACGTTTGGTTTATTGATGAGGTCGTGCTGCTGGACGCGGACTCCTGTGAGGGGATTGTTTGTGATGACCCGCCGGCCCCCTACTGCGAGGGTGACGGCGTGGTAAGCTCTGCGGCCCAAGGCACTTGTGAGAGTGGGGTTTGTGTTTATGCGCCCTCGACGCAGGCTTGTGGCGAGGGGGAGACCTGTGAGGCAGGGACGTGCCTTGGGGGCGTCGAGGTGAACGGGTGCACCGATCCGGATGCGGAGAACTACAACCCGACCGCCACGGTGGATGATGGTAGCTGTGGGGACTGCGCGGCGCAGGTGCTCCCCTTTCGGGAGAGTTTTGAAGTCCCATTGAGTTCGTGCTTTGCCCTAAGCTTTGATGGGGAGGGCTTCGTCCGTTTTTTTGGGGGAGCCGATGGGACGGGGATCTCTATGATGCACTCCTGGGGTGCCGAGCCGCAGTCTGATTTGCTGGTTTTGCCACCTTTGACCTTGGAGGGAGCGGTGGATCCGGAGCTGCGTTTCTATCAGAAGAACGAGGATAATGAGTATTATTATTACCATGCAGTGTTTACCTCGGTGGATGGTGGCGCCACGTGGGTTGAGTTGGTGGAGTTGAGCGCGTCGGTGCCAGAGTGGGAGTTGGTAAGGGTCTCGCTTAGCGAGTACGTGGGGGAGGAGGTGCTGATTGGTTTATATTACGAGGGGGCGTCTGCGGATGTCTGGTATGTGGACGAGGTAGAGGTTTGGGACACCCAGGGCGAGCGGGGGGCGGGCCCCTCAACGACCTGTACCGACGATGCTTCCTGGGTCGATGATGAGGGGGATGGGTGTGATGCCTACACCGAGAGCCCCTCTTGGTGTCAATTGGCGCCCATGTACGTCAACGCGGGGGGGAAGGACGCTACGGAGGCCTGCTGCGTCTGTGGTGGGGGCACGGGCACTTAAACGAAGAACAATGGTCGCCCGCGCCCCGCGGTGGCTTTAACCAAAGAGCCATCGCTGCGGGCACGGACTTCCAAAGCAAAAGAGTCCATGAGGACAGCGCTCATTCGCCGCCTCATGGAGAGGAACGGATGGGGTGCGACGCTTATTCAAAAAAAGGGCGTGGGGGCTGAAAGAGTCCTTCTTTGCTTGAAGAAGGATAATGGGAAAGCGTGCTACTTTATGAAAACCATGGGGATTTCTGTCCAGCTTGCGCCGCCTCGCTGATCCCGCGCCACCATCCACAGCCAGATAGTCCCCCCGGGGGAGTCGGGCATTTTTTTTGGGGGAGTGTAGACCGTGTCGAGGGTCTTGGTGAATTTGGGCCAGGTGAGTTCGTCGCGGATTTCACCGGCGCTTGTGAACCATGAGATGGAGATGTCTTCCTCGATAGTTCGGATCTCAAGACGCCGCTCTTCGATGTCTGTTTGTAGCACCTGATAGGTTTGTTCTGACGCTTGATCGATGAGGGGGAGAAAGCGGAAGGGGAGCTTTGTTTCGACCTCCACCGGGAGTAGATCGAGGCAGGGGTTTTCGAGTGTGCCCGCGTCTGCTCGGAGCAGGTCGCAGAACTCATCCCCGGAGAGGTCACTGTAGCTGCGTTGAACGCCGCTGATGATGGGGTTTTGGTTGAGGGTGTTTAGTTCGCTGCCGCTGCTGGCAAAGGGGAGGCAGTTGTCGGTGACCTCTTCGCTGCACACTTGAAGGCCGAAGATCATCCCAAAGAGTTCGCGTTTGTCGGGCGTGGTCAGGTCTGCCAGGGTGAGGTTGAGTCGTTTTTGGGCGATGAGGGTCTTGTTGTCGTTGGAGACCTCCAGCACCACGGAGGGACGCCAGCCTACGGGAGCGCCGAAGAGGTCCGTTATGCATAGGTACATCGGCAACTCCTTAAATAAGGAGATGTCGAAAGAGGGGAGATCGTAGCGCGGGCTCTCGGCGTTAACCACCTCGGCGGTGCCGCTTTGGGTGGTGCTGGTCATGGTTCGGATTGTGGTGAGGATGCTTGTCCAGCGCTCTTCGTTCATGGGCTCGGGCATGTTCCCGCCCTCGGAGGGGGCAAGGAGAATGGAGCAGCCCATGGCGAGCTCGGTGAACCGCTCGCTCCAGGGGACAAGTGACGTTTCAAGGGAGCCGCAGTTGTCCCCGGATTCGATGGGGCAAAAGCGCCAGGTGTAGTTGACCGGGGTCTGCTCGGGGTTGACCAGCAGGGCGCTCATCTGAGTGTGAGGGGCGTCCCAGTCGCTGATGCGGTCCACCTGAATTTCGGGGGCGCTTGCCTGGATGCCCAGCACCCGGAGGTCTTCGACTTCCGAGGGACGCGGCGCATCTTGCCCGCAGCCGAGGGGGAAGAGAGAGAGGAGAAAGGGGAAGAGCAGGAAGATGCTTGGGGATCTCATTAGAAACTCCCTTTCACGCCCAGCACCGGGGCGATGGGGAAGAGGGTGACGGGGATTTTTTGGGCGTAGTCGTAGCTGTATTGGTAGTTTTCGACGTTGGTCGCGTTGTAGGCGTTGAGCACCTCGATAAAGATGGCCCCTTTCCAGGTGTCGAAGGTGAAGTTTTTGTCGAGCCGCGCATCGAGCTGATGAAAGGCCGGGATTCGGCCGCTGTTGCGTTCCACGCCGCTGGCGTCCACGCTGTAGCTGTCGCCGTCGGCATCGTAGATGGGGAGCCCCTCGGTTAAATCTGTGAAAGGATTGCCGGAGACGTAGCGGAAGCGAAAGCCCAGCTCCATGCTCCAGGGCAGCTCAAATTGAGCCACCAGGGTCAGGATGTGGGGCTGATCAAAATCCGAGAGGTAGGTTTCGAGGGCCGGTTGGGCAGAGTTTTGGGGCCCGCCGCCGCCGCGGCTGTCGTCTCTGGAGGGGGTGCGGTCGCGCAGGGTGGACCGGGAGCGGGTGTAGGAGAGCCAGCCATAGAAGATACCGTTGGGTTGGGGGAGGTAACGCAGGAGGATCTCCATACCGAAGGCCCGGCCGGAGCCATCGCTGTTGTACCATTCGTATTGGGCTGTGCCGTCGACGTATTCGACTTTGCTCGAGGGGGAGACCAGACGGTAGCGCTTGTTGTAAAAGAATTGCAGATCGAGGCTGAGAAGTTCGCTGAAGGCCCGTTCGACGCCCAGGACATAGTGTTGGGCCCGCAGGGGCAGGAGGTTGGGGTTGCCGGAGGTCCGGGAGACAAAGCGGGGCTCGGGGGCTTTGTCGTAGATGCCGAAGGCGCCCTTGAGGACGGTGCGCTCGTTGACCTGCCAGCGTCCGGTGATGCGGGGCTGCACGCTGAAGTCCTGCATGGCTCCCTGGTCAAAGCGCTGCAGGCGAAGGCCAGGGATGATTTTGAGACCGGCGCTGGGCTCAAGGACAAATTCGGCCCAATAGCCGTGGTTGAAGCTCTTATAATGTTCGCTGAAGGATTGAGTGTTGGTAAAATCAAAGACCGGGGTCTCGAATTGTTTGAGCTCGGTGGGGATGGGAAAGTTAAGGCGGATGGTGGCGAGTTGAAAATCGAGATCCATCCCCGCCGAGAAAAGCACCCCGTCAAAGAGCTCCACCTCGAGCTCTTCGCGCCACTCGAGACCGTGGGTGTCCAGAATGAAGCTGTTGTCGAAGTCGAGTTCCTCGGACTGGGAGCGAAACTGGATCATGGTGCGGCTCGGAGTCAGGGAGGAGGTGAAGGTGGCCTTGGGGCTTATGCGGAAGCGGTCTCGGAGCAGGGCCCGGTGTTGCTCGATACGCACCCCGAAGTTGATGGCGTTGTCTTCGTCTGATGTGGAGCGCAGAAGTTTGAAGCGGTCCCGGGAGCCAAAGAGGAAGACGTCGAGGGTGTGCTGGTTGATCTTGCCCTGGGCTTTGAGTTGGTAATCCCAATAGACCGGTACAAGGGTGAGGCTGCCTTCGTCTTCTCCGCGGGGGATCCGCTCGAGTATTTTGGGGATCAGGACGTCCACGTAGGAGCGGCGCGCGGCGGCGGCCACTGTCCACTCTCCGAGGGGGACGCAGATGTAGGCGGTGGAGTCCACGAGATCGATTTTGGCTGAGCCGTGGATGATTTTGCAGTCGAGGTCCCGGGTTTTGACGTCCACGATGCCGGCAATGGCCCGGCCGTAGCGGGCGCTGAACCCGCCGGGGTAGAAGTCGATGTTTTCAAGGAACTCGGCGTTAATGATCGAGGTGAGTCCGCCAAAATGGTAAATCAGGGGAACCTCGATGCCGTCGATGTAGACTTGGCTGTCGTCGGGGTTGGCCCCCCGAACCAGGAGCGAGCCGCCGAGGCCGCCTGGGGTGCGGGCCATGCCGGGTAGGTTTTCGATGACGCGGATGGGATCCCCAAAGGTGCCCGGGACTTTGGAGAGCTCTTCACGGCTCAGTTGAATTCGGGCGACTTCCCGGCGGTCGATTTTACCGCGCACCACGGTTTGAAAGGGGTTGTCGGAGACGCGCACGAGGTAATAGCGGGCTACCAGCACGATGTCTTCGAGGATGAGCTCTCGGAGGGTGTAGGTTTCGTGGTAGGCCGAGCTGATGCTTACTTTGACCTGCCCGGGCGGGAGGCCGCGGACCTCAAAGCGCCCCGTGGCGTCCGAGCGCGCGACGGCTTTGCCGTTGACGCTGATGACGGCTCCGACGATGGGTTCGCGTACGCCGGCTTCGAGGATCACCCCTTGGAAATTAATGGGTGGGGGAGGCGGAGGTTGGTCGGCGGCTCCCTCTTCACCCTCCTCGGGGGTTTGGGCCACGAAGCGGTAGCGGTATTGAATGCGGATTGCGGAGGGTTGGTTGTCTATTTCGGCGGGGCTGAAGGTGAAGCCGGCCACGGCCACCATGGCGGGCGCTGCAAACTCGGGGTGGGAGGATTGCAGGATCTCAATCAACTCCACGCTGCCCTCTGCGTCGATGTCGATCACCATCAGCACGTCTCCGTCGATTCCCTGGGCGAGGAGTTCGGGGGGGTAGACGGCCTCCACGAAGGTGAGCAGAGCCGGAGGTTTGGTTAGCTGTGGGGCGGGGGCCTCCTCCGGCGCAGGCCGGCTGGGCTGCTCGTCGATGGCGGCGAAGGCCGGCAGGGAGCTTACCCAAAGAAAGAGGAGGAGAGCCGATGATAAGGAGCGGGACAGGAACATGGAGCTACCAAATGCCTAAGGAGGTGTCAGGTGGGGAAATCTCCTGGCGCCTCGGAGTTAAGGGCGGACTCCACCCGGATTTTGGAGGGAAGTCAAGGGGGAAAGGGGGACGCAGGACCCTCACCTAAAGGGCGGGAGTCTGACCGGCGAGCTGGTCGATGAATTGGTTGAGGTGCTCGTCTTCAAGACTGGGGAGGGTGAAGCGCTTGTCGCCCCGCTCTCGCCAGCGCTCGATGGAGCGGCCGTAGGTGGGGTCGTAGTGCTGCACGAGGATCTCCTCCACAAAGGTGGTCCAGCGCTCGGCATCAATGAGCTCGCACCAGCGGTTGACCACCTCGTGTCCCCGCACTCGCAGGAGGCAGCGCACCTTCTCTTTCAGGGCGGCGGGATGGGCGCAGAAATACTCGTTGTCTCGCAGGAGGTAGTGGACCCGGCTCTCCACCGGAGCGGTGATTTCCACCACCCTGGCGGCCTGCATGGTCTTCCACAGGGCTTCGGGGGTGTGGAG
>JAZAIZ010000315.1:0-2460 GCA_036230545.1 Myxococcota bacterium
CACCACCCCCTGTGTCACCAGATCCATCCTTAGCACCTCCTCTCAATCCCCCGCCCTCTCTATAAACGAAACTCTGCGGCTTTCCCACCTTCAGGACCCCTTAAAGCTCCCAGGATCGCTCCGGAGAACAGCTGGCTGTGAAACTGAAAGACAAGTGCTAGGAGGTCTCGGAGTAGTCCCCCATGTCCGTAAACGGCACCTCGGCCTTTTCATAGCCGAGGACCGTGGAGAGAGGGGTAAATTGATTCACCCCCGTGCTGACTTCGATGTCCTTGCCGGTAAATTGGCCCGGATGCTGGTGCCCACAAGCATGGGCGAGGCTGAGCAACTCAGCTCGAAAGCTCCTCAAATAACGAGCCATTCGCTCCCCCTTCGTGTCCACATCCAGGCCCGCCTGGAGCCACTGAGACTGGGTCGCTACCCCCGCAGGGCACTCATCGGTGTGGCATTTTTGCGCCTGAATGCAGCCCACCGCCAACATCGCCTCACGCGCTACCGCGATAAGATCACAACCCATTGCCAAGGCCACAACGCTTCGGTCCGGAAAACCCAGCTTGCCGCTCCCAATCCAAACCACCTGATCGGTGATCTCCTGAGCAAGAAACACCTGGTAGACCCTTGAGAAGGCGATCTTAAAAGGCAACGCGACATGATCAGAGAACGTAAGGGGCGCCGCACCGGTGCCTCCCTCCGCCCCATCAATGGTAATAAAGTCCGGCCCCCGCTTCGTTTCCTTCATCTTAAGGGCCAGCTCCTCCCAAAACGCAATCTCACCAATGGCGCTCTTAATCCCCACCGGAAGACCGGTGGCTTCAGCTACCCGCTCAATAAAATCGACGAGTTCATCTACCGTGCTGAACTCACTGTGATGATTCGGCGAATAGCAGTCCTTCCCCTCGGGGATCTTTCGAACCCGCGCGATCTCAGCGCTGACCTTCGCCGCCGGCAGGATCCCCCCCTTCCCCGGTTTAGCCCCCTGGGAAAGTTTGATCTCAATGCATCGAATCTGTGGACAACTCTCCACCTCACTGGCGAGCGCCTCATAAGAAAAGTTCCCGTCCAAATCCCGCGCCCCAAAATACCCGGTCCCCAGCTGCCACATAATGTCAGCGCCCCCGGTCTTGTGGTAGGGACTCACCCCGCCCTCTCCGGTGTTGTGAAACGCCCGCGCGTCCGCCGCTCCCTTGGACATAGCGCTGACTGCGTTGGACCCCAGAGAACCAAAGCTCATGGCCGAGATGTTAATAATCGACGTCGGTCGAAAAGGCCTGCGCCTGCCGTGACTCTCCCCCATCACCTTCAAACAGGGGATGCCCGTTGGATCTCCATCCGGGTAGATCGCATCAGCTTCCGGAAAGGGAAACACCGCATGCTTGATCAAAGGATATCCAGTCTCGTAAAGCTGAGAGGTCGTGCCAAATCCGAAGTTCTTATTGGTCCCTTTCGCAGAAGCATAAACCCACCGTCGCTCCTCACGATTAAAGGGCGCCTCTTCTTTGTCATTGGCAACCCAATACTGCCGCATCTCCGGCCCGATCATCTCCAACAGGTAACGCAACCTCCCAACCACGGGAAAGTTGTGGCGAATAGCATGGGTTTTCTGGATGAAGATATCCTGCAGGAGCAGCCACAGCAGCACCGCAATAAACGAAGAGACCACCCAGTTTTCGATGATCCACTCCAAAACGCGCTCCATCGTCCCCCCTTAATAACGCTCCTTAGAAGAGGAAAAAACTCCCCACCCATCCTTACTAAATCACAACACCGAGCAGCGCTAAAGCCGAATTCATAGGGCACACCGGCTCCCACCATCCCCTACCACCGCCCCAAAGAGGGTGCATAATCCCTTAGACGAAGACGCCCAAATTAGTGTAGGAATTACACTACAGTCACAGGAGAGAGCGCTTCATGTCAGCTGACCCCTTCCGCCAGGCCGTCGACCATGCCCTCGGCCCGGACTTCATCCACACCAGCCCCGAGGTCCTCGAGAGCCACGGCCAGGACTGGACCCGCGTATATCCCCCCCGGCCCATGGGCGTCACCTTCCCGCGCTCCACCGAGGAGGTGTCCACCCTTCTGAAGCTCTGCTCCGAGCACGGGGTCGCAGTGGTCCCCTCCGGGGGACGGACCGGTCTCGCCGCTGGCGCCGTCGCCACCCAAAACGAGCTGGTGATCAGCCTCGACCGCATGAACCATATTGGAGAGGTCTCCACCCTCGCACGAACCCTGCGCGTTCAGGCCGGCGCCATCACCGCCGCGGTTCACCAGCACTGCCAAAAGCAGGGCCTCACCTGGCCGATTGATTTCGCCTCCTCCGGTTCGAGTCAAATCGGCGGTAACATCGCCACCAACGCGGGGGGCGTTCGGGTCGTGCGCTACGGCCTCACCCGCCAATGGGTGCTCGGACTTCAGGTCGTTCTTATGAACGGTGAGGTCCTGGAACTGAATGGAGATCTGGAA
>JAZAIZ010000316.1:0-2324 GCA_036230545.1 Myxococcota bacterium
CATCCATGGCCGCGTTCACGTCCTCCTCCGAAGAGACGTCCACGTGCTGATACACCACCGCGTCCCCAAGCTCCGCCGAGATGGCCTCGCCCTTCTCCCGGTTCAAGTCCGCCACAACAACCCGCGCACCACCGGCAACCAGCTTGCGTACGGTCGCGGCCCCCAACCCCGAAGCGCCTCCGGTGACAATCGCTGCTAGACCCTGTAATTCCATCTTATTACCTCCTGCGTAAAAAACATCGTTCGTAGCGAAGAGGCCTACTTGAGAAAGCCGCCGGGTTCAATCCCTCCCCCCCTAAAATAGAACATGTTCTACAAAATCCCCGTCAGCCTCCCAGCAGGGACCATCCATCATCCCCCGATGCGATCTCCAAAAAGGGATTCCACTCCCTTTGAGGCTGTATCGCCCCCGGTGATTCGTCCTAAAAGACATCCATGAATTCTTCAACGCTCCCTGCAACGAAGACGCGCTCGCGCTTCGCCCCCTCGACCACAGGCCCCGCCCACCCCGGGACCCTGCTCGCCGCGCTCCTGGCGTGGCTGGACATCCGAAGTCGAGGGGGGCACCTGCTGCTTCGTCTCGAAGACCTCGATCCCGAGCGCTGCCAACCCCAATGGCACGACCATATGCTTCAGGACCTTCAGTGGCTGGGACTCGACTGGGACGAGATTCAACGTCAAACCGAGCGCGTAGAAGCCTACAACGACGCCATGGAACAGCTCGCAGCGCAGGGGCGTCTCTACCCCTGCACCTGCAGCCGCTCTGAGATTAAGCGCCTCGGGGTGCGGGCCCCGGACGGCGGCTGGCGTTATCCCAACACCTGCCGAAACGCCCCACTGCCCGCCGGCGGGTGGAGAGCTGCCACCACACCCCTGCGAATACACCTTGAGGACGAAGACGTCGTTGTTGACGACGAAAGTGGCACCCCCATCACACAAAACCCAGCCTTGGAGATGGGCGATCCAGTGGCCCTCCGTCGAGACGGCGCCTTCGCCTACAACCTGGCCGCCGTGGTTGATGATGGGCTCGCGGGGGTTAACCGAATTGTCCGAGGGAGAGACCTGGCCCCAAGCACCCCCACCCACTGGCAGGTTCAGGCTTTGCTGGGCTATCCCCACCCCACCTACCGACATCACCTGCTCTTCCTTGAAAAAAATGCGCAAAAGCTGGCCAAATTACATGGCTCCGTGGGGACCCCTGAGCTGCGCCCCCACTACTCCCCGAAACAGCTCTGCGGTTTTCTCGCCTACGCTGTGGGATTGCTCTCTGCACCGGAGGAAGTCTCACCAGCAGAGCTCCTCCCGGCATTCGACTGGAGTCGTGTTGTCAAAGAGGACATACTCATTCAATGGGACGGGACTCAGCTGAGCAAAGAAGGCTAAGACCTCACAGGCCCTTGCAATCCCCCTGATCAAACTCGAACTCAGCGCAATTTAAATGAAGCGAACCTTCATCACAGCGGCCGTCCCCAAGCCACACCAGAAATGACTCGGCAAAACAACGGCTGGAGCAATCTTTAAACTCTCCCTCGCTACATTCCTGAGGAACCACCTCGGGATCCACACATTGGTAGCCCTCGTCCCCACAAACGTAAGCTCCGCCAACACAGGTCTCAACGCAACAATCGCCACCATCGTAGGCGCAGCTCGCGTTGTTATTGTCCACATTGCAGCGGCCATCGGCCACCTCGTCCACATCACCAATGCATTCACTCAGGTCCACCTGGTTTTCAATTGCCTTCGGGTCCAGGCAGGCAAAATCGATATACGCCCCACACAAAAACGTGGCGTTGTCGCAGGTCGACTTGCAACAGTCTCAACCGTCAAAACCGCAGCCCTTGTTGTTGTTGATAGAGTCGCACCATCCATCGGAGACCCACATGGGATTCCCCGAGCAGGCTCCCGCCCCCGGAGTAAGATTCTCATCTGCGAGTGGGTCCAGGCATTCACACACACCCGCGGCGCTCTCCACCAGGCAGAGGGCATTGCTTGAAACACAGCAATCGCCACCATCCCAGCCACACCCGAGGGAGTTGTTCTGCGGATCACACACACCATCTTCAACCCTTCCAGGGCTTCCTTCACAGTCCTCCAGCTCTGGCGGAACTCCCCCAGAGGGGTCGAGGCAAGCACAGGGATAGTCCGGGTCCGAAGCACAGAGGGGGTTGGAAGCCTCGCAACAGTCGCCACCATCCCAGCCACAGGGCCCGTTGTTGTTCTCCTGGTCACAACGGCCGTTCTGGTTGTAGTCGACATCCCCGGTACAGGTGGAGACATCCGGCGCATTTTCAAGGGCCAATGGGTTCAGGCATTGATATTGAGAA
>JAZAIZ010000317.1:0-2996 GCA_036230545.1 Myxococcota bacterium
GTGAGGCATGCGGCGCCGCGCAGATAATACCAGCCTCCCTCTCCCCCTCTTCACCCCGGCCTTCCTCATGAATCCACCAAAACCCGAAAGCCAATAAAACCAAACGCGACAGCCAACGAAGAGGAGAGATCATGATGCGCCGCCTGCCCTTCGGAAAAAGCATGGCAACCAGAACGACCCCCGTGGCAAGCAAAAACGCGCCCGCCACGAGAAACCCCCGGCACACCACCACCGGAGCCATCGGAACCAGGCAAACCCTTTCTCTCCAAGTCCAGGGAGTATTCACATTAAAGGGATTGTGGCCACTCCCCACCGACGCACTCCCCGGCACCTCTGAGCGTTTTTCGCTCAGCACCTCATCACACTCGCCCAAAGCGGTATTCACACCATCCCCCATTCCGCGTCTGGCACATCACCTCATGCAGCAGCGTAAAAGGCAGCGCTCCAACGTCCATCCATAATCTTTAAACCAACCCTAAAACCGCACAACGCTGCACGGTCCCCAACAACAAGGTCTACGAACTCACTTCGCTTCGTCTTCCCCATCGATAACAATATCGTCGATAATGATAGGCACCACGTCACTCTCGCTGAATTCCATCACGTCTCGTTGCTCAACCTCTTCGTGAGTGAGACTCGTTCCCACCGCTGCGCCGGTCATCGGGATCTTCGGGCCGCTGTAGGTCAAAAACGCAAACCCCGTTAAAAGCAACACCATGGCGAGCCAGAAATTTGGTGAATCAAGCGGATTTCTCATTTGTGTTCCCCTTGTTAATTCTAGCGTTCTTAGGGACTCTGCTCAATTCAATTTTACCACAAGAAAGCGAGTAAGGTTCGGCACAAATCGACCTTTCTAAGCATGTAGCAGAAGAGAACACAGGGACACCCATCACCACACAGTCCTTAGCGCCCACCCCGTCTCCCCCCGAGGCTCTTCGAAATCGTCTTGGATCTCAGACACTTGTCCATGCCGCTTGGCCGCCCTCACCAATCAAAGAACCGCGCACAACGCCTCACTTCGCCCCGCTCATCTTGACAAATCAAGTTGATTCCTCAATGAAGGCCGCAAAATCAAGGAGCCCTCGAATGCGCCCTTCCCCAGCTTTGATGATTCTCACCGCACTCGTGTGTATCTTCCACACTTCGGAGGCAAACGCCTGCGAACTAAAGCGCACGTCCCTTCGCAAAGCCGCCCCCACAGCGTCGCAAGGCCAGACTATACGCCTCACCGTTCCCAGCGCTCTCCGGGCGGCAACTTTTCAACTTCGCCAGGGCCAAGGGCATTATTTGGAAAGCCGCACAGGCGTAGAATATTCGCCCATCCCCACGCTCACCCTGAGCGCCGAAACGAGCTGGGTCTCACTCACGGTCGGCTCTTCCCATTACTCCAGCCCCGCCAACCCCAAACTATCAGCAGAATACACGGCCCTGCCCCTTCCTCAATTCAACGCGACCCTTGGCAGCCGCCTCGAGATCCCCAACACTTCGGCCAATCACCGCATCGCCGCCAGTCACCTTGAGCTGGTCCCCTACACCCGGCTTCAGTGGATCCCCAACGCTTATCACCTCACCCTGCAGTTGGGAGCAAGCGTAGGGCTTGAACCCATCAACAATGCGAGTGGAGAAGGACATCACGATCACCATGCAGGGCATCACCACGGGGCGAGCGCCCACCCCACGCAATTTGTCAATCCACACACCGACCGCGAGTTTCTCTTCCAGTTACGTGGTGGCCGACAATGGCTGGCAAACACCCTTGATTCCAGTGTCTTTCTCGACGGCCAGACGGTCCTCGCGGACTCGGATCCCGGAACGACCTTTCTGAGCGCGGGACTCAGCCTATCGGCGCAGTGGGGCGACCACGTCCAGATCTCCCTCGACGCCGAACGCTCCATCTCCATTCAACAACGTTTTACCTGGCGTAGCGCCATCGGAGTCACGTTCCTCCTTTAGTCATAGGGGCTTGCCAGTCCCCCCCCCTTTCGCCATAAGGTTCCCCACAAGGAGACCACCATGGCAGGCATCGATGAAACGCGCGACTTTATCCCCCTTCACCTGGCGATCCTCACCATTTCGGATACCCGCAGCGAGGACACCGATACCTCCGGCGCTATCCTTGTGGATCGCGCAGTGAGCGCCGGTCACGAGGTGATGGCCAAAACCATCGTCCCCGACAACCAACCCGACATCGAGCGCCAACTCCGGGCGTGGATAGACGATCCCGCCATCGATGTGGTCCTCTCTACAGGGGGCACCGGCGTCACCGGCCGAGACGTCACCCCCGAGGCATTTCAAGCGGTATGGGACAAGGAGATCCCCGGTTTTGGAGAGCTTTTCCGCACCATAAGCTACCAGTTCATCGGCACCTCCACCATTCAATCCCGAGCGTGCGCGGGGGTCGCCGCTGGCACCTTCCTCTTCGCCCTGCCCGGCTCCAATGGCGCCTGCAAAGACGGCTGGGATCATATCCTGCGCTTTCAACTCGACCACCGCTACCGCCCCTGTAATTTTGTCGAGCTCATCCCACGACTCCAGGAGCCCGCCTCCTGAGGTTGCGCGCTAACTTCCACTAACCATTGCTCTTTTAGGGCTATTCGGGTTGACCTCCCCGCCGAGGATGGGCATATCCCAAAGCGCAAATGGAGAAGCAGCGATGACCAAGCCCGAGAAAAAGAAAGACCCCTTTCGCAAGACCCTCAACCTTCCGAAGACCAGCTTCGGCATGAAGGCCAATCTGATTCAGATGGAGCCCCGCTTTCAAAAAGAGTGGGACAAGGGTGATCTCTACAACAAAATGCTCAGCTCCGACTGCCCCAAAGGGAGCTTTGTGCTGCACGACGGCCCTCCCTATGCCAACGGCAACATTCACCTCGGCCACCTCCTCAACAAGACCATCAAGGATGTGGTGGTGCGCTCACGGCTCATGGAGGGATACCACCTCCACTTTGTCCCCGGTTGGGACTGCCACGGCCTGCCCATCGAACACCAGGTGATGA
>JAZAIZ010000318.1:0-15608 GCA_036230545.1 Myxococcota bacterium
GCGACCACAGGCAGACTCGGTAGGCGTCTTCAAGGGTCCCTTCAAAGGAGATCCCAACGCCGCCCTCCACCGGAGAGGAGATTCCAAGCTCCACAAGCTCCTGGACGATTAAGCCCCACTGTTGTCGGGAACCGGTGACGATAAATGAATGAGTGTTGGTCATGCGTTCATTGGCGCTTGAGGTTGCTTAAAGCGCGCTTCCTGGAAGGCCCCATACCTTAGTTGCCGGGATTCGACCAACGATTTACGGCTTATTTTTCAAGGATTTGGCTATTTTATGGACAAAAAAAAAGGGCCCTTGAGGACCCTTTTTTATTCGATGAGCACCAAGGAGAGGTGCTTATTTGATCTTGTAGCGCTTCATCTTTCGATAAACTGTCGAGCGAGCGATGCCAAGGGCTAGCGCTGTCTGCTGAATATCGTGTCCGTAGGCTGCGAGGACCGAGCGAATATGGGCCGCCTCAACTTCGTCCATGGTGTCAAAGGGAGACTTTCGTTTCTTGGATTTGCCCGTAAGACCTTCTTTCCAGTCCCATTTTTTCTTGCGGGTCGTTTTCTTAGCAGCTTTTTTGGCTACTTTCTTCGTGGCTTTCTTAGCGACTTTTTTAGTGGCCTTTTTAGCTGGTTTCTTCGTGGCCTTTTTTTTCGCTGTTGTTTTCTTAGCCAACTTCTGACTCCTGTTGTTTGTCGCAACTCTGTACGACCCTGTACTGATTAGAAAAACGTCCCGGGAAAAACCCAGGGGTACTGCTTAACCTTCATAGGCGTGCTCTGGTCCCGTTTTGGGGACACTCCGTCGAGATAACACCTTCGAAGCTCCGCCCTTCAGGTCGTCCTGTGCCAGGCAGGCTCAGGGGACCAGGGCGAGAACAATCACTGTGGCGAAAAGAACGCCGCAGTCCAAACGAATCATCATCAGAATTCAAGAAACCCGGCTTGAAGTGACTTTTTAAGAAGAACGACGACCAACCCTGAAACGTCGTCAAAGACGTTCATTCCCACGGGAGAAGTTGTCGTTGAGCCTTAAGTCCATCGCTTTATTTGAGGTCTCTCCTTCTTCTGAAAATTCATTCCTGACCACGCTCAAAATGAGCGCGCCGTCTAGCACAATTTCCCAGCACGCGACAATAGCCATCTTCTTTATACTCACGTTCAATCTCATTATGAGTTCACTCCATGTAGACTCCCTGGATGTTTCGAGGAGAGCGCTCAGGAAAACTCGACACATCCTTGACTTGTTTTCGCCCCGGGGACTCTCTATTTTAACGAGATGAGCGGGAGGCATCGGGAAGCGGGCAGGGGTTTGCCCCGCTATTGGTGGCCAAACGCAATTCGAAACATGGAGCCGAAGGACAGGGAGCGCAGGGAGTCATCATGGAGACACGCCACGAGTTGACGGAGTTTGAAAGAGGACGGGCTCAGCAGAAAGCTGGCGATTATAGCGCCGCGGTGACCTCGTTCTTAAGCGCAGTCCAGCAGGACCCCAACAACCCTGGCCCCTACAAATCACTGGGGGATTGCCTATTGCGCTTGAAGCGCTGCGAGCAGGCGATTGTTGCCTATCGAAAGGCTCTCCTGCTCGAGCCCGACTCGGTAGCGCTCTACACCAATCTTGGTGCTGCCTATCAAGAGCAGGGTGACGTGGTCGCCGCCGCCACAGCCTATGAGAATGTGTTGAAGCGTGCTCCCACCGATAAATACGCCATGAACAACCAGGGCCTCCTCTTGCTTCGGGAAAATGAGCTGCTCGAAGCGCAGCGGTGGTTTGAGCGCGCCCTTGAGGTTGCCCCAGCATGGGAGCAGGCGCGGATGAACCTTGGCATCGTGCAAAATCTTCTGGGAAACTTCAGCGCAGCCCAGGAGAGTTATAGCGCGGTGATTGAGTCTTCGCCTGAGCACGTCGATGCTCACATCAATCTCGGAATGTCCCAATTGCTGGAGGGAAATTTTGATGCAGGGTGGAGCAACTATTTGTGGAGAACCCGCAGCGAGAAAAAAATCGCCTCGAGCTTTGAGGCCCCGGCCTGGGATGGCAGAGAGGCCCGAGAGAAGACCGTCCTGGTGCACGCCGAGCAGGGACTCGGGGATACGATTCAATTTGCCAGATACCTGCCGGCTGTGCGCGCGCTGAGTGGAGGGGTCGTGTTTCGGGTGCAGCCTGCGCTGGCGCCGCTCTTTGCAGAGTGGAAGGAGGTGGACACCCTCTGGGTGGAAGGGGAGGAGCCTGTGCCCTTTGACTGCCATGTCCCCCTGATGAATCTCCCTGCCCTCCTTCATACCGCCGTGGACTCCGTCCCCATGAGCGCCGGCTACCTAAGGCCCATAGGCGACACTCCGCAAGATCTGATGCGGGCCCTGCCCCAGGAGCGCTCGAGACTCCGGGTTGGTCTTGTGTGGGCCGGAAACCCCCACCATGCCAACGACCAGCGACGCTCCTGCCCCTTTGAGCTGCTGTGCCCCCTCCTGTCCCTGCCGAACATTGAGTGGTTCAGCCTGCAAAAGGGAAATCGGGAAGGAGACCTCCGGTGTTTTCCATGGGCGGGGGAGGTGAGGGATTTATCCCCGATGGTGGAGGGCTTTAACCGCACCGCTCACGCCATCGAGGCCCTTGACCTGGTCATCAGCGTCGACACCGCCATCGCCCACCTCGCTGGGGCCATGGGGACCCCCACTTGGGTCCTGCTCCCCTCTGTCCCCGATTGGCGCTGGTTTCTGGGGACAGAGCGCTCCATCTGGTACCAGAGCGTTCGGCTCTTTCGGCAGACCCGTCGAGGTGATTGGGCAACGGCCCTTTTGAAGTTGGAAGAGGCCCTTGGGCGACTGTCCTTGGACTGGTTGGGAAAAAAAGGATAAACCTGTTTTAAAACGGGGGTTTAACTGTTAGAAGGTTTCTTCGTCTCCCACCTTGACCGCAAGGGCATGGGCCCTTAGTTTGGGGGAGCAACCCTAAGTAAAACTTCTTAGTTGAGAATCGATACATGGCTTCCTGGTTTAATAAAGTAATCCCCACCAAAAACGATCGTGAAATCAAGCGCTTGGCCTCCAAGGTCCGTGAGATCAACGCCCTTGAGCCCAAAATCCAGGCGTTGCCCGATGAGGCGCTGAAGGCCAAGACAGACGAGTTTCGGCAGCGTTTCAAGGAGGGCTACAAGGCCGCGGGGGGAGATCCTGCGGTGACGCGTTCCGAGGGAACCAAAGAGGAGCTGGCAGCAGATCGCAAAAAGATCGACGGAGTGTTGAATGCTCTCCTCCCGGAGGCCTTCGCGGTCGTTCGTGAGGCAGGGATTCGTGTTTTGGGGATGCGGCATTATGATGTGCAGTTGATCGGGGGCATGGTCCTCCATGATGGCAAAATCGCCGAGATGCGCACCGGGGAGGGGAAGACCCTGGTGGCGACCCTCGCGGTTTATCTCAACGCCATCGCCGGTCGCGGAGTCCATCTGATCACCGTCAATGAATACCTGGCCCAGCGTGATGCGGGCTGGATGGGCCAGCTCTATCAATGGCTGGGGCTCTCGGTGGGCGTGATCGCCAACGGCATGGATGATGAGGAGCGGCAGGCGGCCTATAAGGCAGACATCACCTACGGAACCAACTCTGAGTTTGGCTTCGATTACCTGCGCGACAACATGAAGCTCTACCTCGAGGACTATGTTCAGCGAGGACCGCATTTTGCCATCGTTGATGAGGTCGACTCCATTCTTATCGATGAGGCACGTACGCCTTTGATTATCAGTGGACCGGCTGAAGACAGCACCGACCAATACCTTCGGGTGAATCGGATTATCCCCTCCCTGCGTCGAGAGCAGGATTACACCGTCGACGAAAAATCAAGGACCGTGCTGCTCACCGAGTCCGGAATTCAGACGGTCGAAGATTTATTGAAGATCGACAATCTCTACGAGCCGGACCACATTGAGTACCTGCACCACATCAATCAGGCCTTGAGCGCCCACACCCTCCATCGCCGCGATGTGGATTATATGATCCAGGACGGCAAAATTAAGATCATCGATGAGTTCACCGGGCGAGTCCTTGAGGGGCGACGGTGGTCCAACGGGCTCCACCAGGCCGTCGAAGCCAAAGAAGGCGTCCCGATTGAAAATGAAAATCAGACTCTGGCGACGATCACCTACCAGAACTATTTTCGAATGTTTCTCAAGCTCGCCGGTATGACCGGGACAGCCGAGACTGAGGCGGAAGAATTTCAAAAGATCTACAAGCTCCCGGTGATTGTGGTGCCCACCAACAAGCCGGTCGTTCGCAAGGATGAAGAAGACCTCATTTTTAAGAGCGAGGGAGACAAATTTCAGGCCATTGCGGAGGACATCCAAACGCGAGTGACCCGTGGGCAGCCCTGTCTGGTGGGGACGGTGAGCGTGGAGAAGAGTGAGGTGCTCAGTCGTCACCTGAAGCGTCTTAAGATCCCTCACAATGTTCTGAACGCCAAATACCACGAGCGCGAAGCTGAGATCGTGGCCCAGGCAGGAAGCAAGAGCGCGGTGACCATCGCGACCAATATGGCGGGTCGTGGAACCGATATCGTGCTGGGGGGCAACGCGGAGTTTCTCGCGGCCCAGGAGGTCTCCCCGGATGAAGATCCTGCGGGTTATGAGGCGAACCTGCAGCGCTTGCAGGGTGAGTGCTCCAAGCAGCGTGACGAAGTGCTCGAGGCGGGGGGCCTTTGCATTATTGGCACCGAGCGACATGATTCCCGACGCATCGACAACCAGTTGCGAGGCCGTTCCGGCCGACAGGGAGATCCGGGGGCCTCTCGATTCTTTGTCTCACTTGAGGATGACCTCATGCGCATCTTCGGGGGAGAGAAGATCATCGGCTTGATGGAGCGTCTCGGGATGGAAGACGGCGAGGTGATTGAGCACCGGTGGGTGAGCAAGAGCATCGAGAACGCCCAGCGCAAAGTGGAAGGCCACAACTTTGATATTCGAAAGCACCTGATCGAATACGATGATGTCATGAACGAGCAGCGCAAGGCCGTCTATGAACTTCGTCGCGATGTCCTGGGCAATGACCCCGCCAGCAGCAAAGAGGCCGTGCTGGATATGGTTGATGGTCTCGTGGTCAGCCTGGTGGTTCGGGCATGCCCCGAGAAGACTGACGTCAATGAGTGGGATTTTGAGTTGCTCACGGAGATGATTAAGGAGCAATTTGGCCTCGAGCTTGATTTCACCGATTCCGATTTTGAAAATCGTGAAGATGTGGAGAATAAGGTCTTCGGGACTGTGGAGTCTTACCTGCAGATGAAGGAAGAGACTTACGGGCAGGACGGCTTTTATTCTATCTCCCGGATCATCCACCTGCAGACCATTGATACCCTCTGGAAAGAGCACCTGCGCGAGATGGACCACCTTCGTGAGGGGATCAACCTGCGCGGCTACGCCCAGAAAGATCCGAAGCACGAATACAAGAAGGAAGGGTTCAACCTCTTTGCGACGATGATGGCGACCATCGCGGGGGATGTTCTTCAGAAAGTTTGTCGGGTGGTGATTACATCGGCCACTCAAGACGACTACGAAGAGCGTATGTTGCAGCGCAAGGCCCAGCAGGAGCGCGAGATGAAGCTCCAGGCGGCCCAAAGCAAGACCCCCGAAAAGCAAGAGACGGTTCGGCGCGTGGCGGCCAAGGTTGGTCGAAACGAGCCCTGCCCCTGCGGCAGCGGTAAGAAATACAAGAAGTGCTGCATGCAGCGCGACGCGGTGGCTTGAGCGAGCTCTCCTGTCTCCCGCAACTAATCCATTTATCGGAGTGACCCCCAGTGGTTGTCTCCCGCGGCTAAATTCCGCTAAGATCAAAGAGCATGGTTTCTATTCACGATCCGATTCACGGAACGATTGAGGTCTCTCCGGCTGAGATCAAATTGATTGACTCCCGTCCCTTCCAGCGGCTGCGTCATATCAAGCAGCTGGGCTTTGCCGATTTGGCCTTTCCGGGGGCGACCCATACACGCTATGCCCACAGCCTCGGGGCCATGGAGATGGCGACGCGGCTGGTTGAGCGGGTGCTTATCCCTCTTGAGCTTGAGGAGGCCGACGCGGCACGCCTCCGTCAGATCGTGCGTTTGGCGGTGCTCTTTCACGACATTGGGCACCCTCCCCGCAGCCACGTTTCCGAGAAGGTGATGCCCTCCGTGCGGGAGCTGAACATCGGCGCGTGGGTGGGTGAGGTTGATCGGCAGGCGACCCACGAAGACTACACGGTAAAACTTCTTATCGACTCGGAGTTGACGGGGCTCATCGAGCAGGAGCTCGGAGGGGAGGGGATTTCGGGCGCTCGCCTGGCCGCGCTGGTAATGGGGCGGCCGCCCCCGGGGGACGAGGACGCCTTTAAGATTGGTGGCCGCGATGTTCTTCCCCTGCTCACTCAGATCGTCTCCAGTGAAGTGGACGCCGACCGAATGGACTACCTGCGTCGAGATGCTTATTACACCGGCGTGAGTTATGGGCAGTTTGACCACGTGTGGTTGACCAACAACCTCACGGCCGTCGAGCATGAGGGGCGCTGGTGTATGGCGCTGAAGCACAAAGGAGTCTGGGCCTTTGAGAACTTCCTCCTGGCCCGCTACCACATGTTTCTTGCGGTGTATCTGCATCACACCGCCATTTGCTTCGACCATCTTTTGGGGCGCTTTTATGAATCCGGCGACTATGAGTTGCCTGGTGACTCCGAGGGCTATCTTGAGACCGATGACCTCCATCTCATGATGCACCTGCGTCAGTCTGACAACCCCTGGGCTCGGGCGGTGGTGCAGCGACGACCCTACCGCCTGCTGGTGGAGACCCACGACTTTGGCGGCCACGAAGACTCCTCTCGAATTGAGACGCTCCTGCGTGATGAGGACGTCGAGTATTTTCGAGTGCAGTGTGAGGGGATTCTGTCACAATACGTCAAAAAGGCGGATTCGGTGTTTCCCTTGATGGTGGTGGAGCAGGAGATGGGCAGGGTCCATCGAATTCAGGACTACACCTCCCTCTACAAGCGCTTTGATGATGTTGTCGGGGTGTCCCGTTTTTATTGCCGGCCCGAGCAGCTGGCTCAGGCCAAGAAGCTGATCGGCGTCTAGCTTCTCATTTCTTTGCAGTGCGGAATAAATGAACTCAGGGGCTTCGCTGTCACCGCGCTCCTGTGCTAAAAATCCGACACATGAAAAAACGAAGTGATTATAGCGGGCAGGATCTGCGAATGGCCAGTCCCCTTCGACGGTATGGGTTTTTGCTCGTGGTAGCGGCCCTCGGGTTTGGAGTGGGGCCCTTTTTTGGGGAGTTCTTATTGGAGTATCGGGCTATCGTGCTCGATGTCAGGGCTGATGAGATGTTTGTGGGCTTTGGTCTGCGAAAACCTCCTCGCTGGCAGAGTCCTCCGATTGGTAAGGCGGGAGATCTTCTGGTTAAGAGCATGGGTACCACCGAGGTTGTGGTGCAAAGGCCCACAGCAGAGGACAAAGATCTTGTGGCCCTTTTTGAGCGCTATCAATCCAGCTACGCCGGCAGGGTGAGGGCCATTGAGGCCCCGCTTCATCAAGGCAGCGCCTCGGTGGCCATTATTGAGTTGAATGGTGGGAGCACCATGCGCCTTCCTGTTTGGGATGAAGAGCTTGCTGCGACGATTGGGGTAGGCCGCTATGTGGAGAAGGTGCCCGGAAGCTGGGATCCCAAAGTTGTGCCGGCACCAGCTTCGGTGGTTTTGGAGTTGGATCCCGGTGCCGCTGCATCCGAGGCTGCTTCCGGAGAGAGTCGGCCTTAATGCGCCCCTTGCGCTCTTGGGTATTTCTCCTCTTTCTACTCGTGGCCTCCTGTCGCGGTGATTCGAGGTCATCGGTGGCGTCCCAGGACAATCGTCTGGTGCTGCTGCTGGCCTTGGATGGTTTACGGGGTGATGAGATTGAGCGCTATTGGCCATTGTGGCGATACGGGTTGAAGCGCCTGCTGGAGAGGGGACATTATTTTTCTGAGGCGACCTATCGTCATGGGCGACCGGATGACGCTGCGAGTTATGGCACCCTTGCTACGGGACTCTCCCCACGAGTTCACGGGGTTGTGGCCGACAACATCTACATTCATGAGCGCGAGAGGGTTGAAGAGGTCTGCGGAGCGCTGGATGGTTTCTGTGGCTCGAAGGTGCTCTTGAGCCCCACCATCGCAGAAAGACTAAAGACGCAATCCCCAAGGTCCAAGGTGCTGGTGGTTGCTCAAGAGGAGCGCCTGGCGCGCTTGCTCGGGGGAGAGAAGACAGACGTCGTTCTGTGGCTGGACGATGATGACTTCAAGGTCGGTGGGGTGGTCAATCCCCCCTCTTCGGAGCTCTTGACCTCGTTTCAACGTTATTTTGAGAGCGTCGCCAGTCCGGAGCGTATCTCGCGTCTTTGGGAGTTGCCTCGCATGCCGCTCCCCTTCGCCAGTCAAGAGGACCGGCGGGAGGGTGAACGGGATGCAGGGCACGGGGTGGTTTTTCCCCATCGGTTGTCCGGCGAAGACCACTCGGAGCTTTGGAAGCTTTGGCTGCGCACCCCCGACAGTGACCGGGCTCTTGGGGACATGGCGACCTACCTGATTCGTCGTTTGCAGTTGGGGGAGGACGCGGACGTCGATTATTGCATTCTATCATTTTCAGCCCTCGACTATATCGGGCACGATTATGGCCCCTTCAGCCTTGAGCGCATCGCTGCCCTGATGGAGCTGGACCGCGTCTTGGGAGATTTACTGGATGTGGTGGAGCAGCAGACCCAGGGGAGGGTTTTGGTGGGGCTGAGCTCAAGTCATGGTATCAGCCCCACCGTTGCTGAGGCGGCGCGGCAGCAGAAGACCGGCGCGCGTGTCTCGCAGGAAGCTCTTTTGGGGCACCTCGAGGAGAGCCTCCGGCGACGCTTTGGTCCGGGCAGCTATATTCGGGCTCTGGCGTTTCCATTTTTGCATTTGAACCCCTCTCCAGCGGCCCCCTTGGCAGAGCTGGTGAAAGCGGCGGTTCATGCACTCAATGAACACCCGGCGGTGTACCGGGCCTGGCCGGTGGCAGATCTTCCCAAGCAGGCTGACGCTGTCGCTCGGGCCCTCGCTCAGGGGAGTTACGCTGGTCGGAGCGGGGACGTGGCTGTAGCCCTGCGACCTTACCAGATGATTCAATCTACGCAGCGGGGCCAGTTGGGGGCGGAGACGGGCTCCCCCTGGTATTATGACCGACATGTTCCGCTCATCTTAGCCGGAAATAGGGTGATTCCGGGGCAGACCACCGAAAAAGTATCGGTGATTGATCTGGTCAGAACCCTCGGGGACGGACTAGGATTAGAGGGAGAGGCGCAGGGGGGAGTTTCGCTAATTTCAGCGGTACCGCTGCGACGCTGAGATAACGAATTTGGGGGCGGATTGAATCCGTAAATCACAGAATGAAGACCAAGCGAAGCTGGACCATCCAGCGCACCGCCATTGTCAGGCAGGCGTTACAGCCATTCAAGACCCGTCTCCTCGGAATTTTTGTCTATCTCTTCGCGCTCTTATTGATTGGAACTTTTGGCTATATGCACCTGGAGGGCTGGGGGACCATTGACGCGCTGTATATGTCGGTCATTTCGTTGACGGCGGTGGGCTTCTCAGAGGTTTATCCTTTAAGCGAATCCGGGCGCATCTTTACCATGTTTCTCCTGGCGTTTTCCGTTATCGGTTTGGGGATGTGCTGGGCTGTGTTTACGGCGCTGATCGTGGAGTCAGATCTGGGTAATTTACTTGGAAGGTATCGGATGGATAAGAAGATTAAGACGCTTCAGGATCATTTTATCATTTGTGGTCTGGGAAGAATGGGACGTGTCATTGCTGATGAGGTCGAGCGTATGGGCTGTGAATGCATTGTCATTGAGTCCGACCGAGATCGGGCGGCCGCGCTTTTGTCCCCGGAGACTCTTTTCCTGGTGGGGGACGCTACCCGTGAGCAGACTCTGGAGGATGCAGGTATCATGCGAGCGAAAGGGGTCGCCGGTTGCCTCACGGATGATGCAGAGAATCTCCTGCTTTGCCTGACGGCGCGAGGGATGCGTCCCGACATTGAAATTGTCGCGCGAGCTTCTGATGAGGAGTCGCTGAAGAAGTTGCGACGTGCGGGGGCGACACATGCCGTCTCCCCCAATATAACGGGGGCGGTGCGGATGGCGTCGGTGATGATGCGACCCTCAGTGGTGGGCTTTCTCGACGCGGCGACCTTGGGAGCAGACATCTCCCTGCGATTGGAAGAGGCGGTTATCCCCTCGGAATCTCAGTTGGCGGGAAAAAGCCTCGCTGATGCGAAGATCCCACAAAACACGGGACTGGTGGTGATGGCGATTAAGGCTGGCGAGGCCGCCCCTCGTTACAATCCAGGTCCGGAGACCCTTCTAAACGGGGGAGACACGATCATTGTATTGGGGAGCCCCGAGCAAATTGAAGGGCTCCGTGGGTATGTGAATCTATAAATTATTCGGTGCGGGCGCTGGTGGTTATCGTGGCGGGAGTCTGCCCGAGTCCTTCGAGTCGCTTCTGCCACTGGCCTGCCAGGGTGGTTTGTCGGCGAGCTTTGTACGCTTCGATAACCCGGGTGTAAAACGCCGATAGCTCACGCTTGCCCTTGCCCATCCCGCGATAGAGCTTGTCGGCCTCCACCAGTTGGATGTCGGCGTCCTTGGGGGCACCCTGCTCAAGGAACATGAGCCCGATGCTGTCGTATACTTCAGGAAATTTAGACTTGGCTCCAACCGCAGCCTCAAAGGACTTAATCGCCTCGCTGTGTTTCTTCTGGTTCCACAGGGACGTCGCGATGCCGAGGTGGGCCTCGGGGTAGTCGGTGTGCAACTTCAGGGCCTGCTCGAAGGCTTTAGTGGCATTGGCGAAGTCCTTGTTGAGTCGGTAGGCGTTCCCCAATTTGACTTGAACCAGGGCGGTGTCAAAGAGGTTCGCTGCGTTGCTCTCATCGGCGGTCCCGGCAGTCTCAGGCTTGAGCGCCTGAATGGCCTTGATGGCTTCATCGTAACGTGCGGTGCTTATCAGAGCGTCGAGCTGCGCATAGAGATATCGTGTTCCCTTGGGGGAGGCTGCATAGGCGGCCTTGATTTGAGTGAGTCCTGCGCTGATCATTGTCGCGGCGTCGTCACCGTTGGCTGCAGCGATTCGGGCGAGTCCCGCGCCCAGGAGAAGCTCGGGGTTATCTTTGTCGGTGGTCATGGCCTGGGTAAAATATTCCAAGGCACTCTTGGCGTCGCCCTCACGGTAAGCCAATGCTCCCCGAGTGGCGTTGAGGGCTGTGCGGTCGCGGGGCCCGATGAGTTCTGCAGGCATCGCCTCAAGACGCTTGAGGGTCTCCTCAATTTTCGCGCTCGGCTCGCCTTTGCGCAGCTTAATCAGAAGCTCGCGGGCTGCTCCGGGGATGTAGCTGCTGTTGGCGGCCTGCGCTTTGGTCCAGAAGGTAGCCGCGTTGTAGGGATCGTGGAGCGCGTTGTAGGCGTCTCCGAGGCTGATGGCAAAATAAGGGACGCTGGCCTTAAGGTCATGGGCCTTGCGGTAATAGTCACGGGCCAGGCGGGTCTCGCCTTTGGCTTCAAGGACAAGCCCAAGGCCCCAGTGAATTTTTTCGGAGACCCCACCTTTGGAGCTCACAAGGGTGGCGATCTGCTCTGCTCTTTTCAGATCACCGGCGCCGTAGGCTGTGAGCAGCTCCGCGGCGTAACGGTTGCTGGACTCAATGTGGGCCCGGCTTGCTTCTTGTGTATAGCGCTCGGCCTTTTCCTGGGCTTCTTGAACCCCATGGTCAACCCAGAGCAGGGCGTTTAGATAAGCCAAACCGCCGATAGCTCGGGGGTTGTCGCCAGTGAGCTCGATCATTTCCAGGAATTTGGCCTCGGCCTCTTGAAGGCTCTCGATATCCCCACGCTCCACCAGGGGCATGGCCTCTACCGCAAGAGTCTTCGCTGCATGATTGCGTTGCGCGTTCCAGACATAGGTGCCAAGAGCGCCCCCAAGCAGCAGGGTTGCCAGGACAATCTGTGTGATTGCACGAAAGGGAGTCTCTGAGTGAGTGGCGGATTCTGTGCGAAACCCCGAGAGCTCGTAATCTTCATCGTTTTTGGGGATGGCGATGTTCTCACCGAGGCCGTGCAGGAGGCTCGCCGCGCGCGCATGGCTGGGCTTGAGCTTCATGACAGTCCGAAGGTGGGTTTTGGCGTCGTCGGGCTTGTTGTATTCCAGCGCCAACTCACCGAGGAGCAACTGCGTCTCAAGGTGATTGGTGAGGTCGGCCTTCTTCATCGCGGAGCGCAGGGTCTTGGTGGCTTTGGAGTTTTGAAAGCTGTCAAAGAACGCCTGTGCGAGCATCACCTGATTTTCGGGCTTTCCCTGGCCAGATTTCTGGAGAACGGGAATGGCGTCTTTGGGTCGGCCACTGGTGAGATAGGCTTTCGCGAGCTGGGAAGCCGTTTGGTTTGGCTCTTTTTGGTACTTGGCTTCGAGCTCTTTGATGCTGTCGCTAAGGTCTGTTTTTCGACGTTCCGAGGTCGCTGTGTTTTCTGCCATCTGGGAACTTCTCCGCGCTGCTTAAGTAAAGAAGGTGATAGAATTCAGGCGATTGCATACCTGAACTACGAAACCGTAGCGGAGTAACAAGCGTTACGGACTCTGTCAACTTGAGACGACGCGAGCGGACAAAATCAGGAGGTGCCCTGATGGCCCTTCAGAGGTGCGGGAGAGAATCGTTCTAAGGGGGCTCGACAGGAAGCTGCCGAGCAGGGGGAGCGCCTGCTTAGGCTCTTTGGGAGTCTTGCTTGCCGGTGGCCTCAATGGTGGCCTTGAGGAAGTCCTCACACAGCCCCAGGAAGCGCTTGTCGCCGGTCTGGGCGTACGCTCGAAAGAAGTCCACACATTGCTCAAGACCGGCTTTGGTTGTCTTGTTGCGATAGGTCTGTGGGGAGATCTGATGAATAAGTGAAGAAAACCAAGCGTTCGCTCGTTGGTGCTCGGGGGACATGGGCTTGCAGATTTTGATGTTCATAGCCATTGGACTGTATTCTCCTGGAGGTTCGGGTACAGTGTGACTATCGGAGGGGTTCCCGGAAGGGTGCGTCAAATTTGTGCTTAAGTGGCAGGTATTACAGGTGGTTGACCAATCTTAGGGGCGGATTTATGCGATCATTTGCAGGATAGCCCGAGCCTTGCGGCTCAGGGCCGCGTCCTGGGGCCCGGCGTGCTTGATAGCGTACTCGAGGTCTGTGCGGGCGTCGTCAAATTGCTTATTGGACACGAAGACTTCGGCGCGGTTGATGTAGCTGGCGATCTCGTCCGGAGCGACGCGAATGGCGTAGGTGAACTGCTTAAGGGCCTTCTGAGGCTCCTGCTCCCGCCAATAAATGACACCAAGAGCCCGATAATAATAGGAGTTTCTGGGGTCGATCGCGACGAGGCCCTCAAAGATGATGCGGGCCGGTTGAACCTTTCCCTGAAGAAAGAACGTGTAACCCTGGCTTGAGATCGCATAGAGCTCTTCGTAATTCAGGCCCATGATCTCCTGGAGGCTAACCTGACCCTCCGACCATTGTTGGGCAAGCTTCGCAAGCCTCTGTTCCATCTGGAACCCGTCAATATCTCTAGTATCCGCCATGAGGATCATTCATAGCATGGCCGGGAGGGGATGTTGAGGGGGAGGGGGAGGATTATAAAAAGGTCTAGCCTTTACTTACACTTAAGGCCATTGAGTAGATGCGGTCGGTGAGACTGTTTTGATACTCAAGGAACTCGCTCATGCCGATGACGCGCTGCAGTGAAGAGTCCATCTGCTTTTGGACGTCTTTGTCGCCAATTTTCCCGGATTGAATGAGGTCTCTGAGCTCGTCTACGATGGCTCCCTTAAGCTTCTGGGTGGCAGAACGGCTAAGGGTCAAATGGGATTTGGGGCCTTCGTAGGGGTTTTGAGAGGGCTGTGAGGGCCCATTTAGCCGAGTTGTGTCGGATCCTGCCTTTTTGAGCGCCAATTGGACATCTGAGAGGTCCGTGGTGGGCATGGGCGAGATCGCGGGGTTGGCGTCGGGGGCACCCTGCTGGAGCTTAATCTCCTCCACGGTCTGACCGTATTGGGAGATGTTGCTGGGGAGGGTCGTAAAGCTGTTGTAGCTGATGCTGTTATTGGCCATGGTTTATCCTACACAGAAAGGGGGAGAATTGGTTGGATTTTAGCGCCCCTTGGCTTTTTGCTCTTCAGCAAGAGTATAGATGAAATTGAGGACCTCAGCTACCGCCTCGTAGAGCTCCTCGGGGATATCATCGCCCACCTCGAGTTTGTTGAGGGCCTGAGCCAGGGGGACGTTTCTCACGATGGGCACGCCGTAGTGTTTGGCCTCTTCCAGGATCTTCTCTGCCCAGACGTTCATTCCTTTGGCGACGATCTGAGGCGCAGCCTCTTCTTCATCCTCGTCGTATTTGAGGGCGACGGCGATGTGGTCGGGGTTTTTTACCACGACGTCCGAATTTTTCACTGCTCCCGCGGGGGCATTGTTGACCATCTCCCGGTGAAGTTGCTTGCGCTCGGCTTTTTGTTGCGGGTCTCCCTCGCTTTGTTTGTATTCCTGCTTGATGTCGTATTTGGACATCATGTTGTCCTTGGTGTAGCGCTTTTTCTGATAAAATGCGTCCGCTGCGGCGATCACCACGAAGACGCCGCCGATGTCGATACAAAAATCCCAGATGATAGTTCCGATGATCTTCATACCCATCATGAGCTCACTGCGAATGATCAGGATAACGTCTCGCATGGCGTCGTTGAGGGCCGTGACGGAGAGGTAGGCGATCAAGGTGAACTTGACGATGGTCTTGAGTAGCTCCACCATCTTCTTCATGTTGACGAGGTTTTTGAGACCGTTGATGGGGTTGAGCTTTTTGATGTCCGGGGTGATGGGCTTCATGGTGAAGAGAAAGCCCACCTGGGCAATGTTCATTACCAGTCCGATCACCAGAGCGGCCGCCATGACCGGCGCGCAGGCGATAACGAAGGTGAACATGGCCTGGTTAAGGAGTCCCTGAATCAGCATGCCCGCAGGCTCTTCAGACTCGATAGCCCTAAAGCAGATAAAAACGAGTTCTGAAACTTGCTCTGAGATGTATCCCATGGAGGAGGCGAGGATGGCGAAGGTGACGATAAAGGAGACGGCTGTGGTGACGTCCTGACTTTTGGGAATGTTGCCGTCTTTACGTAACTTCCGGAGTCGCTCCGGGGTCGGTTCTTCAGTCTTTTCACCGGTGCCGCCGTCAGACATTTAGGACCCCTTGGTTTGACTCAGGTGATGGATCACGTCCCGGGTCTGTACCATGGCGACGCTTGTATAATGCTCAACGCGATCTGCGATGGCATAGAGCGCGACGAGGATGATGATGACTCCCCCAAGGGCTTTGACGGGCATGGACATAAAATAGGCGTTCAGTTGGGGGGCGACGCGATTCAAGATTCCAAAGACGATGTCCGTAATAAAGGTTGCCGCCATAATCGGCGCGGCCAGAGTCGTTCCCATGAGAAGAATATCCGATTTCAAATGTACAATATAATCGACAAAGGGGCCCAATGCGTTGTGGCCGATGCTCTGGGTGTGGGGGATG
>JAZAIZ010000319.1:0-1052 GCA_036230545.1 Myxococcota bacterium
CCCCATCAAAGCCCTGTGGGTCCCAATATGCTTATTTGTCCCCCCGGCCCCCTCAGGATCATCAAGGATAGGGAACATGTTGCAATCGATGTCCATGACGCGCTCCGAGGGATAACAAGTGAAAACCCGGTTCAACAAGGAACATGAGCAGTGTTCGTCATCAACAACGTCATTAAATGTCCTCGAGCTGCGAAACGCGGTCCGGGAGGGGGGCACGGTGCATGCCCCCTCGGGAACGCCGGCAGGTGTCTGAACGCGGCCCCATGGGAATGCTGTCCCGAATGAATAGGAACGGATCGGGCCACACTTCTCAACATCAAACGCTGGCTCAGCCTCGCGCGGTAGGGGGGCTCGCGGGGGCTCGCGCGGTCGGTGTTTGGGCTCAGCCTCGAACTTGTTCCGCGCCAGTTCCTTCTCCAGACTGTGAATCTTCGCTTTCAATTGCCCCTCGGTCAGCTCAGCGTTATCGGGACGGTGCTCAGCACCTCTGTCATCTCTCCTCCTCCTTCCTCCTCCTCGATCCTCCTCCTCCTCCTCCTCCTCCTCCTCACCGCCGCGTGGGCGCTTACGATCTCTGCTGTCCTCTCTGATATCGCTGTGTGTAAACTCCATCCTTTTCCAATGATATTTGTCATCTTCGTCACCATCGTGTGGGCGATTACAAGATCGTTTTTTTAGGCAGCGCCCTCGGCTGGGCGCCCCGAAGACGTTTGGCGCAGCCCCCTCGACTGAGCGCCCCGAAGACGTTTGGCTCAGCCCCTTCGTTTTTTTCGAGCGCTGGAGGTGCGGCGGGGGGGGTATGTTCGGCGGTGTCGGCCGTAGCCTGCCTCTCTCTCCCCCTCCCCCTCCCAGGTTCCCTCGCTGCTGCGCGCGACGATCTGCCTCCGTTTGGTACCCTGCCGGCCATTCCCACCACCCACTGGCACTGGGCTCAGCCCTATCATCACCATCCGCTCTCTCCCACCCGTGGGGCTCAGCCCCAGGTATCCGCCACGCTTCGTTCAATTCGTTCTCCCACCATGCATCACGGGGAGATGAATCTCCCCTTCCCA
>JAZAIZ010000320.1:0-17087 GCA_036230545.1 Myxococcota bacterium
GTCCCCGCGCCACACAGGGCCCCGCCTCAAGCCCGTAGAAATCCTGAATGTACCCCTCAATCCACGGTGGCTTTCCCGCCTGATTGTGTATGTAAAACGACCGGCTCCCCTTGAGATGAACCTTTCGAGGGGCGATCTCATCAATGGCTTGTCGCTCCTCATAGCCCAGCCCGCTAAGCAGGGTCTCCTCCACCGGGAGCCCCCGAAGCTCCTCCAGAGAGATACGCCCCCGACACAGACACTCAAAAAGGGCCTCGGGACTATCAAGAAAATCAAGAGAGCCGCTCGTCTCAAGGCCCTGCTCCCGCACAAAGGCCAGGCGCGCCAACAGCTGCTCCCCAGGGTCTCCCAGCTTTAATTGCTTTCGCAGGGGCCACGCGGCCCTCGCAAGCGCCGCGGCCGCCTGCTCATCGGCAGGAGCAACCGACCAGCTCTCATCCAGGCTGATCCCACCGAGACGCAGAGACTCAATCACCTCGACCCGCTCGCGCTTCGGGTTGTATTCGTAGACGCGGGTCTCTTCGAGCCAGTCCACCCATTCATCCAAAACCCAATCCGGCTCAATCCGACTTGCCATCCGAATGGTCAACATCCCCCGGCCCTGCCGCTTCGTCTCCCCAAGATCCAGGGCCACCAGGTAGTCTCCCTCCAGCACCACCGAGCTCTCGGCCACAAGTGCTCTGCCTCCGGAAGCCATAAGCACTTCCCGAAGCCCTTTTCGCTTTCCACCGGCCTCGACCCGCCTGGCCACTCGATCGGGGAAAGCCCGCATGATGCAGCGTCGAAAAACTGTCTCGGCTTCTTCCCCCCTAACGTCCACAACATCCCGGGCCGACACGTGCCCTTTAAGCTGCTGCATTGTTTTTCGAATGGACTCCAAGGTGCGTCCATTCAGGTTCAGGTTTCGAATCCTGTCTCGGGAAAATCGCGTCCCCTCCACCTCTCGATAGAGATCACAAAGGGCCAGAATGTCCGAGGAGCCCTGGGGCAAATCAAGCTCACCCCGGCGAAAATCTCTCTCCCCCAGAATAGCCGCAGCCAAAAGCCCCAGGGATGGAATCCCCTCCTCACGACACTGAATCACCAGATGAGCCAGGCGAGGATGCAGAGGAAGACGTAGCATCTCTCTACCGAGGGGGGTGATCTGACCCTCCGGGTCCAGGGCCTCAAGCCGCGTCAGCAGATCCAGCCCAGCGCGAACCTGTCCTTCACCGGGGGCGCTCAGGTAAGGAAAGGAGGACACCTCCACCCCCTCAAGGGCGCTCAGCAGCAGCAGGGTGTCGGAGAGATCACAGCGTATGATCTCGGGAGCGTCGTAGTCAGGCCGGTGCTTAAAATCATGCTCGGTGTAGAGGCGGCGGCAATAACCCGCCTGAGTGCGTCCAGCCCGGCCGGCCCGTTGAATCGCCGACGCCTGACTGATGGGGGCAAGACCCAGGGAGGTAAAGAGCCCAGAGGCGCTCATGGTGGCCACCCGAGCGAGCCCAGAGTCCACAACCGAGGTCACCCCATCGATGGTCACCGAGGTCTCCGCCACGTTGGTGGCAAACACCACCTTTCGTTTCGCCGCGGGGCGCACAGCCTTCTCCTGCTCGGCGGGAGGAAGCGAGCCGTGCAGGGGCAGCGCCATCGCGCCCTGCTGCTGCACAATCTCATCACAATGCTCGATGCAACGCCGTATCTCCCCCATCCCCGGAAGAAACACCAACACGTCCCCCGAATCTCTTTTCAGGACACCACTCAACGCGGAGCGAACCCGCCGCTCAAGGTGCCGGTCATCCACGGTGGTGTCATGCTCCATCGTCACCGGAAACGAGCGCCCCTCAGAACGAACCCGCGCACAATCCTCCAGGTAGGTCTCCAGAAACTCCGCGTTGAGGGTCGCAGACATAACCACGATCTTAAGATCCGGGCGGGCGCTCTTTTGCATTTGATGCAACACCGCCAGGGCGAGGTCACTGGCGACGTTGCGCTCATGAAACTCGTCAAACACCACGACGCTAAACTCCGCCAGGGTGGGGTCTTCGGCCAGCTGCCGCAGCAAAAGCCCCTCGGTCTGGAAGATCAAACGCGTGGAACGTCCCACGCTGGTGTCGTGGCGAACACGATAGCCAACCTCTTCACCGGGCTTGCCCCCACGCTCCCGAGCCACAAAGCCCGCAGCTAATCGCGCCGCGATACGCCGGGGCTCCACCACCAGAATTCTCGTGTCCCCTCCCATACCCGACTCCAGCAGCGCCACCGGAACCCGAGTTGTTTTGCCCGCTCCCGGGGGAGCCTCCACCACCACGCAGCTATGCGCGCCCACCTTATGCACGAGCTCCTCAAGGACCAAATCAATCGGCAATGTTGTCTTAAATCCCACGAAGAATACGCCTGACAGCCAGTTGTTCTGCGACCTCTTGAGTGCTCCTCCCCCCGCGGGAAGCCTCGTCCAACACCTCCCGTGCGGTCTCCCCAAGCTGGTCGATCAAGAAGCCACGATCCTCAAGGCCCATCACCGTTTTTCCGATGCCCTCCACAACGCCCCCGGCGGAGGCGATGATATCGGGCACCACCTTGATGCCCCGTTGAGCGAGCCGCTCACCCACCGACCTCTCACTCAGGATATTATTGGCCGCCCCGCAAATCAACGGCGCCCGCAGCTGGTCGACGATATCGTCGCTCACCACGCCTCCCACAGCGCAAGGGGCCAGCACATCCACCTCAGCGTGCAGAATCCCCTCCGGGGCGACCTCGCTGACCCCAGCAAGGTCGCGGACCGCCTCCACGCGCGCTGGGTTTAAATCAGCGACGCTCAGAGAAGCTCCCCGTCCGCTAAGGGTTCGAATCACCGCCTGCCCAATGTCACCGCACCCCTGAATCGCCGCGGAGATCCCCTCCAGGGACGCTCCCTGAACGACCCCGCAGCCCGCCTCCACGCAGCGCAGGTGCCCACGCGCCACCGCCCCGGCCAACGAGCCCGTCTGCGTATGAACATATTCGCTTCGCCCGGCGACCTCCTCTAGATCCTCCGCGGTCGTCCCAAGATCTCCGGCGGTGCGAAAGCGTCCCCCAAGTCGTTGGCTCTCATCCCCCAGGCGGGCGAAGACGGCCCGCCGATCAAACCCCGGGACCACCCTCACCACCATCTTCCCTCCCCCCGCGCTCAAGCCAGCAAGAGCACACTTCAGGGTCATGGCCCGCGCCAGGTTTTTGGCGTCGGCGAGTAGGTCCTCAAGGGAGCTATAGGCCCGCGTTCGAATCCCCCCAGCTGCGGGACCCAGGCCCGAGTGGTCAAGCACCAGCGCTGCCTCAAGACCAATAGCCGCGTCACGAAAGAGGATAATCTGTTCAGGCTCACCAGGATTCATCGATTGTATTCCCTCTTCCTTCCCCCTTAGTAGACAGGCTTATGACCCAAACCCCACGGGAACGCCAGCATGAGCCCTTGAGGGGAGCCGGGAAAATTCCAAGAAGCTCCATCATACGAGTCCGCCCTAATTTCCTCTCCGCCCCGGTTCTTGGTAGCCTCGTTTCATTCGCCACTCCACCACCCCTTTTAGAGAGCACATCATGGAAACAACGCCCCCCTCGCAAAAACCCTTCCCTCTTATCGGGTACCTTAACCCACCCACTTTTATAACCCTCGGCGGTTTGATCCTCGCGAGCCTCGGTGTCTACTTCGCCGCCCACCAAAACATCCCCTACGCTGCGATCTGCCTTATCTACGCGGGGATTTGCGACCTCTTTGACGGCTACGTCGCCCGCAAATGCAACCTCCCCCCCGAGCAACAGGACTTCGGCATCCACATCGACACCGTCGCGGACATGGCGAGCTTTGGCGTCGCTCCGGCGTTTATCGTCATGCATGCCGGCCTTGACGGACCGGTCGAGATGGCGGCCATTCTTGTGTATATCTGCTGCGCGGGCACCAGGCTGGCCTATTTTAACAGCATCGCCACCAAAACAACCGGGCCGGTGGCCTTTTTCACCGGCCTCCCGGTGACCTACGCCGCGATGATTTTTCCCCTGGTCCTCTACTTTTGCTACAGCCCCACAAGCGGAGAGGTCTCCCCCCTCCCTCTTCACATCACCCTTTGGGTCGTCGCGTTTCTCTTTGTCCTTCGAGTCCCCCTGCCCAAACCCCGTGGGATCCTCTACGTCATTTTCCCGGTGCTGGCCCTGGCCATCACCTGGCTGTGGTTGGAGCGAGTTTAGGGCTCTCCCTATCCACCAATGGGCTCACACTGTCCCCTCAGAACATCGCATTGAAAATTTGGAGGGCAGCCACCGCAATCTGGATCGGCAGTACAAAGCCCCGAGAGAGGATTGCAAACGGTGCCCGCCGCACAAGCCCCCCCACAGGTCGAGTCCACCATGCACTTCCCACAAGAGGGAGAGAAGCACGCGTTAGCGTCACTGTCGACGACACAGGAAGCGGCGGCCTGACAGGCACCCTCGGTATTCAACCCTGCACAGGACGCTCCATCATCACAAAGCTGCCCGGCGGGGCAACCGCCACCGCCACATGTGGTATCGCACACACAGGTCCCGCAGGTCTCTGACGAGGCCTCTCCATCGCAGAAGGCACCCTCTGGACAGGCGCCTCCACAAGTGGAGTCACAGACACATTGAGCGCTTACCGGATCGCAAATTTGCCCCGTCCCACACTCCGGGCACACCGGCTCACACAATCCGGTCACCGGATTGCATTGCTCCCCCTCCGAGCAGGGGCCCCCACAGGTCGGGTCAATGAGGCAGCGACCGCAGGAAGCAGAGGTGGCGTCGCTCATGCAAAGCGTCCCAAAGGGGCAACTCCCACCGCAGGTGGGATCACACAGGCATTGCCCGCAGGAGCCCGAAGCCAGGTCGGCATCACAACGCTGGCCCCCCGGACAGCCCCCGCCGCACTCCTGGTCACACACACAGAGCCCTGTCGCAGGATCACAACGGTTCCCCGGCGGGCAACTCCCGCACTGTGGAGGCTCACAAAAACCGCAGGAAGGAGAGCTAACATCGGTGTTGCACACCAGGTTCCCAGTGCAGGCCCCACCGCAGCTAAGATCACAGGCGCATTGCCCACAGGTGCCAGAAGTCAAAGTGTCATCACAGCGCTGCCCGGCGGGACAGCCCCCCCCACACTCCCTGTCACAAATGCACGCACCACAAGTGGGAGAGTCACCATCAAAATCGCAGCGCTCGCCGGCTCCACAGGCGTTGCCGCAGCTCTGGTCACACACGCAGAGCCCACTTTGCGGATCACAGCGCTCTCCTATGGCGCACCCTCCTCCGCAGGTGGGGTCGGGCTCACAGAGTCCATTCACCAGGCAGCCCTCCACTGTGTTCCACGTGCACCCCGGAGTCTGCCCACACGCATTCTCAGCGAGCGGCTCACAAGTGGACACGCCACCGCTCCCATCATCCCCGCAGGCGAGCCCCCCTGGGCAGGAACAAGAGGGGCTTGAGGTCCCGGGACAAGGACAAGCCGCGTTGCCTGCGCTGGGCTGGCTGTAGTCGACCCAATAGCGATAGGAGACGGTGATATCTCCTTTACGGGCGGCTCTCGCGTCCCCATAAAGAATCAACGTGTTGTTCAATCCATCGTAGTCATAGCCGTTGTCCCGCGAACGGGGAACCACCTGCATGTGCCTGCCGCTTGAACACTTTGGATATTCTGCGACGTTGTCACAGACCTCAACGGTCACCTGAATCGTCGAGGCGATGGGCTGCACAGCGCGGCCATTGATGGCGCTCTCCAATTTGTAAACAGAGCCTTTGCCGATGGCGCTGATAACGATGGACTCGATACTTGGGTACAAATCTGCGGCGCAGATGCTCCCCCATCCACCACCGGTCCCTTCGGCCACGGCGATATAGCCCTGACCTGCTTCGGCCCGGTTTCCGTTCGCATTGCACCCGCCGTTTCCACTCCTGGGGCTCTGATCGGAGAAAGGTTTGTCCCCCGTGATAGCAAACACCGTAAACCCACGGGCCCGATAAAAGTCCGTAAAGCTTCTGGTTCGTGCGCTACGAATCGAGCTGCTGTAGGAGGTCAGGCCCTTTCCATAATCTCCAAACCACTCACAATAACCATTGTTCCCGAAGTCACCGAGGTAGCCCCCCACACCTCCATCCCTCAAGGAGCAGGCCTCTTCATCAGAGAGCATCACCGCCACCCTGGCCGCATTCTTGCGAAATCCATATCGGGAGATCGGAGCGCAGGAGCTCCCATCCCATTGACAGAAGGGCTGCCCCTCAAAGGTGCCTCCAAGGTTTTGACACGAAGCACTCGTAATGCCACCACAGAGAGTGCTGTTGTCTCGACTTCTTGGGCGGCAAAGCTCATCGTTTGCATCCCACGAGCAATGGGACCGTAGATCCTCACAAGCACCCCACGACGTCGCATTTCCGCAGGGCGTCCCCGTCGCGGGCAGGCAGAGTTTGGTGAACGCGTCCCATTCGCAGTTGCCAGGCATGGAGGTGCTGAACTCATCCCTGCACTGCCACACCGAGCCCGAATAGGAGACCCCACATTTGTTGCGACTTTCGCAGAGACCTTCTGAGCTGATCGAAGCGCAATAATTCGTAGCGCATTCACCGATCGCATCCTGCCAGGTGCAATCGCTCGTCGCACCGCAAGTGACCTCATCGAGGGGCGCGCACGCCCACCCAACGTGCTCCACACACCCCCCATCCCACACGCATCGAGCATCGTTTCGACAAGAGTAAACGCTGCTGATATCAGCGCAGGCGTTCAACGCACACTCCCCATTACTCCAGGAACACTCGCTGTCCGCGTTGCAGGCGTTGCGCCCCAAAACTCCCACCCGCTTACAATGCGCCCGTCCGTCACAATCTACCGACCGGGTTTCGCTGGAGCAATAGGCCTGCTGACATGCCCCACCACTCCAGTCACAACCGGGCATCGCAGCACAGACCGAAGCCGCGGTGGCATCCTGGCAAGTGCTCGCGGCGCCAGAGCGATAGGCCGCCCACTCGCCCATGGTAAGCCCATACTCAAACCCACTCCCGGTCGCGCAAGGAAGATTCGCGGCGAAATAACAGGAGGGGGCCTTAATGATCCCATTCTCGTTCTCACAGGCAGGGCAGCACGGGCTCCCGCCGCAGGAGAGGGTTGTACAATTGCTGGGGTAGTTTCCGCAATCAAACGTGGCGTCACGATCGGTGGCGCCTCCTGTGGTCCTGCCCGCCACCGCTCCGGTGAATCCACCCCGTAGAAATCCATTAACGCTGAAAGAGTCATCCGGCACACACGCGCCCGCTTCCCAAACGCACTTCACGCTGCTGTCACACCCACTGGCACCGCCGAATCCCTCACAATAGGCCACTTGCTCCGCGTCATTCCTTAGGGACGCATCAGCGTTGGGAGTGTCAAAGTTCGTCTGAATCGGCCACCCCATGTCCGTGGCCATGGTGGTGGTCTGCGCCACTCGATAGTCCGCCTCCGTTTGATTCAGGAGTTCAAAGAAGAGTTGGGTGGAGGTTAGCACCTGGTCGATCTCATCGCCCATGGTTCCGGAGTTATCCACCACCCACAGAAAGTCGATCTCGGCATTCTTCTGAATCATGCTCTGACAAAGGGCGGCGAGGTCGTCCCCATATTGCGTGAGAGCACTTCCGTTGGTGATGTTGTCTACGAAAAAAAGTGGAATCTGGTACCCCTCGTCTTCTTTGCAGGTGCCATTCTGCCACACGCACCCTTCCCGGGATCCACAGACCCCCGCATTTCTTTGCTCAGCGCAGAGGGTGCGATAACCATAACTTCGGTCATCGCTCACCCCGGTCCCCATGGGAGTCAACGCTCCAACCACCAGGACCCGACCGGCCGAGCCGTTGTCGTAACGATAAAGAGTCTGCACCTGAAGGCTGAATCGTTTGCTCCAAGGGCCACCGTCATCCCCCGACACGCTGACTCCACCATCAAGCTGCTTGACGATGTCATCCCGCAAGCCACGCACCGAAACACTTGAATAGGTTGTGATGTCATAGCGAGAAATGACCACACCATAACCGTCAAAGCTTGAGAAGTTTCGGTTGATAATCAAAGTCGCCGAACCGACATTCGTAGCGCTCCCGATATCCAGCGCGTCAACCCCTGCCTGAACCAGGGCCTTCTCAATCAAGCGACGCCCCGGCTCGGAACTGGTCGCGTCCATCGCGGAGTCGTCGGGTTCTTTCGCCAGGATAAAGCCACTCACCGCGTAGGCACCGGAGTTGGAATCGGTGGAATCAAAGACAAGACCCGATTCATTCGCCGACACCGCCGTTCCGCGATAGAGGGGGGTGGTTTTGTTGTAGTCACGCTCCAGCGCCAGAGCGTAATCTGCGTAGCGAGAATAAAAAAGATTCACCGGCTTTAGATTGTCCGCAGAGCACACCTGAAAGACACCATCCTGCCCATCACCAATCGCATCCCCATCAGTGTCATCATGAACCCGTGAACTCTCGGCCAACAAACACTTCTCGATGGAGCAACCGGGGTTGTAGTTGTAGGGTTGCGAGGCCGAGAAAGGTGCGCTGGTCTGCCCACAGAAGGGGCTACTTCGAAGGTCCAAAACCTCTACCCCCTCGCCATCTACCTGACAATTGACAATCCCATCACCATTGACGTCCTCATCCTTATCCGCCACCCCATCGGCGTCGCTGTCGAGGTCGAGATGGTCTGCTGTACCATCACCGTCATGGTCCACACCGGTGGCGATAACGCTTGCAGCCTCTGCCGGGGTTTGACGCGCTTCGATCTCGTCGGGGACACCGTCTCCATCGGAGTCCAGGTCGTGAAAATCCGGAATCTGGTCTCCATCGGAGTCTACCGCTGTCATTAATAGCGCGCTGTTGCCACAGAGCGAAGCGGGGACTACCGTTCCCTCACAACGATCGAAGATCCCATCTCCATCGCTGTCCTCGTCAAGATAGTCCGCAACTCCATCGCGGTCGAAATCTCGTGGAAGCGTGGGAACTGCCCCAACTTCGTAACGATCTGCCAAATAGTCACCATCAGAGTCCCGGTCACGAAAATTAGGTTTTCCATCGCTGTCCGGGTCTCCCATCAACTCCACGGAGTCGGGGATTGAATCGTTGTCGCTATCCCGATCACGGCGGTCCGCGGCGCCATCGTTGTCCGTATCTATCCCCCCTTCAAGCGCGTTGGAGATCCCATCACAGTCGTCGTCCCCTACGCAGGACAACGCGCAGGCCCCACTCACACAGGCAAAGCCGCTCGGACACCACCCGCTGAGGGCAGAGGCGGAGCAAAGATCGGCGCATTGCGTTGTACCATTATGCGACACGCAAACCTGACTAACATCCGCGCAATGACCGTAGGGAAACTGTGAAGAGCACTCGGTCTGCTTGCACGAGCCTAATTCCCCCGATGTGCAGACACCATTGGCAACCCAATCATTGTCGCAGCAAATCTCCCCCGCCCTGCACTCCCCATCGAGAACGTCGACGGCGCAAGGTCTTAATTGACAAACCCCTGCCTCACACACCTGATTTGCCGGGCACTGCCCCGTGAGTACCTCCGCGCTGCACCCGGGCAGTACGCACGCGCCATTAGAGCAAACCTCCTGCCCCGGGCACGCGCCACCCGGCGCCTCCACACTGCACTCCGGTGTTAGGCATTGCGGAGTCGCTCCTGAGGCGTCGCACACTTCTCCCGGCGGACAGGGTCCGTTAGGAAACGCCGCCCCGCATTGCACCACCGTGCATCCCCCCTCCACGCAGCGCTGCCCCTCGGGGCAAGCTCCCTGGGGAGCGCCGATAGAACAATCCGCGCGCGAACATTGTCCGGCGTTACAGACATAATTGACTCCGCAGGTGCCCTGGGGAAATTCCTCGCTGCAGGGCGCAGAGATGCAGCTTCCCCCCACACAGACCTGACTTGCGCCGCACCTTCCTCCAGGAAACTCCGATGAGCACCCAGGTACAAAACACTGCCCCAGAGTGCACCCTTGCCCACCGGCGAATCCGGCGTTGCAACAAACCGTTCCCACGGTGCAGACCCCATCGGGATTATTGGCTGAGCAGGGAGGAGTGACGCAGATGTCGAGGTTGGTGTCACAGATGTCCGGCGCGCAAAACCCGTTGGGGTCGGCCTGACTCACGCATCCCGTTCTCGCGCAGCGGCCGGCCACACATTCTTCTCCGGGTACGGCGCAGAACCCGTCGGGATAGAAGGGGCTGCAGGCAGCGGTCACGCAGGTGCCCCCGTCACAATAGGAGTCGTCATCACAGGCTCCATAGGGCTGCTCCACCGAGCAACCTGGAGCAGCACAGGTGCCCAGGGTGCAGCCGGTGCTCCCCCGCAAGGCCTCGTCACAACAGACTGCGTCCAAGGAGTGATTGCACCCCTTCTCCGGATGACAAAACTCAACGGATTCGTCACAGAGCCCGCTCAAAGCCGTGGGCGAACACGGACGATCAGAACAAATCCCCGATTGACAGATTTGCCCTTCGGGGCACTCGCCAAAGGGGTATTGCGTCGAACAGGGCGGTGTTCCACATTCCCCCGCGCTGCAAACCAGCCCAGGAGGACAAAACCCGGAGGGGTGGGTAAGCGAGCAATCGGGTTCAGCGCAAACACCCCTTACACAAGCCTTGGCTGCATCGCTGCATTCCCCGGCAGGGTGAACAGGGTCACAGGCCACCGGCGCACAGGTCGCGCCCTCGGTGCAATAATTTCCCAACGCACAGGAATACCCGCCTTGCGCGCAGGCCACCGGCGTGCACACTCCACTGATGCACTGGTCTCCCCCGGCGCAGAGTCCGGAAGGCCGGGAGGCAGAACAAACGTTGTTCGCCAAAATCAAACGGCAGTGCCCCGCAACACAAGCTGCGTTCCCCGGACAAAGCCCACCGGGACGATCTTCTGAGCAGCTGTTCCCCGAAGAGAGCTCCGTGCATGTTCCCCCCACACACACCTCATCGGCGGGGCAGCGACCATGGGGTCGCTCAGACCCGCAGGCATCGAAGGCGATAGGCCCGGCGCACTCACCCCGCACGCACTCCTCCCACGTGGGGCAGGTGCCGCTCTGCACCACTTCCGAGCAGGTCCCCGCGTCTTCGAGGCAAGCGCCGCCGGCGCACCGATGTCGTGGCGGACAAACACCCTGCAGCTGGGTGCTCGAACATTGAAGGCGATCGTCCCTGTAGCACCATCCCTGAACGCAGCGCTGTCCCTGTCGACAGAGACCGGTGGGATTTTGAAGAGAGCAGGTTTGCTCGGTGGAAATCGGAACGCAGGCTCCTCCCACGCACACCTCCCCTTCACCGCAAGGCTCGTCTCGATCACCGCAGCGGGTACTCGCCGCGCTCTCCGGCGTACAAACCCCTGCCAAACAGACCTCACCAGGGCCACAATAGCCCTCGGGAGAAAGGGGGTTGCAGGCAGGGCGCTCCCGGCACTCTCCATCCACACATTCAAAGCCCTCCCCGCAGGGAGTGGAGACACACGAGACGGAGACCGCCTTCGTGGAGGAGTCAGAAACCACCAGCCTCCCGGGACACCCGAGGGAAGCCATGAGCATAAGGCCGAGCAACAAGCGGCCCGTGATAGATGAAAAATGCACCCAAAAACCTTCCTGTCCAAGCTGCAGCGCCCCCTCCAAAACTGCAGAAAGAGCACGAATATAGACGTCCGAAGGCTATACGATGTTCAGCGAAATAATTCATCTTTTCGACAAAATTGGAGAAAATCCGGAGAGCTTACCTGGGCCAGGAAAGGGCCCCCATGTCCATCAACCAGCGCATCACATTGATCCCCACCAGCGTAAGTCCTTCCCAGCGCCTGATTTTCCAACCGGTGCGCATAAAAACCACCACCAGAGTCACCATGGCCACCAGGAGGTACACGCTGCTTCGACCCGCGGGATCGATCTGCAGGGGGTTGATCATGGACGCCACCCCCAGCACCCCCAATAAATTGTAGAGATCACTACCAATTAACGCCCCCACCGACATGCCGTGCTTCCCCTTAAAAGCCGCGGCCAGGCAGGTAACCAGCTCGGGTGCAGAGGTCCCGGCGGCAATAATCGTCACCCCAATGGCCCATTCAGTCATGCCCGCAGCCCGCGCAACATGGGAGGCACAGAGCACCAGGAGGTGAGCCCCCCCCAGCACCATCAAGAGCCCCACAAAGCCCAGGGGGATCCCCCACCGTCCTTCGGCCCCTTGCGTCTCTTCTTCCGGCTCATCATCAGAAGAGGAGCGATCTCGAAAGAGCGAAACCAGATAGCCCCCTAAGAGGAGCAGCATCAAAGCCCCCTCCCACCGGCTAAGTGTCAAATCTCCAAGGAAAAAAGCCAGCCCTGTGGTCACCCCGATCAAAAAGAGCCCGTCACGATACACCAGCTTCCGGGAGGTAAGCATGGGAAAGATCGCAGCGCAGCCCCCCAGAATGAACCCCAGATTAAAGATATTGGAGCCCACAATGTTGCCGACGGAGATGTCGGGCCGGCCCGTCAGCGCGGCGCCGATGGACACCGCGAACTCCGGAGCGGAGGTGCCAAAACCCACCAGGGTCAGTCCGATAGCCAGCTCGGAGATCTTAAATCTCCGTGCGATCTGAACGGCCCCGTCCACAAAAAGGTCCGCCCCTCTCCAGAGCAGGACGATAGACACCAGGATCCCCAGGATCTGCAAAGTAAGGCTTGCTGCTATATCCATTGGCCGCAATCTGGAGATAGAACGCCTCTTCGTCAAGTAAAACCTCGTCTCGCCGAAGGCTTGCATAAACCTGAGAATGCGGGCATTGCCGCCCCCTCAAGGAAAGCCATGAGAATAGAAGTTGATTTTTTGGTGATCGGCAGCGGACTCGCGGGGCTCAACGCCTGCCTGCGCCTGGCCGAATCCGGATCCCGGGTCATGATGGTGACCAAGCGCAAGGTAGGCGAAAGCAACACCGCCTACGCCCAGGGGGGAATTGCGAGCGTGATGGCCTCCGATGATAGCATCGAGCACCACGCCAAAGACACCATCAACGCCGGCGCGGGGCTCTGTGATCCCAACGCAGTCAACTCCATCGTCGAGGCGGGCCCGGCCGCCATTGAGCGCCTGGTCTCTTTGGGCGTGGAGTTTGACCGTCAAGACACCTCCAGCTACGACCTCACCCGCGAAGGTGGCCACTCCCGCCGCCGCATTCTGCACACCAAGGATGTCACCGGCCGGGAGATCGACCGGGCCCTGCGACGTCGGGTACAGGAAACCTCCAACATCGAGGTCCTTCCCCACCACATCGTCATCGATCTCATCACACAAACCCCTTCCCAACCCGGACCCCGCCAATGCATCGGCGCCTACATCCTTAACAGCGAGACCGGAGAAGTAGACACCATCGCGGCCAAAGCCACGCTGCTGGCCACCGGGGGAGCCGGAAAAGCCTACCTCTACACCTCCAATCCCGACGTCAGCACCGGGGACGGCGTTGCCATGGCCTACCGCGCCGGGGCAACCATCGCCAACATGGAGTTCTTCCAATTCCACCCCACCTGCCTCTACCACCCCCACGCCAAATCCTTTCTCATCAGCGAGGCCCTGCGGGGAGAGGGTGGCATTTTGCGGTTGCGCAACGGTCACCCCTTCATGAAAGACGTGCACCCCATGGCAGACCTTGCCCCACGGGACATCGTCGCCCGGGCGATCGATCGGGAGATGAAACGCACCGGCGATGATTTTGTTCACCTGGACATGACCGCTCACGACCCCGCCTACATCGCGCGGCGCTTCCCCAACATCCACACCGCCTGCCTCTCCCTCAACATCGACATGACCAAGGTCCCCATCCCGGTGGTTCCGGCGGCCCACTACATGTGCGGGGGCGTTCGAACGGACGTTAACGGCACCACCGACGTGCCGGGACTGTGGGTCTCCGGCGAGACGGGCTGCACGGGCTTGCACGGCGCCAATCGCCTGGCCTCCAACTCCCTGCTCGAAGCAGCGGTGGTTTCAGAGCGCGCCGCGCTTGAGATGATTCAATTCGCTCAACAATCCAGCCACGCAAGAGAGGTTCGCGAATGGGACTCCGGGGACTCGGCCAACCCCGACGAGATGGTCGTGGTGTCCCACAACTGGGACGAGATTCGACGAACCATGTGGAATTATGTTGGAATCGTCCGCAGCGACAAACGCCTCGAGCGCGCCGCCGCCCGAGTCGCGATGCTCCAGGACGAGATTCATGATTATTATTGGAATTTTCGGGTGACCCATGATCTTATAGAGTTGAGAAACCTCTGTGATGTGGCCCACCTGATTATTGCGTGCGCTCAGCATCGCCGAGAAAGCCGAGGCCTGCATCACACGATCGATTGCCCCGACACCAACCCCTTGTGGAACCGCCAGACCGTGGGAAAACGGGGAGGCCGCCGAACGGTCAACTGGGAATCTTAGGTTGCCCCATGACTAGAGCACGCTTAACCATTTGCCTCGCCGGTCTTTTGCTGGGAACGAGCGTGCTGCTCGCCCCCGGGCCCCTGCGGGCTGAACTCTATGTCTATACGGACTCCGAGGGAGTCACCCATTTCACCAACATCAAGCGCACCTTGCCCGCCGACGTTCACCCCAAAACCGCAAAGACCGTAAAGAGAGCCAAGAAAAAGAACACCTATAACTGGAAAGACAAGCGCGGGATCCTGCAAAAAGTCCACAAGGTGGGCATCAAAACCTACGACGCCATTATCATCGAGGCAGCCCGCTACTACTCGCTTCCCCCTTCTCTGATCAAAGCGGTGATCGCCACAGAGTCCAGCTTCAACCCCACGGTGACCTCCCACGCTGGCGCACAGGGGCTCATGCAGTTGATGCCCGGCACCGCCCGAGAGATGCAAATCAACGACCCCTTTGATCCCAGAGAGAACATTTTTGGGGGCACTCGCTACTTAAGGATTATGGCGAACCGCTTTGACGGCGCCATCCGGCTCACCCTCGCCGCCTACAACGCCGGACCCACCGCCGTGAAGAGAGCCGGCGGGGTGCCCCCCTACAAAGAGACGCAAAAATACGTCAAACGCGTCCTTCATCTCTATCATCATTATCTAAGCCAACAGGACCCATCGCCCTGAGGCGTACATCGGAGCAGCACAACCAGGGCCTGCCTTAAGCCACCTTAGCTGCGTGCTCCCGATGCTTTCCCGGCGCCTCACTCACCTCGCGGCAAGCTGCTTCCGCCGCCAGAAAACCAAAGGTCAACGCGGGAGCGATGGTGCCTCCCGCTCCTGGATAGGTCCTGCCCATCACCGAGGCCGTGGTGTTTCCGGCAGCATAAAGTCCGGGAATTGGGTGGTGATGACCATCCAGAACGCGCCCTGCCCCGTCGGTGATCAAGCCCCCTTTGGTCCCCAAATCTCCCGGTACAATCTGAACAGCGTAAAAGGGCCCAGTCTCGACCGCTCCGAGCGCGGGGTTGGGCTTGACCCGTGGGTCTCCATAGTAGCGGTCACTGGCGCTCTCCCCTCGGGCAAAGTCCAAATCGCGCCCAGTCCGAGCGAAGCCATTAAACCGCTCCACCGTGGTCAAAAGCGCCGTCTCCTCTATCCCGAGCTTCTCCGCCAACTCACTGAGGGTGTCTGCCTTATGCAGAAACTTCCCGTCACGAAAACGACGGGGCACACCCCTGTCTCCGCCGGTGGCGTAACCTGGCGCCACCGGACCCACCACATAGTTATGTCGATAGGTGGCGTCAAAGACATGCCATGCCGGGACGCTCGCTCCAGTACGCTCGTGATCTTTGTACATGGCATTGACCACATCGATATAGGGTGCCGCTTCGTTGGTAAAACGCTGCCCCTTTTGATTCACAAAGAGCCCATGGGGCAGGCTCTTCTCCACCACCAGCACCCAGGCCAGGTCAGATTTCGGGACCCGGGTCGCGGGAGTCCACCAGGCCTCGTCCATCAGGGCCAGCTGGCCCCCCTGCTCCCGGCCCAATTCGATCCCCTCCCCCACGTTGGCCCGATTGCCCGCCGCCCAATCGATATTCACCGGCGCCGCCTGATACTTCTCACGCATGGCCTGATTACACTCAAAGCCTCCCGCCGCCAGCAGCACCCCACGCCGGGCCTGAATTCGGATGTCCCGGCCCCCTCGATGGACCACAACTCCCACCACGCGGCCCTCCTGCTCCACCAGAGACTTCACCGAGGTCTCCAGCCACACCGGAACTTCCCGCTCCATCAGGGAGAGGCGCAGCCGGCCCATCAATGCGTTTCCGCAAGTCAGATAGGTATCCCGGCCCCAGCGCCGACGGCGCCAAAAACGACACGCGTACTTCAGCAGGGACCACATCATGAACAATTTTGTTTTGTAATTTCCAACGATACAAAAGTGCGCGTCTTTGGCGCGAATGCCGAATTTTCCCAGGATCTGAGATTGGGGGTGAGGGAGCCGGAGGTTCATGAGCTCCTTTCCCAGCTTCGCCCCATTCAAGGGCCGCGACTCCATGGACCGGCCACCGGGACGTGCACCAGGAGCCTCCGAGTAATAATCCGTGTAACGGGTCAGGGCATCAAATTGAACGTGGGAGTTGGCCTCAAGGTAGTCGGCCATGCGCCGGGACTCGACCAAAAAGTTCTGCAGTCGCTCCACCTCCACCTCATCGTGGGTGATCGCCCGGAGGTAACGCAAGCCCTCTTCATCGGAGTCTGAGATCCCCGCCCGAGCCATGGACGCGTTGTTAGCCACCCAACAAACGCCGCCGGACATCGCAGAAGAACCCCCATAACGGTCCGATTTTTCAAGGATAATTGTCGAGAGGCCCATGTCATGAGCCCGCAGCGCACCGCAAAACCCCGCCGCCCCGGATCCCATCACCACAAAATCAAAAGACTCGTCCCAATCCACCATAACCACCCATCCTGCGTCGGAAGTCCCTGCAAAGTAGAACATGTTCTACTTTGCGCCCTGGGGCATGTCAACGAGTTCGGGGTAATGGGAGCTGGAGAAGGGGGAAGGTCAGTCGCAACGGCCAACGCTGGAGAAGGCGAGAAACCAGACCGCCCAGAGCCCCGCGAGGATGGCCACGCTGATAGCTTGCAGTTCATAGCCTTGTAACGCAAGGAAAACACAGGAGATTCCTGCAATAGAAACACCCA
>JAZAIZ010000321.1:0-32815 GCA_036230545.1 Myxococcota bacterium
GCTCTGCATACCTATGTATTCAGTATACAGCGACATGATTTTCACCATGCCAGGTTGCCCCATTCGGAAACCTTCGGATCAAAGCCTGTTAGGCGGCTCCCCGAAGAATATCGCAGCCGACCGCGTCCTTCATCGCTCGCTAGTGCCAAGGCATCCACCGTATGCCCTTAAAAGCTTTACCACAAAATAAACTTCTGTGCTTAAAGCCGAATCTAAGAGTAGTGTCTAATTTTCGCCGATTGTCGGATTGTATCCTTCAAATCGCTAAAAATGCCTTATACCTTGTTAAATTTAACTTGTTGGTATTTGGTCTAAATCTTTAATATTCAGTTGTAAAAGAACAAAGCCTTTCGGCTTGGTGGGGACTGTTTAGAGTACCCAAACAAAAATTTCAAGTTACATGTGAAGTAAAATTGGTGGAGCCGATCGGGATCGAACCGACGACCTCCGCCTTGCAAGGGCGGCGCTCTCCCAATTGAGCTACGGCCCCACTCAAAAAGATTCAAGTGAGTAAGCTGGTGGGCCTGGCAAGATTTGAACTTGCGACCCCACGCTTATCAAGCGTGTGCTCTAACCAACTGAGCTACAGGCCCGGAACCAGTTTCCGAATCTTACTAACATGCAATTATCATTTTAGTTTTTAAAGACCGCCGCGGTGACGAATAGTTCGTCGCTGCGGAGTGAGGGCGGTTTATATAACCCCACTCGCCCCGTCAACAAAAATGTTTATCCAAGAGCTTTCTTCGTGTCGTAGAAAGCCGTCCGGCGATCACAATCCTCGATCTCAGCCCCGCAAAAGAACGCCCGCGCCTCCCCAAGCACTTCCCCGATATCATCTATCCTATTGATTTTGTGACAGAAACTATCTGCAGCCCGCAACCCGTGGCTGTACCACTGAAAGAAGGGACGAAATCGCCGCACGGCACGAAGCTCTTCGCCAAGAAACTCAAGGTGAGCGTTGAAGTGACGCTCCACCATCTTCCATCGCTCGTGCCCCAGGGCTCCACCAGCAGTGGGTTGGGTCAGCTCCTCGAAGATCCAGGGGTTTCCCAAGGCACCCCGACCGATCATCACACCCGCGCAGCCGGTTTCCTGCACCATCCGACGAGCGTCGGACGCGCTCCAGACATCACCATTTCCAATCACCGGGATGGGGGAGTTCACGACCAGCTCTTTAATATGGGCCCAATTGGCCTCACCCCGGTAGCCCTGTTCCCTGGTGCGGGCATGCATGGCGATAGCAGACGCGCCCGCGGCCCCGAGGGCCTTCGCCAATTCCACGTAATTCCGGGAGTCATCGTCCCAGCCGGAGCGAATCTTAACGGTCACCGGCAACCCCGTGCGAGCGATGATGCCCTCCACCATGGCCGCACCGCGGGCGGGATCACACAAAAGGGCCGATCCTGCGCCCGTGCGGGTCACCTTTTTGACGGGGCATCCCATATTAATATCAATAATATCAGCACCTTGCTCGACGGCGGCCGCAGCGCCCCGGGCCATAGTCTCGGGGTCTCCCCCAAAGAGCTGCACCCAAAAGGGGGTCTCCGAATCAGCGCGAGTTAAATAACGCTTGGTTCGCTCCTGGCCAAAAAGCAGCCCCTTGGCGCTCACCAACTCCGTGGGCGCCGCGCTGGCCCCCATCTCCCGAGCGATCACACGATAGGGCATCTCACTTACGCCCGCCATGGGCGCAAGGATCCAGGGATTTTTCAACAAATAGGGACCGATTCGCATAGGGGAAGGCATAAACAACTGGCTTTAAACCCACAAGGGTAGAAACTCTCAAACAGGCTCTGGGCGCAGATCAAATCCCCGCAAGGCTTGCGAGCTGGGCATGAACCTGAAAGAGCATGGAATCCTCGGGGGTATCTTCATCAATACACTCTTCCAGCCACTCCCCCAGCACGCCGGCAGCTTCGGGGCTGGTGCCGGACTCGGCGAGGTTGCTGACCGCAGCTTTCAGTTCAGGATTGTTGCGTGAGAGGGTCTCAATCATCAACTGCTGGCGCTGAATGATTCGCAGTAGAGAAGTCATGGTAAAGCCCATCACATTCGCAAATTCATCTTCAAATCCGCCCAATTCGATCTCTTCCTCCTCAGCCCCGGGGAGGGTAGCTTCGGGGGTGTTTCCCAAGGGAGGGTTTTGCACCGAGGCGCTGACATCCTGAGGTGCCTGCTCACTCTTAACATTGTCGTCTTGAATATTCTCCATCATTGACCCTTTCACTTTTCGTAGACCTCGTGTGCCCTCTGGGCACCCAGAGGCTCTTGCGCCCTGTGGTTGCGGGACGCTATAGCACGGTCATGGTGTCAAAAAAAGTCAATCTCTTTGTTTATGGCACCCTCCTCCAGGGTGAACCCTTCCATCACCTCCTCGGCGGAGCCCCCTTGCTGCAATCCCTGCGCTCACCACCCGAATTCACCCTCGTCAACCTTGGGGAATACCCCGGAATGCTCGAAGGGGGTGATACCGCCATTTACGGTGAAATTTACGAAATCGACGAAGCCCTTCTCACAACGCTGGATGAATACGAAGACTGCCCCACGCTCTATTACCGCCGCTCCGTGTCCTTTCAAAATGGGATCAGCGCCATAACCTACCTCTTGCAACCCTCGCCCAGGACCTTTCCCGCCATCGCCTCCGGCGACTGGCGTGAAGTCTCCGAAACCCTCCCTCAGCACTAGCGCCCCAAAGCAAGGCCCGCCTGTTACAAGCTCTGGAAATACGTTATTGTATCTGCTAGGAGGCGCCCGACCGCAGGGTAAGAAAAGGCTCTTAGATATCGGTGACTTCTCGAAAGCGTCGAATATCAAAGGGGGCTCGCATACGCACAACCCATCACCGCCTGGATCTCAACAGACCGGGACGGAGCAAACCATGTCAAAAAAACAAGTCACGACGCTCGCTCTCCAGACCCAAAAAACCAAGGGTGAAAAAATCGTCATGTGCACTGCATATGATGCCACCTTCGCATCCATTCTCGACGCCGCAGGAGTGGACATACTCCTGGTGGGTGATTCACTTGGGATGGTGATTCAGGGACACGACACGACCCTACCGGTCACCCTCGACCATATGATCTACCACAGCGCCGCCGTCGCGAGGGGCAGCACCCGCGCGCATATTGTGGGGGACCTTCCCTTCATGAGTTACCGCATCTCCGAAGAGCAGGCGCTCACCTCTGCCACGAGGATGCTCCAGGAGGGACGGGCGCACTCGGTCAAGCTTGAGGGCGGTAAAGATCTCGCGCCGACCATCGAACGCATCGTGATGGCGGGAATTCCCGTAATGGGACACATCGGCTTGACCCCACAAAGCGTGCACGCCATGGGTGGTTTCAGAGTTCAAGGACGCGACGCTGAAAGTGCCCGTCGCATTATTGAAGACGCCCTCGCCCTCGAAGCTGCGGGTTGCTTTGCTCTGGTTCTTGAGGGAATCCCCGCAGAGGTCGCTGCCGAGATCACATCGCAACTCGGCATCCCCACCATCGGCATTGGCGCCGGCAAACACTGCGACGGCCAAGTGCTGGTCTGCTACGACCTCCTGGGCATGAACAACGACTTCAAACCCAAATTCCTAAAGACCTACAACAATCTCCGAGAGCAAATCACTGATTCCATATCTCATTTTGCAACAGAAGTTCGCGAAGGGGTTTTTCCGAAAGAAGAACACAGCTTTCACGGCAAGACCCCCCGGCTCGTGTCTTCGCCGACAAAAGCAACGCCCATCACCGAGGACACTCCGGAGCGCATTTACGGTTCTCCCGCCTAACCCCTTCTCCCTGAGATCACCATCGTGAACAAACTCCGTCAAATCTCCTGCCCCCACGAAATGCGCGCATGGGCCGAGTCAATGCGCTCCCAAAACAAGCGAATAGCGCTGGTCCCCACCATGGGATTCCTCCACGAGGGGCACCTGTCCCTGGTGCGCGAAGCCCTCCGCCTCGGCGATGAGGTGGTGGTCTCCATTTTTGTCAACCCGACCCAATTTGGTCCCAACGAAGACCTCGACACCTACCCCTCCCATCTCGAGCGTGATCTCAATATGCTACGAGAGCTTGGGGTCCAAGCGGTGTTCACTCCCTCCACCGAAGACATGTACGGCTCGCAGTTCAACTCCTACGTTGTTCCCGACGCCTTGGCCTCCACCCTCTGCGGCGCCACCCGACCGGGCCATTTTCGCGGGGTCTGCACAGTGGTGTTGCTGCTCTTTCGAATCACCCTTTGCCACATCGCGATCTTTGGTGAGAAAGATTACCAACAGCTTCAAGTCCTCAAACAGATGGCACAGGACCTCTGGCTCGATGTTGAGGTACGAGGCCTCCCAATCGTCAGAGATCCTGACGGGCTCGCCATGAGCTCGCGCAATGCCAGGCTCTCTTCCCCAGAGCGACAGGCGGGACTCAGCCTCCACCGGGCCCTCGACCTGGTGGAGACCCTGCTTGCTGAGGGGGTCCGCGAGCCGCTCACTCTCCAGACCCGGGCACAAGAACTCATCGAAGAGGCCCCCCACACCCGGGTGGACTACGTTCAGTTGGTTCATCCCGAAACCCTTGAGACTATTGACCAAATTGGCCCCACCCTGACCTGCGCCCTGGCGGTTTTTGTGGGCAAAACCCGGCTCATCGACAATCGCACCTACTCCTTAGAATCTTAAGCTCGAAATCGACGTCTATTCAGAGTAGACTCGCAGCCCGATTTAACCAGGGGTACCCAATTGAAATTAACCGCTTCTCTCCGCCTCGTGTTCTTTCTCGCCGTGGTCCTTACCGGCGGGTGTGATCAATCAGCCGCCACCGGGATTCGCCTCGATCTCAGCCCCTTGGTTCAACAGGGCCTTCAAAGCGCCGGACGGGTGGACCACATCAACCTCTCTGTGGAGGCACCCGACTCCCCCTTCAAACTCAACCAAACCCTTGCTCCCAACGAGACCGACGTCGAGCTTAAAATCCCCGCCAACACGCCTCTCAGCCTCATCGTTCAAGCCAGATCCCGGATAGAGGAAGGAGATCGGACAGAGGACGAGCCCCTGCAACAAGCGGCTACCCTGAGCGAGGCCGAAGGGCGAACAGAGGAGGAGGTGATTACCAGCTATTTTGGCGCCACCAAGTTTGTAGCCCGGCCTGGCACCATCTCAGACGTCGACCTCAAGGTTCGCCCCGCAGGAAAGGTCACCGTCTCCTTCACTTTCCCCAAGCGCCTCCTCAACGACAACGCACGCCCCGACGCCGACACCTCAAGAGTGAGCTTTCGCTCCACCGACACGCTTCCCATGATCCCCGACGCGCACAATGAGAGGCTTGTGCGGTGGCAATCCAACCGGCTCACTCTTTCCCAAACACTGCATGTGGGCACCTATGAGCTCAGCGGCGTGCTCGTCATTAACCGGGTTGAGTATATTCTGCCACGGTCAGAGCCCCTGAGCATCCCCCATGGTGGTGTCCTTTCCCTCGGTGAAATCAAGATCTCCTGTGAGGACCCCAACGCCGATGAAGATCAAGACGGGCACACGTGTCCCAACGATTGCGATGACTCTGAAAAACGATGCTGGCTCCCACACCACTGCGAAGACAGCGATGGTGACCAGGAGATCAACTGCCTTGACACCGAGTTCCGCAACACGGGAGCGCCTATCCCCTCCACTTGCGGGAACGGCGTACGTGACGCAGGAGAGCGCTGTGATGGCGACTGCCCCCTAAGCGCTGAGGATTGCCCCTCCAATACGGGGTGCACCACCTTCACATTTTCAGGACACGCCGCGACCTGCTCTTCCCGTTGCAAGGAGACTCCGGTCACCTGTGGACAGGGACAATCCTGTGACGACACCCTTGGCGGGTGCGTTTGTCAGCCCGACCACGAGGCCGCAGGTGATATCTGCATCCATGAAAAGCAGGTCAACTGTAGAGACAACTCGCCCGAGCATGCGATCGCCAACGTCATACCAGTAACGATCACCTACTCCACCGAGGAGGGCTGGTCCTCGCCCGCTCCCTGCCTCTGGGAGTGCGCTCCTGGATACCTGCGAGAGGAGCAACGCTGCATCAACTCCCGCGAGTCCTCCTGCAACAATGTGGCGCCGGAGAACGCGAACTCCATCCCCCGAGTGGTAACGATTACCTACCTCGGTGATGGCCAGTGGTCATCCCCGGCCGACTGCCTCTGGGAGTGCGCTCCCGACTACTTCCAGAGCGAGCAGAGGTGCATCAACACGCAACAAATCAACTGCCAGGACGTCGCGCCGGAAAACGCCACCTCCACCCCACGCACGGTAAGCATTACCTACTCCAACGGGGAATGGTCCCCCCCTGAAGCCTGTGCCTGGACCTGTGACAACACCTCAGACTGTGTGATCAACAACGCCTGCATCTCCAAGGGCACCAAAGACCCAACCAACCCCTGCCGTTCTTGCCAGTCATCGATCAACGGAAGCGCTTACTCCCCCTCCCCGGGACAGGCTTGTGGAGACTCCGCGTGCACCCCTTCACAATGCAACCTGATGGGCGAATGCGAAGCCGGAGAATCGCTAACCTGTGCCGCCGGACTCACCTGCAGTGAAGAAGTGGGAGGATGCGCCTGTGCTCCCAACACCAGTCAATGCGTCAACGATGACACCGGCGCGCTCACCGCTCTCAGACTCTGCGAAGCTTCGGGGACCCAGACACGGGTCAACACCTGTGATTTTGTTTGCCTCAACCTCAGCGAGACCTCGGCCCTCTGTCTCAAGAATCAACAGGTCACCGGACTCACCATCACCGCCAACGGGGACACCCTCGTCCTGCACTGGGATGCGCTGGTTCCCCAGACCCAGTCCCTCAAATACCAGATTCAAACTCGCAACACCGCTGGGACATGGGAGAACCTGGCTACCACCAGCACCAACTCCTACAGTCAGGGTAATGTGAGCGGAGGAGTCCATTGGTACAGAGTCCGTGGAGTCGAGGCCGGTCAACCCATGAGCGCCTCAAACGCCGTCTCCATAAACCTCAGTCCAGGTTTCTCAACGAGCACCGGCTCCACCAGCTTTCTTTATCTCTTTCCCACCGCAGGCACCCACAATGGAAATCTTGGCAACCGTGAAGAGACCAACTACCTCTGCTCGAGCGAGCTCACTCTTCAGGACGGCGCTGCCGCCTGCGAACACACCGTAGCGCTTTTGAGCATGTCTGACTCAGACTCCATCGCCAACCTGCCCGCCACCAATAATCTATCGAGGGAGTCTCCCATCAAGAGCCTCAACGGCACCATCCTCGCTTACAACTGGCCGGACTTTATAGATGGAGACATCCAAAGCGCCCTCCTCGAAGCCAATATTAATGCCCCCACCTGGTGGTCGGGATCTGACCACCTCGGTAACAACAAAGACAACTGCAACCGCTGGACCTCAAGTTCAGGCAACGCAACCGGGCGATATGGTGCAGGCACCACCACCGACCAGGACTGGATCAGCAAAGGAAGCTCGAGCTGCAATCAGGAGCGGCATGTTCTCTGCCTGTGCGTGCCCTCCTCGCAAGCCGATTAAGCTTTGGCTTTGGGGGCCTGCTCGATCAGCGGTTGGGCGAGGGTGTTGATGACATGGCTGGCGCAGACCAGACCGAACGTCCCCGTGACAAACACCGCGGTCCCATCAATGAGATTGCGAGAATCGCAGCCGTGCTCATCGCTCACATGGGGACACACACACTTGAAGCCTTCGCCACCATCGTATTCGAGCAGGCGAGGCCAGGTGCGCTTTTCCTCCGAGAATACCGCCGGCACTCCCATCGGTCCTTTTTGGGGAAATCCGTGATTTTTTCGTAAAATGCTACGCATCTCGCGAGCCATCCGACAACCATGGGTGTCTGCCAGATCCGCGATTTTGACTCGAGTGGGGTCGAGCTTTCCGGCCGCGCCCATGGAGGAGATGATAGGAATCCCCTTCTCCCTGCAAGTCGCGATAAGGTGGGCCTTGGCGGTCAAATTGTCGATGCAGTCGATAACAAAATCGTAGGCCTCAACCCCCTCCCAGGGCGGCGTCAGGAGTGCATCGCTACGCTCGGCGTTGTAAAACAAGCGCTCCCAATGAACCGTGGCCTGCGGGTTGATCAAACGACATCGCTCCGCCAGCAGCTCCGCCTTGGGTTTGCCCACGGCGCCCTTCATGGCCTGCAACTGTCGGTTGCTGTTTGTGACGCAAACGTCGTCAAAATCCACGAGGCTCAAAGAGCCTACCGCAGAGCGGGCGATGGCCTCGGCCGCGAAGCTGCCCACCCCACCCAGGCCAAAAATCACCACTCGAGTGTTGATCAAGAGCTTGACCGCGTCATCTCCATAGAGACGCCCCAGCCGGTCAAAGCGACGGTGAAGTTTGTAGCGCCTCTCCTTTGCCGTACCACCTTCCCCGTCGTTTTCGGGGGCGGGGGGTGCCATGGGGGTCACCTGAATCAGCGACGATGTGTCCAATGAACTCATGTTCTTACTCCTTGAATCACCGGGTCTTTAACACGTCGCGTGGTTTTTACCAGTGCATTTCAGGAGCCAGCAGGGAGGCCAAAGAGGGCCCTGGTGTTCGCCGCTACGGCCTCCCCAAGGACTTCCAGCGACTCTCCTCGAATTGACGCAAGCTCTTGCGCCGTAAGGAGAATCGACGCCGGCTCGCTGTAGGAGTGAGGCGCGTTTACAGGGGGATGGTCGGGACAGTCGCTCTCAATCAGGAGCCGATTGAGGGGGAGCGCGGCAGCAGCGGCACGGCAACGACGGGCGTTCGAGCGAGTCACCAAACCCCCAAAGCTCAGATGGTAGCCCATGCTGCAAAACGCCCGGGCCGTCTCCGGAGACCCCGAAAAGCCATGCACAACCCCGCCAGCGGGGGGGATTCCCCATCGCCGCAGGATCCCCAGCAGGCGCTCAGTAGCCTGCACACAGTGCAAAATAACAGGAAGTCGTCGCTTTGCGGCCACCTCTAATTGCGCCTCCAAAAAAGACTCCTGCAGCTCCATTGCCGCGAAACCGTCCCGGGCATCCAAGCCGATCTCGCCCAGGGCGACCGCCTGCCCCTCGTCGAGAAAGCGAGTCAGCTCCTCAAGGTGCCGCGCCAGCGTATGACGCCCCACCGCGAGGGGGTGAATCCCAAAGGCCCGCCAGACCTGGACACCGCCCCCAGGCGGAGGCGTCCACTCAAGGGACTCTTCAAAAGGGTCCACCCCACCGTTGATCACCCCCACCACGCCAGCGGCCGCAGCTCGCTTCAAGAGCGCGTCAGCGTTTGTGATCCGGGGATCATCGAGGTGGGCGAGGCTATCCAGAAGAGGAGACATAACAAGCTCAGAATAACACCCAATTGGGCAAGAGGAGCAACACTTTCGTGCCCTCCCCTCCAACGCCCCTTCAACGCTTGCCTGATTCGGGACAAATTCCCCCCCCTCAGCCTGGCAAAAAGACCAAGTCTCCCACATCAAGGGCCCCACCTCCCGGCGCAGTCTCTCTCCTCCCCCCCAACACGAGCTACTCAGATGCCAGCACCCGGTCATGGGCACTCTTTGGTTGACCCGGTCGCGGGGGTTCTTTAGAACCTGCGTGAACCTTCAGGGGTCTCATCCCCGGAAAGAGGAGCTCCTGCCCATGGCCACCCATCAGTTTGAACTACTAGACAACGGTATCGCTCGCATTACGCTCTCCAGCGGCCCGGGCAACCCCATGACCCCTGAGTTCCTCGATGAGTTGAACACGAGACTCTCCAAACTCACCGAGCAACCACCCCGCGCGCTTATCCTCGATGCGGGGGACTCCAAAATCTTCTCGGGCGGCTTCGCGCTGCCGGTCATCGCGCATTGGAAGCGCAAGGAGATCAGAGAGTTCTTCGCCAACTTCCTTAAGGCCCTTGAACAACTGATTCTCCTGCCCTGCCCCACCTTCTGCGCCCTCAACGGGCACGCCATCGCGGGAGGATTTATCATGAGTCTGGGCTGTGATTTCAGAGTCGTCCGCAAGGGGAATCTCAAATTGGGACTCTCGGAAGTCGATCTTGGAGTCGCCGTCCCCTTAGGCACTCAACTGCTCTTCGCCGAGCGCACCTGCCGTCACACCGCCACTCGCTACAGCATGTTCGGAGAACTCTTCAGTTCTGAGGATGCGCTCAAAACAGGCTACGCCATCGCGAGCGCCGACGACGCGTTCGCCAAAGCACTTGAAATGGCAACAACCCTTAGTCAGAAGCCCGGTGATGGAGTGCGCGACACCAAACTGCTCTACGCCAAAACCCTCTCCCGCCGCGTGAAAGCAGCGGATGAGAGCGGGCTGGAGGTGTTTCTGGATTCGTGGTTTTCAAAGCAGGGTCAGCAATATATCCAGGCGCTGGCGGAGAAGCTAAGCCGCTGACCCTTAAGGGCCCTGCCCTGCTTATCTTGGCTTGAGTTCGATAAGCAGGCGGCCATCCTTGATGGTTGATTTTCCGGTCGCGTTGTCCGCAGTCTCCACCACAAATCTCACCTTGGTCTGATATTGCCCCACCCTTAACTGATTCACCAAGGGGTGCTTCACGGTATAAGCGAGCCGCTCAAAGCCGCTCGTATTATCTAAAACATCCACGACAATTCGCCGGGGGTTGCTGAGCCAGAAGGTCTTATAGCCAGTCACAAGCTTGCCGGTTTGAAGCTCAAGCACCAACTCCGGCGAGTCAACCACAGGCACCAACTGGTCCCCTTCAATCGTCATCAAGGTATTCTCTGTTGCAGAGGAGACGCCCACCTTCGGAGAGGGCACCACCGAAACAGCGGCGGGCGCCTTCGACGGCACAGAGCGCTCCACAATAACCGACACGTCGCTCTTGGCGGAGGCCGCGCTGAGCCCGGTCAGGCCCTCATCAACGGGAGCGGCTTTTTCGGCGGGAACCGCGGGCACAGGCTTCGAGTCTGCCTTCTTGACAGGCGACGCTTGCACATTCGAAATGGCGGCACGTTTTTCAGAGACGATCGCCGGAGCGGGCGTCCCTTCCATCGCAGTGACGCCCCACTCAGACAAGGGACTTTCCAACATAACAAAGGCGAGGGCCAAACCGATCACTCCCCCAAGGAGTCCCGACAACCACGGATTCACCCCGGTACGTGGCGCAGAACTTCGCTCGGGCATCTGAATCACAGGCCACTCCACAGCCCGCCCCTCACTGCGCTCCCGCACCACCTCCTCGATTCGCTCTCGAACGTCATCGGCGATGTCTACAAACTTCAACCCATAACCTGGCTCAGCCTCATCGGAGACCCTCTCCCACACCACCTCGCAGAGGATACTCACCGGCTCATCCGCCAGCCCCAAACGAAAGGTGATCCAAACCTGAGCACCGCCCGAGAGTTGGTGCGACGAGACGCACGCGACGCCCTGAGTCGAGAGGTTCACCAGAACCCCCTCAAAGTAGGACTCGGCCCCGACCTCCTTGAGGTTGACCAGGGTGGCGAAGCGCACCCGATCTGGAGGCAGGGTGATCTCGGCGGAGTCAAAACTCGCCAGGCCCTCTCCTCCGGGCTCCCCAAAATCCTGAATCAGGGGGGTCCCATCAGGGGCATTCCACGCAAAGACACCATCTTCATCGAGTTCCCCCCATTGGCCGGGTTCGAGCTCGAAATCTGTAGCCCCTTCTTTTGAGACAATACCGGCCTCCGCCATAGTCGACTCCTCCAACAGGATTGTCCCTCACCCTACGATCCCGCTTTCCATTAGCCAAGTTTCCTGCATACAGCTTTAAAACCTGTCAGAGGGTGGTGTCAAAAGTGGGTACGAAGTTTTCAAGAGCGTCGATCCTCGTTGCCGGCAAAAGAGCCCTCAGATTCCAGCAAGGTCCATTCTGCCCCCACAAAATTGTCAGACCTCCGAGCTATACTTCCCCATAGTCGGTTGTTTCGACCTCATTGTTTAGGTAGAAACTCCAAAACCAAAAATGCAACAGCAAGTTCAAAAGTCAGCCTGATAGCTTGCTGCAAGGAGTAGAGAATGGCCAGTGGAGTCAATAAAGTAATTCTTATCGGTAACTTAGGGAGTGATCCTGAGGTTCGCTATACCCAGGGGGGCCAGGCCTTCGCTAACTTCAACATCGCCACCAGTGAAAGTTGGACCGACAAATCGGGCCAGCGCCAGGACAGAACCGAATGGCATAAGATCGTCGCTTGGGGAAAACTCGCCGAGCTTTGTGGAGAATATCTCTCCAAGGGCCGTCAGGTCTACGTCGAAGGAAAACTGCAAACACGTCCCTGGGAAGATCGCGACGGCAACAAGCGCTCCACCACCGAGGTTACAGCCCGAGAGATCACCTTCCTCGGAAATCGTGGTGGTGACGGCGGCGGCGGCGGTGGCGGCGGATACAACGCTGGCGGCGGTGGCGGCGGCGGCGGTGGCGGCGGTGGTGGGAACCAGAGCTATGATTATGGTGCTCCCCCCATGACCGCCGACGACGTTCCCTTCTGAGAGAAGCGATTCTCGTCAACCGGATAAACATTTGAAAACGGGCGTGTCACACACGCCCGTTTTTTTTGGGGGGCGAGGAACCCTCCCTCAGGTGGCGTGCAGATCTTCCCGCAAGAAATCCAAGCAATGTCCATGTACCTGCTCGGGTTGTTCATAGTGCGCGAGGTGCCCGGCGTCAGGTATCTCAACCAAGTGGCCTCCGGTAAGCTCACAGGCCAGCGCATGGTTTTCAAAAGGAACCACCGGATCTTCTCTCCCCCACACGATCAGAGTCGGAATGTGAAGCTCCCCCACTCGCCTAAAGAGAGCCTGATGATCACAGGCCGCGATGCTCCGCGCGATGCTCACCAGCGACTTCGCCGTTCCCCGAATAGTCATCTGCCTTTGAATCATGGCATAGAGTTCCCGATGTCTGGCCGGGTTGATGACCCCACGCACCTGCCGACCTGGAAACACCCGAGAGAGCACCGGCAGGAAGAGCTTGGTGAACATCTTGTATTTCAGGTTCCCGATTTCCATCGATGTCACCAAGGGAGCCATCAGGATCAGCTTGTTGAGCCGCTCCGGGTTTCTGGAGGCGTAGCTAGCCGCCACGGTGCCCCCCATGGATAGCCCCAGCAAATGAAACTTCGCCGGCAGCTCAAGCACCCGAAGCAACTCATCGAGCTGCTCTTCAAAATCATCCAATCGATAGTGGGTCTCAAGCCGCTCGGACATCCCCCTGCCATAGAGGTCAAAGCGCAACACCTGGTACCCGGCATCCGCCAACACAGACGCGGTGTCCACAAAAATACCGGAGGGAGTCCCAAATCCGTGCACCAGCACCACCAGAGGTGCTGTGCTCTCCCCCACCAGGTCATAGCACACCACTCCCCGGGACAGCGAAACAAAGGATTCAGGCGCGTGTTCCCGCTGAGACGCCAGGGTCACTCGCTCGGGGTTCACCCCCCACCGGCAGAGTACAAGCCCCACCACCACCAATATCCCTATCTCAATCACCCAGTGCTCCTCTTTCTCCCCCAGGGCCCCACCCACCCACCGGCAACGCTTATCAACCTCCATGAACTTTAATCAATATTCCCCCATTTTCCCCCCCTCGCCCCACCCACTAGAGACATCCCCCAGCTTTTTTCCAAAAAACCATTTAATTTCGGTAGCCTCCCCGCCTATAACCGAGGGGAGTTGGTTGTTACCGGTGAGGAGAGTATAGTGGTAGAAGAGCGAAATGTAATAACAATGAATGAACCGTCCCAAAAACCGACCGGCTTTCTGGCCAAAATCGCCCAGGACATCCGCCAGGCTCTTGTACCCGAAGCCATGGGGCCAGATGGCCCCACCCTGAATCGATTTCAACGTCTGATTCAGCATAACGTCCGCATCTTCTTCGTTGTGGCTCGCTGGGATGTCCTCAAGCAGCTCAAATTACACGCTCAGGCCTTAACCTACGACACCCTCCTCGCCCTGGTCCCCCTGCTGGCGGTGATCTTCTCCATCTTCAAGGGCCTCGGGGGAATGGAGCGGGTTCAGGCCCAAATAAGCGGGCTCATCATCGACAACCTCTCGGGAAGCCCGGAGCTGCGCGACCAGATCGGCGCTCACCTCGAACAATTTGTCGGCAATATTCACGCTGGAAAACTCGGAATCCTCTCGGTGATCATCCTCGTCTGGTCGGTGCTCTCCCTTCTGGGCCATATTGAGTTTGCCTTCAACCGCATCTACGGCACCAGCTTCAATCGGCCATGGCTGCTTCGCCTGCTGACCTATTGGAGCCTCCTGACCTTTGGGCCTATTTTGCTCGCAGCCTCTTTTGCGTTGACCGCGGCATTACAAAGCTCGTGGGTCTCGGGACTCGTTGATAGCCTGGGAGTGGTCAGCAGCGTGAGCGTCCACATGTCCCCCTTCCTGGTGACGTGGCTCGCCCTCACCGTGATGTACGTCGCGGTGCCCAACACCCGGGTGCGTCTGGGCTCCGCCGCCGCCGCGGGATTCATCGCCGGGTTGCTGTGGACCCTGGCCAAATACGGTTATGCAGCCTACATCAGCCACAACCTCACCCTGCAAAATATTTACGGCTCGGTGGCCGCCATCCCTCTCTTTATCCTCTGGCTTTATGTCACCTGGCTTTTAGTGCTCTTTGGCGCCCAGCTGGCCTTCGCTTTCCAAAACTCCAAAACCTATCAATACGAAGACCCCAATCGGGTGGACAGCCTACGCACCCTTGAGTTCGCAGCTTGTGCGGTCATGCTTGAGGTGGCCCATCGTCACCTCAAAGACCTCCCTCCACCTCAGCCTGGGGACATCGGGGTACAGTGGGGGATCCCACGCCGACTTCTTGAGACCGCCCTCAATCACCTCCGAGAGGGAGAGTTCATCCATGATATCAGCGACACCCACGGACTCGCCCCGGCCAAAAACCTCTCCCACATCAGCCCCCAATCCATCATGGGCTACCTGCGTCAGGGCAAAGGCTCGCAACCAACCTTCTATCCCAGCCCCGGGGCCCACTACCTCCATCAATTACTCAACTCTCTGGAGTTGGTCACAGAGGAGCGCGATAAAGACCTCGACTTCCGCGAAATAATTAAACAATTAGAGGATAATGGGGACACAGACCAAGAGGTGTGAGCAAATCGAGTCGGAGGAAAAACCGGAATTATTGACATCGCCCCACGAACTCCCGGACACTTAATAACGACTATCCGATGAGGACTCTGCGATGCTCACCATAACCATCACCCAAAAGGACGGGAGCAAAACGTCTCTGAGCTTTGACAAGCCGGAGATCACCATCGGGCGCATCAAATCCAATGATATCATTCTACAAAAAGGCAATATCTCCAAACGCCACGCCCTGATTGTGCTCGAAGATTCGCAGTACACCCTGCTTGATCAAAGGAGCACCAACGGAACCTACCTCAATGGTGAGCTCATCGATCAACCCCACCGACTGAACTCGGGCGATGAGATCTCCATTGGCGACTTCGTCCTGGCGGTGGAGAGAGCCCGCAAGAAGTCCCTTGACGACGAGACCCCCCTGCTTTCTCCTCCCGACGAAGAAGCCAACCCGGAAATGGACATCACCCATAACTCGGAGAACGAGAAAAAATCCGGGGGCAAGTCGCGTCGCAAGCCGGCAAAGCGCGCAGATCGCCCCATCACCATGGTTCACTCCGGTCCCCTCCCGCAGCACTCCGAGGCGCTCAAGGCAGCCGCCGAAGAGGCCCCCGAAGAGGCCCCCGAAGAGGCCCCAAAAAAGAGTAAGAAGCATGACTGGAAGAAGGACCGAAAAAGCGACGACATGACCTGGGAAATGGAGGGTCCTATCCTGGACATCATGCCCAGCCCCTTCCAGGACCTGCCCCAGGCACACTCCAACATCGAGGAAAATCTTCCCACCGGCCTTCCTGAGATAAGGTTTATTCTCACCCCTCTGCTCACCAGCGACGCCGTCAGCGAGATCTTCGTCAACCACGCCCGTCAGGTCTACATCCAACGGGATGGGCAGGTGGAATTAACCGATCTCACCTTCTCCAATGACGAGGCGGTGCTGGAGGTCATCCAGCATCTGCTCGAGCCCCTGGGGGAGCAGCTCGATGAGAGCTCTCCCATGATTGATATTCGTCTCGAAGACGGCTCCCGACTGACCGCTATCCTGCCTCCCCTCGCGGTTAACGGCCCCACCTTCACCATCCGCAAATTCTCGCGAGAGGTCCTCAACCTCCACGACCTGGTGGTCCGCGGAACCATCAACGCGGGAATCGCCGCTTTTCTTGAGCTCGCCGTCGAGACAAACCGCAACATCATCATCTCCGGCGAAAAAAACTCTGGGATTACCACGACCCTGAACGCGCTCACCAACCTGATCCCGTCCCATGAGAGGCTCATCACCATCGAGGAGGTGGTGGAACTCCAATTCAACCAAGGCAATATCGTCCAGCTCGAATCCCAACCCATCAACCCCGATCACCTCAAAGCTTACACCCTGCGAGATCTTGTCCAGAGTGCCCTCCGCATGCGCCCGGACCGAATCATCATCGGCGAATGTCGTGGCGGGGAGACCCTCGACGTCCTTCAAGCCATGGCCACAGACCACAACGGCACCTTGACCACCGTCCACGCCCCATTGGCCGAGGATATTCTCCCCCGCCTTGAATCCATGGTCTTGATGACTGGCGAAGCGTTGCCCTCGCACACCCTTCGCTCTCAAATCGCCGGCGCCGTAGACCTCGTCATCCACCAGAGTCTTCTCCCGGATGGCTCTCGACGCATCACCCAAATCAGCGAAATTCTCCTTGGAGAGGATGACACCCTCTCCCTGCAAGCGATCTTTCTCTTCGCACAGGACACCCCAAACGATGAGGGGACCTTTCAAGCAACCGGGGTTGTTCCACAGTTTCTCGAGGCGCTTCCTTCCAAAGGACTCCCCGGGCACCCCGACCTTTTTCAGGCCCCCCCTGTCCCCTGAGAAAAACCATGCCTCATCTGCTCATTCTTTCACCGGACAAGACAAAAGAAGAGGTCTTGCTTAACACCGAGCCCTTGATCATCGGGCGTACGCCCCTTTGTGATCTACAGTTGGCAAACCCTCAGGTGTCTCGCAGGCACGCCCGCATCACCGCCCGGGGTGACGACTACTGGATTGAAGATTTGGGCAGCGCCAATGGGACCCTGGTCGACGGCAAAGTCATCGATGCTCCCACCCTCCTGACTAAAAAGAGCGACGTCAACATTGGTGGGTTTCAGATCTCTTACCAACCGCGGGCCGATGCTCCCACAACGCAGCTCTCCCTGATCGGCCGAGGTCCACCGGTCACCAATCAGACCTTCGTTCTTCCACGAGGCCCTGTGCAAGTGGGCAGAGGCGGGGACAACTCCATCATCATCGACGACAAATCCCTGTCGAGAAACCACGCTCTGCTCAACGTCAACCTCAAGGACGTCACCGTCGAAGACTTAAACAGCAGAAACGGTACCTACGTTAACCACATCAGGATCGAAAAAGAGACTCTCAAGCCCGGAGATGCGATTCGTTTCGGCAGCGTCGAGTTCAAGCTCACTCAACGTGGCAACACAACCAAGGGGGCCTCTGCCAACCCACTTCGACGCCTCACCGGAGGGCTGCGGGAGCTTGACCGCCACATTCAAGCGGCCATCGCCGTGTCCCTCGCGAGCGTCATCATCCTGATGTTCGCCCTGCCCGCCGCCCTGCAGCGTCGAGCCCCTGCCCCAAAAAAAGGCACCACACTCGCGCCCACCTCTGCCTCCACTTCAGCCCCCAGGGGGTTGCAGGCTCAGTACGAAGCCGCTATCGCGACACACCTCGCCAACGCCCGTAGCGCTATGCTTCAAGAAGCCTGGCCAGGAGCAGCTCAGGCCTTTCAAAAGGTTATCGACGCAGACCCCATTAACCGTGAAGCGCGCAAGGGACTCAAGGACTCCCAGGATCATCACACCCACCAGGTCATGCTCAAAACAGCCAGGGATTCCCTCAACAAGGACCAACCCCAAGAGGTGATTCGCAAGCTCCGTGATATCCCACACCAATCCCATTACGCCCACCAGGCTCAGCAGCTTATCACCATCGCTCGACAAAAGGTCATCAGCCTCTCATTGGACCGAGCCATCCAACACTGTAGTGAGCGCCAGTGGAAGTCCTGTCATCAGGCCGCGATTAGCATTTTGCAACAGCGTTCGGACCACCCCCAGGGTCAGGCCCTGCTAAAAGAAGCCGAGCTGCAGATGCAGCAAGCCCGGATCGTGTTCACCCCCTGGACCTCCTCCTTTTAAATCATCACGTGCTCGATGGGCTTGAGAATAACGTCCACCAAATCCTGAAGAACCTCTTTCAACTCCGGGTGCTCCTCCCACACGTCGCTGCTCAAAGAACGGGCTGCCTCCGCCTCAATCCTCGCCAGCACGCCGGCCAACGCGCCGCCGGTTCTAAACGCCTCGATGGTCTCTTCCACCTGAGCGTCGAGGGTCTGCTCTCGGGGCGTGTTCAGCAGGTCGAGCAGTTTTGGGGCATCCTCGGGATGCAGAGCGAGATGTTCCACCACCAAAGCGCTTATTTTTCCTTCACGCAGATCCGCGCCCGTCTCTCCCCGGCCTTTGTCTCCGAAAAGATCAAGGACGTCATCCTGCATCTGAAAAAGCATCCCTAGATTCGTGAAGGGCTCTGCGATTCTGAGCGCGCGCTCTTGGGAATGGCCCGCTAGAATGGCGGCGCCAACCACAGGGAGTTCAAAGAGCGCGCTGGTTTTTCCCCGAATGGCCTGATGGTAAAAATCGATATCCGTAATGCCCCCGGTGGTCATAAAATATTCGACGGCCTGCCCGCGGATAACCGACGCGCTGTAACGCCCCAGCACCTGGCACAAACGAAATTTAACCTCCGCCGAAAACCCCTCTCCCAGCTCATCCACGCTGGTATAAGGGGTGGTCCACATCAGATCTCCCGCGTTAATCGCCTGAACCGAGCCGTGGGCAACCCACACCGTGGGGGCCCCGCGACGAACACGATCTCCATCCTGAAGGTCGTCATGAATCAAGGTCGCGTTGTGCAAGAGCTCACAACTCGCGGCCCACGGAATGGCCTCCCGGGCCTCAAGCCCCAGTCCCTTCGCCGCCGCCAGCGCCAAGCGAGCCCGAAGCCGCTTGCCTCCCGTCGCCAGATGCTCCACCGCCATAGGTCCCACCACATCGTGCAGCTCCCCCTCTCCGGGGGGCACCAACAATTGAGCGTTCATCAAACGCTCCAGCTCGGGAAGAAATTGCTCCATCTCTACAAACATCATCAACCATCCTTTTCGGGGCACTAAAGAAGCTCTCGCCCTCCTACCGCTAATGGCTTTCTTTTGACAAGCCCGCCGCGGCCCCCCGCTCTGATTTGCGCTCGCAATTCTTACAAGCTACATAGTCAGGCCATGAGCGACGATATCAAAAGCACCAACATCCAATGGCACAGCGGCCAGCTCGATCACGCCGCTCGAACGCGGGCCCTGGGGCTCTCGGGAGCCACTCTCTGGTTCACCGGCTTGAGCGGCTCGGGAAAAAGCACCGTAGCGGTGGCCCTTGAGCAGCTTCTCATAAGCCAGGGCACGCCGGCCTATCGCCTCGACGGTGACAATATACGCCACGGCCTCAACGCAGATCTCGGCTTCTCCCCCCAGGAGCGGCAGGAGAACATCCGCAGAATCGCCGAGGTCAGCAAATTGTTCACCGACGCGGGGCTCCTGACCCTGGTGAGCTTCATCTCCCCCTATCAAAAAGACCGCGACGCGGTGCGCACGCTCCACCGCAACGCCGGGCTCCCCTTTGTGGAGATCTTCGTAGACACTCCCCTGGCCACCTGCGAGGAGCGGGATCCCAAGGGGCTCTACCAAAAAGCGCGAGCGGGAGAGATCCCGGAGTTTACGGGAATCAGCGCCCCCTATGAAGCCCCTAAAGCTCCGGAGCTGGTCCTCGACACCCACGGCCGCTCTCCCGAGGAGTGCGCCCGGCAATGCCTTCACTACCTGCAAGAAAACGCCCTCTACTCCCCCCAGAAAGAGCGGTGATGCAGGCGACCGTCAAAGGTCGCCTCCTCTGTGGCCAGCACCACGGAGTCGCACTCCAAACCAGCCCGCTCAATAATCGCCAGGCCCACCGTTCCTCCTTCGGGGGTAGCGGTGAGCGACGTCACTCGACCGAGACTCTTTCCCTGGTGACGCACTTTGATCACGCCATCCCCCGGCAGGGTTCCCTCGCAGGAGAAGCCCATCAAAAGTCGCTTTACTTTGTCGTAAGAGTCCAGGCGAGAGATGACCTCCTGGCCGATATAACAGCCTTTATTCCAGGCGATGGCCTCCTCCTTTAAACGCAGCTCCAGAGGGTTAACCTCATCGCGATATTCTCTCTGGGGGGAGGGGACCCCGGCCAGGATCCGAAGATACTCCAGGGTGTCCTCCGCAACTTCGGCAAACCCCGCTTCAACGAGGCGACCAGCCAGTGGTTCAGCTTGAGCGATGGGGATCAGCCCCTCCACCCGCTCTCCATAAGCCGTGAGGCCCCGGTACCACAGGCCCCCGTGGTCCACCACCACACGCTCGGCCGGCACCTCTCCAGCCTCAAGAAAACCACGCGCCCCCTCCCCCTGAAGTGAGCAACACCGCCACTTGTGGCTGACGTCCTCTACCGCGGCGTCGTCCATGATAATGTAGCTGTCAATCCACTCCCGCAGACGCTCAGCGCGCTCCGGGGTAGTGCGCAGCAACACCCCCTCATCACTGTGCAGCACTGAGACCCAATCGAGCATCTTGCCCTGACTGGTGGTAAAAATCGTGGACCGCACCTGATAGCCCTCTCCCAGATCTGCCAGCGCCTGGGTCGACAGGCGATGCAGAAGATCCACACTATCCTCGCCCCTTAAGCACAACACCCCCACACTTCCTATTGAATACCATTTTGCCGGAACGCCATCACTCATCGTTGACCTCTCTTCTTTAAATAACTGTAAACGCCACTCACCAACGCCACCCCCGATACAAGCAGCACCCATGCCAACCAACCCGGGCCACTCTCGTGCGCAGGCGGAGTGACCGGAGCTCTCTTCAACAGCGCACTCTCCACAAACACCGCCCCGGCCCGCTTCATCGAAAACTCCACAAGCTCCGCCACCGTCACTACCGATGCAGGAAACGTCATGGCCAGGGGCGTCTCAAAGACGCTTCGGGCCAACCCGGCCAGGCGAATAACATGAAACTCTTCGTCCAGCACGGCCAGGTCTTCGCGGCGACTCAACTCGCTCAGAAGCTTCACCGCATCATCGCCTCCATGAGTTCCCAAAGCCAGCACCCCGAACACCCAGCGCATCACCATCTCCGCAGGGGGAGACGCAGGCAAGGGCTTCTTCAGCAAGTCACTGAGGGTTTGCACAAACCCCGCATCCTCTCGAAGAGCCTGACGCGCTTCAGCGGGACTCAGCCCCTCCGGCAGCAGGCCCAGGGCGTTGCTGGCCGCCCACTCATCTGCGGCCGCGCTGGTGTTCAGGAGACGCAGCAACCCCGTGGCGCTGACATCCTTGAGGGTATAACCCAGCAGGTGCGAAACAAACGCTGCCGGGGCGCCACCCTCGACGCCACCCTCCCCGCCGAGGGGACGCTGAAATTCAATGCGCCTGGACTCCCCGGCGCCCAAAGGGACCCTCACCCGCTCTCGAATAGCCACCACCCCCTCCCCCGAAAAGAGGCGCCGCCCCGGCGGATAGAGCTTGACCGGCGCCAGCCCCTTCAGGGCTTTTCCCGAGGCGGCGTAGACGACTCCAATCTCCATGGAGCTCACCGCCTCGGAGAGCCCATTGGCGACCTCCACCTCAAAGCGCAGACTGTCCTCCTTCCACGTCGCAGAATGAGAACGCAACTGCACCCAAGAGTTCCCCTCTTCAGAGGGCGCCGCTGGGAGCATCTGCGCTCCGCTCACCACCAGGAAAAGCTGCAGCCATGTTAGAGACGTCATCATCCAGCCACCATCACCAAGGTTAGAGGTGGATATACTGCGCCCCGGCCGAGAATAACACCCCGAGCGCGGAATTATCCGAGATGAAGCCCTCAGGCCATTGCCCTCTCGAAAACTTTGTGCGAAGCCCGCCCCAATGGACGTCCTTCAACAGCTGGTTCACCTCCAAGAGCAGCGCCAGCCGAGCGTGTTGATTACCCTGGTGGAAACCCGGGGCTCAACCCCCCGAAAACCCGGCTCTCGAATGCTCGTGACCGCCGACGGCACCACCCACGGCACCATCGGCGGGGGCAGGGTCGAGCACGCCGTGATTCAGGCCGCGAAGGAGGCCCTGCGGGAGGGCGAACCAAGTCTCCTCTCCTACCAGCTCACCTCCGAGCTCGCCATGTGCTGTGGAGGACAAATGAAGTTCTTTGTGGAGCCCATCATGCCCCGTCCCCCCCTGCTTGTGTTTGGCTGCGGCCACGTCGGCGCCGCGCTGCTTCAGGCGGCGAGCAGCCTGGACCTTGATCTAGTCGCCATCGATGACCTCGACGAAAACATCGCCCCCGATAAGCTCCCCTTCGTCCACCAGCGCCTCGGGAGTTATGAAGCAGACGAACTCAGCTCCCTCCCCTTTGGCCCCTCCACCGACATCGTCATCGCCACTCGAGAGCACAGCCTCGACCAGAAGCTGCTCGAGTTTTGCCTCAAGCAGGAGTTTCATTACCTCGGCGTCATTGGCAGCCTGCGCAAGGCCAATATGCAGCTTGAGCGGTTGCGAGCGAAGGGGTTCGCCGAGGAGCTCCTTGAACGTGTGCAATGCCCCATGGGACTGGACATCAGCGCCCAAACTCCCGCCGAGATCGCGATCTCCATCTGCGCCCAGCTGATCTCCCATCGACGAAGCGCCCCTAAAACCCCATGAGCTTCTCGACCATCATCCTAAGCGCCGGCCGCTCAAGCCGCATGGGTCAGCCCAAGGCATGGCTGCGTTACCAGGGAGAGCCCTTCCTGCAACGATTGGTGCGTGTCAGCCTCGAGTCGGGCTCGCACCAAATCATCATCGTCGCCGGTGCAGAGACGGGCGAAACCCTGGTCAGCCGCGAAACCCTTGAGGCAACACTCCCGCCGCACTTATCCGCGGCCACCACGATCACCATTGGCTGCCCCTCCCAAACCCCCATCGATTCCATTCGTCAGGGCCTCGGCGCCCTCAACGAGGCTCACCGCCTGCTGCTTTGGCCCATCGACTGCCCCTTCGCGGACACCGCGCTGGTTAAGCAGCTCGCGAACTCCTTCCTCCCCACCAAGGACGCCATCGCCCGCCCCTGCGTCGAGGGCCGCCACGGTCACCCCGTACTCTTTGGGACCGCCGCCACCGTGGAGCTTCAATCCCCCCTCGCCGACACCGGGGCTCACCACGTGGTGCGTCGTGCTCCCACACGACTCCTTGACATTCCCTGCCACGACACCCGCGTCGTGGCCGACCTCAACACCCCCGCCCAAGCTCGGGCCCTGGGAGTAACCCTCCCCGCCCTCCCCTGAACGCCCCATCAGTCGACCTTTGTCGACTCCTGTGATAGCCCCACCTCGAAGATCTCGATTGGACTCAACGCAGGAAGCAACGATGGACCGACTCTTAACCCCCCTCCTTGTCGCCACCCTCCTTGGGGGATGTGGCGGCCTCCCCCCCGACGCGCGCGTCTCCTCCAAAACGCCCCTCACCGCCTACCAACATCCCCAGGAACCCGCCGATCCGGCCCCCGATCCGGCCCCCGGCGCCACCCTGATTCGCCACGCCACCATCATGACCGCTGCCGGTGCCCTTCACAGCCCGGGCTACCTCCTCCTTAAAGAGGGCCGCATCGCAGACGTGGGGAGCGGCGAGGGCCCCGCTCCCGATGAACACACTGCGGTGGTGGACGGCACCGGCATGTTCGTCACCCCGGGACTCATCGACACCCACTCTCACATGGGAGTCTACGCCTCTCCCGGAGTCCGGGCACACTCCGATGGTAACGAGATGGTCAACCCAACCACGCCACAGGTCTGGGCCGAGCATTCCTTCTGGCCCCAGGACCCCAACCTCTGGCGAGCCACCACCGGTGGAATCACAACCATTCAGGTGCTGCCCGGCTCGGGGAACCTCATCGGCGGCCGCTCCTTCATCGCGAAGCTTCGTCCCCAGGTCAGCGCTCGACTCATGCGCTTTCCCGGTGCTCCCCAGGGGCTGAAGATCGCCTGCGGGGAAAACCCCAAGCACTTCTATGGAAACAAAGGCGGCCCCAAAACCCGCATGGGCAATATCGCCGGCTTCCGTAAGGCCTTTCAAAGCGCCCACGCCTACCGACGCAAAGTGCAGGAATACGAGCGGGATCTGAACCACTGGCGCAGCGCCCAAGAAACCAACAAAGACAAAGCCGGAGATCCTCCCCCCCCTGTGAGCCGAGACCTGGGGCTGGAGACCCTTGTGAAGGTCCTGGAGGGTGAGATCCTGGTCCACAACCACTGCTATAGAGCCGACGAGATGCACATCATGCTCGACCTCGCCAAGGAGTTCGGGTTTAAGATCCGCTCCTTTCACCATGCACTCGAAGCCTACAAATTAGCCGATCGCCTGGCTCAAGAGGAGGTATCGTCCTCCACCTGGGCCGATTGGTGGGGCTTTAAGATGGAAGCGTTTGACGGTATCCCCCAAAACGCAGCGCTGCTCACGCACGCCGGGGCCCGGGCCATCATTCACAGCGACTCCGCCACCGAGATCAGACAACTCAATCAGGAGGCGGCCAAAGCCCAGGCCGCCGGTCGCAAAATAGGTATTGAACTGGACGACAACCAAGTGCTCCGTTGGATTACAGCCAACCCCGCCTGGGCCCTGGGGGTTGAACAACACACCGGAACCCTCGAGAAGGGCAAGCTGGCCGATGTGGTGATCTGGAACCGCCACCCCTTCAGCGTCTACGCCCTGGCCAACACGGTCTTTATCGACGGACACATCGTCTATGAACGCTCTCTTCCCCCTGCCCTCTCCGACTTTGAGATCGGCCTTGGCTTTGATGAGGTGACACCATGAGCCCTTTCCTCGCTTCTCTTGTCCTGCTTGGCTCCACCTGGGCGGTGGAGAACGTCCAAATCCAGGTTGGGGACGGCTCCAGCATCCCCAACGGAACAGTCGTGGTGCACGGGGGAGTCATCACCGTGGTGGGCACCAACATCAAGCTCTCCCCAAAAACCCATCGCATCGACGGCACGGGAAAAATACTCACCCCGGGGTTTATCGAGACCCAGAGTCAGCTGGGCCTCACCGAGATCTCGGCCGTAGCCGACACCAACGACCACAGCGACAACCAGGACAGCATCTCCCCCGCCTTTCGCGCCGGCGAGGGCTTCAACCCACTCTCGGTCCGGATCCCCATCAACCGGCTTGAGGGGGTCACCGGCGCCCTCATCACCCCCAAGGGGGGGATCATCTCCGGCACCGGGAGCTACGTGGAGTTGAGCGGCGACTTGAGTTCACGACCCGACACCACGCGCCCCACGGCAATGTCCGGCTCCATTGACGCCAGAGCCAACCGAGCCGCGGGGGGATCCCGCGGGGGATTGTGGCTCAAACTGCGCCAGCTCTTTGAGGACGCACGCTTTTATGCACGCAACAAGAGCGCCATTGACCGGGGTGAGTCTCGGCCGCTCCTGCATCACCCCACCCAGCTGCGGGCGATGCTCCCGGTGCTTCAGGGGCAGATCCCCCTGATGCTCAACGTCCATCGAGCCAGCGACATCCTCTCCGCCCTTGAGTTCGCACGGCAGGAAAAAATACGCCTCATCATCTCGGGAGCCACGGAGGCCTGGATTGTGGCCAAAGCGCTGGCCGCGTCCCAAACCCCGGTCATCCTCCGCCCCTCCAAACAACAGCCCTGGGGCTTTGAGGCCCTCGCAGCACGGGATGACCTCGCCAGCCGGCTCCATCAAGCGGGCGTCACCCTGGTCATCAGCGCGGGGGGCTGGGGCCAAAACGCTCGCCGCATCCGTCAGGAAGCCGGCATCGCCGTGGCCCGAGGCCTCCCCTGGGCCAGCGCTCTTCAGGCCATCACCCATACCCCCGCGGCAATCCTCGGGCTTCAAGCCGAGGTAGGCAGCATCGCGGTTGGCAAAGTCGCCAATCTGGTCCTTTGGACAGGAGATCCTCTGGAGCTCCAATCCCAGGTCAGCCAGCTGTGGATTCAGGGACAGCCCCAACCCCTCGACGACCGCCAACTCCAGCTCGCGCGGCGCTACCACCCCTCCGCAGCCCCTTAGGGCTCACCTTCCCAAATCCTACACTCCTGTAGTCGTCACCCCTTCCGACACCCCGGTTGGCCTAAAACCGGGGTTGTTCAGCCAGACACTCTTGACACGATGCGGCATTTCCTACCATAAGGTAAGAGTATCTCTTGTTCTTGCTGGGGAGGCCTCCACTATGTCGTCGAATGACCGTCAATCCACCGCCCGAGAGTTGAAGGTATTACGCCTTCTCTTTGAAATCAGCCAAACCCTCGACCGAAGTCTGGATCTTCGAGACACCCTCGACCCCATATTGAAGGCTATCGCTGGTCACATGGGGATGATGCGGGGGACCATCACGCTGGTGAACCAGGAAGACTCGCGAATCACCATTGAAGCCGCCTACGGGCTCTCCCGGAGTGAGCTCCAACGAGGTATTTATCACATCGGTGAGGGCATCACCGGCAAGGTGGTTGAATCGGGCAAACCCGCGGTGGTTCCCAAAATATCAGAGGCCCCGCTCTTCTTGAATCGCACCGGCGCCCGCAAGAAGCTGCGCAAGAAAGACATCTCGTTTATCTGTGTTCCCATCATCCTCGGCAACGAGGTCCTCGGAACCCTCAGCGCCGACCAGCTCTTCGCACCGCAGATCGCACTGGAAGAGGACGTCCAGCTCCTCTCCACCATCGCCTCCATGGTAGCCTCCTCGGCCAAGTTGCGACAGCAGGCCAATGAAGAGCACCAACGGCTTCTTAAAGACAACGTCCGGCTCCAGGATGCCCTGAAGAAAAAGTTTCGACCCTCCAATATCATCGGCAACTCCAAGGCGATGCAGCAGGTCTATGACCAGATCGGCGCAGTGACCAAGGGCGAGACCACGGTCCTGATTCGTGGAGAGAGTGGCGTCGGCACGGAGCTGGTGGCCCAGGCCATTCACTACAACAGCCCGCGGGCCTCGCGGCCCTTTATCAAAGTCAACTGCGCGGCGCTCTCCCCCAGCCTCCTTGAAAGCGAGCTCTTTGGTCATGAGAAGGGAGCCTTCACCGGCGCCACCCGGCAACGCAAGGGGCGCTTTGAAATGGCCCACAGTGGCACCATCTTTCTCGATGAAATCGGGGACTTTCCCCTCGCCACTCAAATCCTGCTCCTCCGGGTGATTCAGGAGCGGGAGTTTGAACGGGTCGGCGGTACCGAAACCATCAAAACCGACGTTCGCATTGTGGCCGCCACCAACCGCAACCTCGAAGAGCAGATGAAGCAAGGCCTCTTCAGGGAAGACCTCTACTACCGACTTAACGTCTTCCCCATCTACGTGCCCTCCCTGCAAAAGCGCCGCACCGATATTCCCTTGCTCGCGGACTTCTTCACAGAGCGCTACGCCCGCGCATGTCACAAAAACATCTCGCGCATCTCAACTCCCGCCATCGACATGCTGATGTCGTATCATTGGCCAGGAAATGTGCGAGAGCTCGAAAACTGTATCGAACGGGCCGTCTTAATGACCGACGACGACGTGGTTCACAGCCATCACCTGCCCCCCACGCTCCAAACCGCTGACGCCACTGGGACCCTCCACGCCGGAACCCTTCAGGCAACCCTCGACAACGTCGAGCGGGAGCTCATCATAGAGGCCCTAAAAGCCAATAAGGGCAACATGACCAAAGCGGCCATAGAGCTCGGCATCACCGAGCGAATTATGGGACTCCGCGTCAAAAAGCACAATGTCAAGGTGCGTCAATACAAGACCCCCCAGGCCCTAAGCGCCTGAGAGCCTTTTGGGAGCGCGCTCAAAGGAGCTAATCCCAAAAACGCTGCCACTCATCCGCAACACAGGCCCCTCCTCCTGAATCTCCGTAAACAACGCCAGCTCGTGGTAGGGCGCTCGCTCCAGCCTACAGGGAACCAAAAATGAGTCACGCTCAATAGCGCAATAAAAGACATTGTCGCTTGATTGCATCAAGGTGCTGGGATTCAAGGCTTCGCGGGAGCCATCCGAGAGGGTGAGTTCCACCCGCTGCAGCTCACCGCGTTCATCCAGAGCCAGCTCCAGGCTCGTGACAAAGAAGGCGACGTCAGCCACCTCAATATCGGATTGATTGCGCCCCAACTCGATTCGGTAGGAGCCATCCGCGTTAACGCGAACGCTCTCCCGAAAGAGCTTCTCCACACGAGGGTGCAGGGGCTTGCCCCCGTGGGACCACTCTCCCCGGGCGTTAAGCACGATCGGAAACGTCTCAATTTCAAGCAGGTGGGCCATCGCTTCCCTCTTTCCCTTTCCCCTAAAGCCTATCATCTTCAAGCAGGCGACGCCTAGCCCCACATCATTCCACCCAATGCGTGCACATTCATGGCACATTTTTGCAAGATTGAATTGCCCCGCCCCCCTCCCATCATGCTAAGAAGCCCCCCCTGTTTTAATTCAACCATTGGTGAGCACGATGTCAGTCAAGAAAAAGTATCAACGCACAGAGAAAGCCCAGGCACTTCTGGACAAGGTAGAGACCCCCAAATACGACCGCCAGATAATCATCGGCCTGAAGAAATTCTTCAACAAGACCGCTCCGGAAGACATGCAGTCGTTCTATTCTGAGACTGAGCTCGCAAACCTTGTCCAACTTCAGGGCACTGAGCGGGATGTTGAAGCGCGCATGCCGGTCAAGATGACCCGACACTACTTTGAATTGGCACAAAAGAGCCTCCCCATCCAAAATCTGGTTAAGGCGAGCCCCAACGAAACCTCCGATCTCGAAGGGGCAGCGGACCCCGGGAAGCAGATGAGCTACAGCCCCTTAGAGGGTCTTATCCACAAATACGAGCTTGGCCTGATTTATGTCGTGTCCACCTGCTCGGCCCACTGTCGATTCTGCTACCGCGAAGAGTTGATCGCCCGGAAGGAGATCACCCGTGAGGACGGCACCACCGCCCCCAAGGGGATGGCACAGATTCCCGAGCTGGTGGACTACATCGAAAACCACAACCGGATCGTCAAAGAAAACGGAGGCCGTCACCCCGACACCGGGCGTGAGAAACTTCGTGAGATCCTCATGTCCGGGGGCGACCCCATGGTGCTCAACAACAAAAAGCTCGCGGAGTGGTTCAGCGCCCTCGGGGACGCCGGCATTGAAAATATCCGCCTCGGCACCAAAGAGCTGGCCTTCTATCCCGATCGTTTTGACAGCACCTTCTTTGACATGCTGGACAACTTTCACGAGGCCTATCCTGGCATCAACCTCAGGATGATGATCCACTTCAATCACCCCGACGAGTTCCTGCAAAAAGACGACGAGGGCAACTACATCGAAGACCCCGAGGGGGGATTCATCTGGGTCGAGAGCACTCTCCGGGCCATCGGAGAGCTGGGTAAACGCAACTGGATAGCCATTGAAAACCAGGCGCCCTTTCTCAAAGGCATCAACCACGATCCCGACGCCATCCGCATCATGCAGCGTGAACTCAAGCGCCACCGTGTTGAGAATCACTATTTCTTCTGCGGCCGGGACATCATCGGCCACCGCAGCTTTAACCTCACCATTGAAGATGCCTGGAACCTCCTCAATGATTCTCAAAAAGGACTCTCCGGGGTGGAAGCACACGCTCGGTTGTCCATTACGCATTACTTGGGAAAGACCGAAGTGGTGTCCGTCACCAATGAACCCATGCCCGGTGTCCCCGGCGCTGAAAATGGGGTTGTGATCTTCAAATTGCTGCGCGGAGCGGAAGACGCCCACAACAAAGGACGGGTGGCGATCGTAGGTAGAAACCCGGAGGCGATCTGGTTCAGCGGATATGAGGACCGGGTGATCTATGACGAAGCGGGGCTCTTTAAAGAATCCATGCAATCCACCAGCAGCGTCAAGGTAGCCGTCAACAGCTAAGAGACGACAAACAGAGGCTGCGTAAAACGAGGGATTGCTACGATGATTGATAAATATTCACCTTCTGCCGCAGAGGCTGTGGCTGACATCTTTGATGGTGCGACGGTGATGGTGGGAGGATTTGGTGAGGCGGGCAGCCCCATTGAGTTGCTCCACGCCCTGATTGATCAGGGAGCCCGTGATCTCACCGTCGTCAACAACAACACGGGCAGCGGGCACATCGGGCTCGCCGCCCTGATTGAAAATGGTCAGGTCGGCCGGATGATCTGCTCATTTCCCCGCACCGCCAACTCCACGGTGTTCCCTGACCGTTACCGAGCGGGGAAGATCGAACTTGAGCTGGTCCCCCAGGGGACGCTGGCTGAGCGGATCAGAGCGGGGGGCGCCGGCGTCCCGGCGTTTTACACCGCCACCTCCGTGGGTACCCCCCTTGCGGAGGGCAAGGAGCACCGCTCCTTTGATGACCGACAGTATGTCCTCGAAACCGGCCTCACCGCGGACTTTGCGTTGATCAAGTGTCGCCAGGCCGACCGCTATGGCAACCTGGTCTACAACAAAACCGCCCGCAACTTCGCCCCCATCATGGCGATGGCGGCCAAAACCACCATCGTGCAAGCGAGCTCACGGGTTGACGCCGGCGCGATCGACCCGGAGGTCGTTGTCACCCCGGGAATCTTCGTCGATCGAGTGGTGACCATCGAAAACCCCGCCCATGAATCTCAGTTGGTGGCCGAAGGGAGACATTACCCATGATCACAGCGCAAGGCTGGAACCGAGAGCAGATGGCCCAAAGGGCTGCGCTGGACATTCCTAACGGCGCCTACGTCAACCTGGGCATCGGCATCCCCGAGAAGATCGCCCGTTACGTCCCCGAGGGGCGAGAGGTCATCTACCACACCGAAAACGGCCTCCTCGGAATGGGGACTCCTCCGGACCCGGGCCATCACGATCCGGAGTTGATCAACGCAGGTAAACGACCGGTGACGGCTATTCCCGGCGCCGCGTATTTTCACCACGCCGACAGCTTCGCCATGATCCGAGGGCGCCACATCGACATCTGCGTCCTCGGCGCCATGCAGGTCTCCCAGGATGGAGATCTGGCTAATTGGTCCACGGGCGCCAAAGACGCCATCCCGGCTGTGGGCGGGGCTATGGATCTGGTGGCGGGGGTCAAGACCATCTTTGTGGTCACCCAGCACACCACTAAACAAGGTGAGCCCAAGCTCCTTGAGCGCTGCACCTACCCCCTCACGGGGCAAGGGGTGGTCAGTCGGATCTACACCGATCTCGCGGTGATCAACGTCACCGCCCAAGGCTTTGAAGTAAGCGAGCTCGCGCCCGGAATCGAGTTTGACTACGTGCAGGAGCGCACCGGCTGTGCATTACGCCACAGCACCGGTAACTGAGCCCCAACCCTCCCCTCCACACATAGGGATCTATCATGGAACACCCGGAAACTCCGCTCTCCTCCCAACGCAGCGCCGCGCTTTATCAGCGAGCACTGGATCTTATGCCCGGCGGTTGCAGCCGCAACACCGTCCTACGACGACCGCACCCACTTTACGCGGCGTCCGGCCAGGGCTGCTATGTCACTGACATCGAAGGCGTCAAGCGCATCGACTTCGCCAACAATATGGCGTCATTGATCCACGGCCATGCCCACCCACAGGTGGTGGCGGCCGTCACCGAGCAGCTCCATCGCGGAACCGCCTTCACCCTGGCGACGGAAGCGGAGATCCAATACGCCGAGCACATTTGTGGTCGTAACGAGGGCTTCGAGAAGATCCGCTTCGTCAACTCCGGCACCGAAGCAGTCATGAGCTGCCTAAAGGCTGCCCGGGCCTTCACCGGCCGCCCCAAGATCGCCAAGGTCGAGGGCGCCTATCACGGCCTCTACGATTACGCGGAGGTTAGTCAAACCGCCAGCCCCTCCAATTGGGGAGCACAGGAGAGCCCGACCAGCGTCCCGGTGGCACATGGAACGCCGGAATCCGCCCTCAACGAGGTGGTGGTGATCCCCTTTAATGATCCAGAACGTGCGCTTGAGATCCTCAATCGCCATGCCGACGATCTCGCCTGTGTGCTGGTAGATCTTCTCCCGCATCGGGTAGGACTCATCCCGGCATCAGATGCGTTCCTCAGCGCACTCAGGGAATGGACCCACAACAATGGCTCCCTGCTTGTGCTCGATGAGGTGATCACCTTTCGGGGAGGCTATGGAGGAGCGCAGGATGATTATTCCATGCAGCCGGATCTCACCGCCATGGGCAAGATGATCGGTGGTGGCTTCCCGGTGGGTGCCCTCGCGGGCCGAAGAGACGTGATGGAGGTAATGAACCCACTGCGCGACACGGTCCTCTTTCCCCACTCGGGCACTTTCTCAGCCAATCCCGTAACCATGGTGGCGGGGCTCACAGCAATGACCCTCTTTGACCAACCGGCCCTCACCCGCTTGAACGCGCTCAACGCGCAGCTCCGCTCCCAGATCACCGAAGCCATTCGCGTCGCAGAGGTCCCCGCCTGTGTCACAGGAGGGGGCTCGATGTTCCGCATTCACATGAAGCCGGAGCCACCACAAAACTACCGCGCGACCTACGCCGACCCGGAGGAGGTTCAGATAAGAACCGCTCTATTGGATCATCTCTTTGAGAAAGGCATGATGATGATCAACACCTGCTCGGGGACGCTCTCCACCGCCATGGGCAACCGAGAACTCGACATGCTCACCGAAGTTCTCCTCGAAGGATTTCGTCGTTTCCGCCCCATGTTCCAAACAC
>JAZAIZ010000322.1:0-7223 GCA_036230545.1 Myxococcota bacterium
CACATCTCGCAGGTGTATCTGGTGTTTGTGGTAAATCTAATCGACGGTGTGTTTGCTCCGGGGATTGAGAGCCTGGAGACGGTTCTCTTTTCAGTGGAGGATATCCCCTGGGACGAACTGGCCTTTAGTGCGATCAGATTCTCCCTTGAGAAATATGTAGAGCATCTTGGGAGTGGGCAGGAAGCTCCCCATCTTGGGGCCTGCGTGAAAGACGTCGGCTACTGAAGGTCGTGTCTGGGGAAGGCGCTGCGAAATTGACTGCGAAATTTGGAGGTCACTGTGTCCGCGGCCAGACGCAGGGCAAGGGCCATCGCGTCACGGTCTCTTGGGGATTGTTCGGTGTAGGTCTCCGGAGGCAGGTGGAAGGCGAGGGAGCGCACTTCGCTGCCATCTGGCGCAACCACCCGAAGTTTTCCTGTAGCGGCGTAGACAAACTCGGTGCGACCGGCGATGCGCTCCTTTTTTAAAAAACGCTTCCCCAGTTGTGCCTCCACGCGAATCAGGCGTGCGCTTCTTCCGGTGGAGAAACCGTAGTCATTGAGGAAGGTCTCAAGGTTGGTTTTGACGTCCCTGGCGATGCTACGATCTGCGCATTGAATGGAGATGGCGAATTGAAAGTTCTCTCGGAGCTGCTGGCCGAGTTGGCTAAGGGTCCGGTGGAGTTCTCGCAGCTTTGTTTGGGCTCCCTGCTGCGGGGCGAGGAGCTCGAGGACGATGATGTCCGGCTCGATCTGCTGCCCGGCTTGATAGGCTCCAACCAGCGCTTGATAAGCCTGCAGCGGGTGATTGGCCTGCATCGCGCTTTGGGCGCGACGAGTGTCTTGCTGCAGTTGGCGAAAGGTGGCCTCGGTACGACGGTTTAGTCGGGTGGCCCAGGCGTGGCGATCAACGGTGACTCGGACGTATTGGGTGGAGGTCTCCTCGTCGCGGTGTTGGGCGACGACCTTCACATTGTCCACCTTGACATTGGTGCGGACCTCGATGTTTTGCTGCAGGACCTGCCGGTCTTCACTGCCCTCGCCATTGTTGGTCAGGGAGAGGGACCAGTCGCTGCTGCGGGACACCACCTGACTCATGAACAATTGGGCGATTCGGTTTTTGGCTTCGCGCACAGCCAGGTCAAAATCATTCTTCACCTGAGTGGTGACCGGGGCGGTTCCCACCATCTCAATGGTGGCGGATCCGATTTGCGAGGTGGTGTGGCGGGTCCACTCGGGGGTGGGCTCTGAATCGAAATAAAAATTAGGGCCGCCGCAGCTGACGCAAAGGAGCGTGAGGAGGAGTGCGCTCAATAGAGAGGGGGGGGCAAAAAAGAATGTGCGGGTCATGAGGCTTCCAGTTGAGTGATGATTTCCTGAGCGATGGCGTCTGCGGCGATGATCCAGGCCTTTCGAGCCAGAGAGCGGGGGGAGGCAGGAGGCGCCTGACGAGTCCCCAGGGAGGTGACCAAGGGCACCGAAGTGAGGGCGCGCTCGTCACCAGACCAGTCGTAATAGCGAGCGAGATCACTCTGGGTTTGTTTTTGGTCTCCCTGATAGAGCAGTGGTTTTGGGGGGCGCAGGTCTTGCAATCGGGCTTTAAGCCGCACGGTGCTTTGAGTTTGTCGTCGGTGGGTGGAGTAGGAGGCCTTGACGGTCGTGGTCTTGCGCTTGCCGTCGGAGGTTTTCTCGGCCTCCTTGAATTTGTTGTAGCGGGTGATTTTCGCGGTGGTTTTGCCTGAGCGGATCCTGTTCCATCCCGTGTCGCTCTGATCGACGTCGACGCTGATGCGGAGCCTCGCGTTTAATTGGTCGGAGTTCGCGGGGACGATAACGATGAGCTCGTGGCGGGTCTCCGTGAGTTTTTGGGCGATTCGTTGGATGATCGCGCGGCAGACCTGGGGATCCTGGTAGGAACAATAGGGGTCGAGATAAATGTGGTGTCGCAATTTGGCCTGGAGTCGGTGATAGCGGTCATTGAGCTCGGTGTTGTCGGGTGAGAGCGCCAGGGATTCCCGAAGGTATTTCAGCATGGTTTTTTTGGGGGCTCCTTCGCTCTCGGCCTGGTCCACCTTCAGCAGGGTCTGTCGGATGGCCTTTTGTCGGGCTTGCTCAAGTTGAGCCTGGGCACTCGTGGAGCTAAATCCTTCCAGTTGCAGGTTCTCAGCCCAGAGGAGGAGCTCCTCACTGCGCAGGGCGACACCGAAGGCGGCGTTATAATCCCGGGCATCAGTGGCCTTATCGTAGGCGGCGTCGAGTTGGCGGCTGGCCAGGCGGATCGCTTTCACCAATTGGGCCTTGGCTTCCTCGGAGCGGGTGTCCTGCAGGTAGGCGCTCGCGAAATAGAGCGCGGCGATCTCAGTCTGACCCTCCTCAAAGTAGTCGGTGCCGACGCTGGAGAAGGTGGCGCAGCCGCTTGTGAGCGCTAAGAGGGCAGGGACCAGGAGGAGGCGTCTCACGGGCTCACCTCCACCAGGGTGACCAGACCGTTCTTATTAAAGGCGATGGTGCATTTTTCGCCGTGGCCTTTGCCATCGGCCCATATGTAGGTGAAGATCTCGCGGCCCTGAGGGTCCTGGAGGCGGCGATAGGGGGTGCCCATCTTGCGCAGGACGTCCTTTTGGGCGTCATGCCCCACCTTGATGGCCTGATGGGGGTTAACCTTAAAGGGAGCACCAAGGCTCAGGGCACTGCATCCGGAGAGGAGCGCGATGATGATTAGGGCGCCCGCTGCGGGCACAAGTTGACGAGGGAAAAACAAGAGCATGGCAGGATCCTTGATGGGGATTAATCGATCTGGGCTAAAATTGTTTTGCTTAAGATTTCGGGCAGGGTCTCGCGAGCCTGGCGGATCAGGGCGCTGACCGTGAGGAGGGGGCGGGCCTGATGTCGCCCTTCGTTGCCGGAGACAGACTTGCGGGCTCGGGAGTCTCCTGTGAAGTGGTAGTAGTCGGATTGTGAGCGCTGCTGTATACTGCCATCAAATCGGGCGACGTCAGTTTGGGTCTTTTGGTCTCTGACCGTCACTCGGTAGGGGATCTCCACGCTTCGAAGCGATTCGTAGTGGGTGTACTCTCCCTTAATCTGTTCCCAGAGAAACTTCTCCTTTTTTTGTGGCTTTGGAGGGTTTTGTCCCGCCTTTCGTGCGGCATCTATTTTGGCCTGGGAGGGTTTGACGGTGATGGTCTTTTTTAAGGGGCGCCCGCGACGGTCAAGCTGCTTGGTCCATTGACGGTAGGCGTCTCGTTTTGCGACAAACCACCCCGTGTCCTTCACTTGAGGGGTTCCAAGGTAAAGGACGATGGTGGCGTTTTTGCGTTCAGAGCCGGAGGGGACAATCTGGAGAAGCTCGGGATTGGTCAGGGTGATGGCTTGTTGTAGAGGGGCCGTCAGGTGGAAACCCTCCGGGTAGGAGAGGGGCTCCACCTGGATATCCGCCAGCAGTTTCAGGCTGTTGAGTATTTTTTGACAGCGTCGCTCAAGCAGGCTGTCCTGGCCACCGAGGGCCAGGAGTTGCCGACAGGCCCGGAGATCGGTGTTGAGCACGTAGCTGCGATTGGCGCGGGTATCGAGGTCCTGCTCAAGTTGGGTGAGCGCGAGGCGCTTTAGTCGGGTGTACTCTCGATCCAGCTGCGCAGGATCTTCGCTGGGGAGGGTCAGGTCTTGCATGCGCAGGGCCCGCTCCTGAAGTTCCGCAAGAACCTTAATGGCCTGTAGGTAGGAGTGTGCCTCCACCAGCCGATCAATCTGCCGACGCAGTCGCCATTGATAGGTCTGCTCCGCGACGATGAAGGCATCCTTGATGGCCTGGTTGTTGGGGTCCTCGGCGAGGCCGGCGTCGTAATACTCCACCGCGAGGGGAAGGCGGTCCTGGCTTTGGTAGGTGCCCCCTGCGCTTAAGTGGCTGGCGCATCCTGCGCAGAGGAGGCAGAGGAGCCCCATTATTCCGGCTGGCCGTTTCATGCTGTGTTCTCGCTTCATGGTGCGGGGAAGCTATGAATTCGATGAGGCTCGGTCAAGGCCTCTCGCTGGGAATTCCGTCGCTTTCCTGCCTCGCGTGTCGTGGGGGACAAACAAATAAGTTGAATTCCCCGGACACTCAGGGGAGAAATTATTTTCGTTTCGTGGGTGCTTGAGAATGATTTCCCGGTGATGGACGGTGCACCGGAGGGGAGGATTGGGATGGCTTCGAGAATCTTTCTGGTGGTGGCGTTATTATTGGGGGGCTGTGCCAGGAGCGCGACGGGGATGGCGGCGAAGGAGACGGAGGGCCCCGTGCCGACACCGGTGGATTATAAAGACTCTCCCATGCCGGGTTTGGATAAAGGGGAGGGGCGCCTGCCGGAGCGTTACCTGCGAGGTTATGAGGCGCAGGGAAAAGACTACGTCCCGCGTGCGGAGCACCGCGGAGTCGAGGGACGGCCGAAGTACATTAACCGGCTCATCTTCGAGACAAGCCCCTACCTCTTGCAGCACGCCCACAACCCCGTGAACTGGTACCCCTGGGGTGATGAAGCCTTCGCCCGAGCGGAGGCGGAGGGCAAGTTGGTGCTCCTGAGCGTTGGATACTCCACGTGCCACTGGTGCCACGTGATGGAGCGCGAGTCCTTTGAGGATGAAGAGATCGCCGCTTATATGAACACCCACTACGTCTCCGTTAAGGTCGACAGGGAAGAGCGTCCCGACGTCGATAAGATTTACATGGCCGCGGTGGGGATGCTGGTGGGGCGAGGCGGTTGGCCCATGACCGTGATTTTGACCCCCGACCGCCTACCGGTGTTTGCGGGCACCTATTTTCCGCCTCGGGATGGGGCCCGCGGGACTCGCACCGGGTTTTTGACCATCCTGCAGAGCTACCGGGAGCTTTATCAGGAGGCCCCTGGGGATATTATCGGCAACGCTCAGGATACGGCGACTCGTTTGTTAAACCGGGTTCGGAGTAATCGATTCGGAGGGCTCCCGGATGCCAGCGCCATTAATCAGGCGGTGAAGGGACTCTCAGACGCTTATGACCCCATTCACGGTGGTTTTAGCAGGGCCCCCAAGTTTCCGCGTTCGGTGAATATTGAACTCCTGCTGCGCTATTATCACCGCACTCGGGATAAGCGCTCCCTGAGCATCGCTTTGGAAACCCTGCGCAAGATGGCTCGGGGGGGCATGTACGATCATATTGGGGGCGGCTTTCATCGCTACTCCGTCGACGCTCGGTGGCTGGTTCCCCACTTTGAGAAGATGCTCTACGACAATGGCCAGTTGGTGGTCTCGTATCTTGAGGCCTATCAGATCACGCGAGAGGAGTTCTTTGCGAACGTGGCCAGGGAGATCCTCGATTATATTGCCCTGGAGATGACCGGCGCTCATGGGGCATTTTACTCCGCGACCGACGCCGATAGTCCCACCGGAAAGGGGCACGACGAGGAGGGACTTTTTTTCACCTGGACCATCGCCGAGGTGGAGCAACTCCTGACCTCGAAGCCGGGCTCTGCGGAGCTGCTGCGCGTCTATTATGGGATGACCCCTCGGGGAAACTTCGAGCATCGGAATATTTTGCATGTGACCCGTCCTTTGGACGAGGTGGCCAAAGAGCTGAAGATGTCTCTCTCGGAGGCCAGCCGGAGGCTTAAGGAGGCCAAGGCGGTCCTCTACAAAGAGCGGTCGACTCGATTGCCTCCCATTCTGGATGATAAAGTCCTGGTCTCCTGGAACGGCCTTATGATCTCCGCCATGGCGCGGGGGGCTCAGGTGTTTGGGAGGGAGGATTATGCCCGGCGGGCGTCGCGGGCCGCTGATTTTATTCTCACCACGGTGGGGGATGGAGAGCGGCTCCGACGCTCCTTTCGCAAAGGCCAGGTGCGTCACGATGCCTATCTTGATGATTATGCATTTTTTATCCAAGGGCTTCTCGATCTCTACGAGACGACCTTTGAGCCGCGTTGGTTGAACGAAGCGGTTAAATTGCAGGCGGTGCTGGACAGGGAGTTTTGGGATGTCGCTGGCGGGGGCTATTATTTTATTGGCACCGGGACTCCGGTGGTGATTGCACGGGACAAGCCGAGCTACGATGGCGCTGAGCCCGCCGGAAACTCCGTGGCGGCGCTGAACCTGGTGCGCTTGGAGATGTTCACTGGGGAGGCGGCCTACCGCAACCAGGCGCAGAAGCTCTTTCAGGGCTTCAGCCGCTCCATGACCACATATGGTCGCAGTGTTCCCAAGATGTTGACGGCTCTGGATTATTACCTCGATGAGTCGGTTCAGGTGGTAATCATCGAGCCAGAGGGGGCGCCGTTGGCCGGCTCGTTGCGGGGACTGCTGGGGTCGATTTATTTGCCGAATCACGCATTTGTGGTGGTGGGGGAGACGGAGCGGGCTGCGCTGGAGGAGCTGATGCCCATTATCGCGAAGAAGAAAGCCCTGCGTGGGAAGTCGACCGCTTACGTGTGTCGAGGTCCCATCTGCAGCCTGCCCCTGACCGAGCCCGAAAAGCTGCGCAAGGAGCTGGAGGTGGTCACTCCCTACGAAAAGAAATTCGCTCAGCTGCACTAGGCACTGGGGACGAGCTGTTCGGACAAGAATCGGCATCAGGGGGTTGGAACTTGGTTGGTGATTGTGGCAGAAGTGCTCTGCAGAAGGAGACTCCGGTGGTGACGGGATTCTCGATTTTTGGGGAGATTTATGGTTTAGTTCGGGGGAATAACGCTGTTTGGTAATGAGGAGCTCTGCTCCGTGGAGGCTAGCGCGATGGCGGTAATTTCAGAGGTTTCGGAAGATGGTGCGACATTGACCATCCGGATTTCCGGTCGATTTGACTTTAGCTCTCATCAGGACTTTCGGAAGGCATATGAGAGCGTAGCGGAGCCCGGTGGGGGGTATGTTATTGACATGAGTGAGGCAGAGTATCTTGACAGCTCGGCGCTGGGGATGCTCCTGCTGATGCGGGAGCACGCTGGTGGAGATCAGGCGCAGATTACGATCTCGAATTGTCGCCCCCAGATTAAGAATATTCTGAAGGTCGCCAACTTCGCCAAATTGTTTAAGGTGGAATAGAGCCGTGGCATGGCGTCAGCGCCATGACTCGCAGCCATTGTTAATGCTCGAAGGCTTCGGATGTACCTTTGATGGATTCCATTGACCAGACAGGTTCAGTGAATGTTGAGCCGCACTCCGAGGAGGGCGCCGATCTCCCTCGGCTGAAGATCCTGCTCGTTGACGATGACCGGATCAACCGCATTCTTCTGCACGCGATTC
>JAZAIZ010000323.1:0-18978 GCA_036230545.1 Myxococcota bacterium
CCCAACCCGGCGGCAACATCAGTTTACCCGATAGACCTGCACCTCGCCCTAAAGACGAGCTCCCTGCCGCTAGCAACAGGCTACACAGATCCCTCGGGACCAGGCACCCCATTCATCGCCTCAAACCACTCAAACTTAAGAAAAAAGCGCAACGCCGGACGGCGCAATCCACCTATGCACGGCGCTCCAAAGTCGAGACCGCGAGTTGCCCACAAGCAGCCATGGCCTTCTCTCCGCGCGCCTGGCGAACCATGCAAAAATACCCCCGCCCTCGCAGAATCTCCCTAAACGCCTCCACCCGCTCATCGGGGCTTGGCAACATCCCCGGACGCCCAGCATTAACCGGGAGCAGGTTGATGCGCACCAGGGGCGGAAACACGCTCAGAAAATCCGCCAGAGCGTGAGCATGGGACGCGGAGTCATTCACTCCATCCATCAAGGTCATCTCAACAAAGAGGGTATCCCCTTGCGCCGCCATCACCTCCAAAAACGCCTCGCGCAACTCCAGCATCGAAGCGCGCGTGGTGGGAACCAACTCTCGACGCAGGTCTTCATCCACCGCGTGAATCGACCACGCCACGCGGGCCGGCAACAATTTCATCTGCCTAATCATCCGCGGCGAGGGCCCCACCGTAGACACGGTGATATAACGCTGCCCAAACCCCATCGCCCGCGGATCGACCAATAGCTCCACGCTCTGACGCACCTCAGAAAAATTGTCGAGGGGCTCTCCCATCCCCATAAACACGATATTGCGCAAGGGAGGCATCCCCTGGCTCAAGGCCTCCTGCCGAGCGAAGTGAGCCTGGGCCACAATCTCCGCGGCCCGCAGGTTTCTCACCAGCCCCATGGTAGCGGTCACGCAAAATTCGCAGCCCCGAATGCAACCGACCTGGCTGGACACACATACCGTGCTGCGCTCCGGTCCCGGGATGATTACCGTCTCCACCTCAAGCCCATCCTCCATGCGAAGGAGGAGCTTACGAGTGCCGCACTCTGCCAATGAACGCCGAACCACCTTCACGGGAGTGTCGCGACACACCCTCTCCAGACGTTGTAACTCCCTGGTCCCAAGCGCCCCCGACTCAAAGGGCGACCTGCCTGCGCGGATCAAACGCCACGGATTCACCCCACGATTGGGCCCCCCAAGACGCTGACCCAGCAACGCCGGTGAGAGCGAGAGCAGCTCTGGAGCCACGGCGGGCTCTGGCGATAAAATGGATGGGGGCTGAACAATATCGAGCATGGTACTCATCGGGTCTCGGGTCGCTAAAGAAGAGGCCACTAACAGGACACCCCCACCCCTGACAAGACACCCTTCCCTGGGAATCTTCTCCCTAAACCCTCTTAAAAAGATCTCGAAGCGCAACGCGCTTCATCGCCCCACCGTCCCGCTCAGCCTGCATCTGGGCCAGCTCTCCCTCCAAGGGCCCGAGGGTCCAAAACACCTCCCCAGGCAAAGTCTCAAGGGCCTCCCCCTCCTCATTCAGCGGGCAAATATCGCGATACTCCATCACCTCGTCGCCCTCCTCTTCCACCCAGCGCAGGGGCAATCCCTGGGTTCTGCACACATAGGGGCGATGGGCGTAAATTCGGCAGCCCCCCACAACGTCCAAAAATGCACACTTTCCAGGGGGATGAGGCTCCTCCTGCTCAAGAAGAGGGGCACAGCGCTCCTGAATCTCCAGGGCCTCTACCTCAAAGACGGTGATCCCATCCATGCAACAGTCGTGGCAGCCCATCCGGCATTGCAAACGGTCTGCGTGGCGCTCCTCAAAAGGGCGCACCTTCTCATCAAGGGCCCCATGCCAATCCTGAATTACCCTCAACCAGGGCTTTTCCGACCCGTCACTCATACAATCGTCCCGCCCCCCTCTTCTTCGCCCTGCCCCGTTGCCAATCAGCATCAAACTGCTAGAAGGGCGGTTATAGGATCCCCTACCAACCAGCAACGGTAATTCAATGAAAATCATTCTCCTCTTCGCCGCCGCCCTGCTTATCAAAGGCTGCACCGCCCCCGAGCCCTCAGAGGCTCCTGCTACCCTCACGCCCCCGGAGCAGACACTCCCCACGGCCCCCGAGGATCCCAACCCCGAAGCACAGCCCGAGCCACAGCCCGAGCCACAACCCGAGCCATCACCACCCTCTGAGCCCCCCCCGCAAATCGTCCGCTTTGTGGTCCTGGGCGACGGCGGTGAGGGCAACACCGAGCAATACCAGGTATCGGACGCCATGGAGACTATCTGCGACCTTAAGGGGGGCTGTGAGTTTGCCCTCTACCTTGGCGACAATTTCTACGACGACGGTATTCAACTCCTACGGGGCCTGGACGATCCTCAGTTTCAGGACAAATTTGAGTTTCCCTACGCCAACCTCGACTTTCCCTTTTACGTGGTACTCGGAAATCACGACTATGGCCTCCTCTCTGTGGTCTCCCAAAAGGCCAACCTTGAGGTGCTCTACCACGACGTCTCTGAGCGCTGGTACATGCCGGACCGATATTACAGCGTCGTCCACGAGCACGTCGCCCTGTGGGGCCTGGACACCAACGCCTTCATGGTGGGCAGCCTCATGCCCGACGTTCACCAGGACGCACAGGCACGATGGTTTAATGAGGAGGTGGCGCAAGCAACCCAAACCTGGAAGATCGCATTTGGGCATCACCCCCTTCGCTCCAACGGGTCCCACGGCAATGCAGGCCATTACGAAGGGTACTCCTGGCTCCCCTTCGCCAGCGGACGTGCCTTGGAGAGATTCATGATAGAGTCGTTCTGTAACCGAATCGACGTTTATTTCTCCGGCCATGATCATAACCGTCAGTGGCTGCACCCCACCTGTGGCGTGGAGCTCGTGGTCAGCGGCGCAGCAGCCAAAACCACCGAATTCGGGGAAAACATCAACGATGCTTACTTTCAAGAAGATCAGACCCCGGGCTTTCTCTATGTCGAAATCGTGGACGATGTACTCACCGGCGAGTTCTACGACATGCACGGCGACCTGAACTTCACAAGAACCATCACCCACCCATCCTCCCAGCCACGCTTCCCCTAAAAACGTACTCACCACAGAAAAGTGTTTGAACCACAGCGCGAGAACACACTACAAACAGGTAGAGTCCTAAACACACCCAACCCTCTTCCTGTGTAGGCGCCATGACAGCACTGTTTTTTGTAATCGCCATCGCGTTAGCCCTTGGGACGCTTAGTTATAAGGCACTGACCCGAAAAAAGCGGAGGCGTCTGTGGAATTCTCAAACGGGCTGCTCTCCCCAAAAACCAGTGGTGATTCGTCGCTTCGACGAGATGAATCATTTCGTGTCCATGCAACGCTGCCCTTGCGGGGGAAAGCCCTCCACAGTCTCCGAGGGGAGTCGCTCCATGCACAAAATGACCATTCGGGTTATTCGAGCTCAATGTGTTGAATGCGAAGAAGAGCTCGATTTTTTCTTCAATTTGACAAACCTCGAACACTAGAATGCAATATTACAACCGCCCTGTCGGTTCCCCTCAGTGAGCGGCCCCGAAAGGATGGTTCCCCCCTCTTTTTTTTGTTAGGAATACCACCGTGAGCAACCCCATCCCCAAAGGGCGCAGTGGCCTCTTAAAGGCCGCCATGTCCATGAGCGTCATCACACTCCTCTCCCGGGTCCTGGGGCTGGTCCGTGAGCAGGTGCGAGCCCACTACCTGGGGACGTCCATGGCTTCGGACGCCTTTGGGATAGCCTTTCAAATCCCCAACTTATTACGACGCCTGGTGGGCGAAGGAGCCATGAGCGCAGGATTTATCCCTGTGCTCAGCCAATACAAGGAGCAAGAGGGCGAAACACAGGCCTTCACCTTCGCTCGACAATTCTTCAACCTCTCCCTCATCCTCCTTGTCGTAATCTCCACTCTGGGGGTTGTTGGGGCCGGCAGCATCGTCGCAGGCTTCTCCTGGCTCAGCGGCCAGGAGATCTCCCCGGAGGCGACGGACCTCACCACCAGCCTGACCCGGTGGATGTTCCCCTATATCGCCTTCGTCTCCTGGGCGGCCCTCGCTCAGGGCATCCTCAACACCTACCGAATCTTCTGGGTCAGCGCGTTTACGGCGGTGCTCTTAAACATCGCCATCATCACGTCGGCCATCGCCTTCGCCCAGGTCCTTGAGGAGCCAGCCTATGGCTTTGGCTTTGGGGTGCTCATTGGCGGTTGCCTGCAACTCTTCTTTCAGTTGCCCTACGTCTTTCGGCTTGGGTTTCGCTGGAAGCCCGACTTTCGCATCGGCCCCGGAGTCAAGAAAGCGCTGATGCTCCTGGTGCCCACCGTGTTTGGGGCCGGGGTTTATCAAATCAACGTTCTGGTCTCCCAAGCCATCGCATGGGGGCTAGGCAACGGCGCCGTCTCATCCCTCCAATACTCCTCGCGACTCCTGGAATTAACTCTGGGTGTCTTCGCCATCGCCCTCTCCACAGCGATTCTCCCCTCACTGGCCGGAGACGTCGCCAATAAAGAAACAGAAAATGTCCGACAAACCCTTCTCTACGGGATTCGACTGACCTGCCTGGTGTGTTTTCCCGTCACCGCCGGTCTCTTTTTGGTGCGCTCCGAGACGGTCTCACTTCTCTTTGAGCGGGGCTCGTTCAGCCTTGACTCCACGGCGATGACCGCTTACGCCCTGGCCTTTCATATCATCGGGCTGACCTTTATTGCTCTCTCCCGGGTCGTGCTGCAGGTCTTCTACGCCTTTCAAGACACCTGGCGCCCTTTTTGGGTGGCTTTGATCTCCATGGTGGTCAATCTGAGCCTCTGCTATGCCCTCGCCCCTCACCTCTCCCACGGTGGGATCGCCCTGGCCAACTCCGCCTCTGCCGCCGTCCAAATCCTGCTGCTCGGCCTGCTGCTCAAAAACCACGTATCCCTGAAAATAGACCGCCTCACCCTCCACTCCATCGGTCTCTCTTTAATCACCACAGCGCTGATGGCGGCCTCGGTCTATGGTCTCCAGCGCTACTTTCAGAGCGAGCAACTGCATGGGTTCAAGGCCCTGGCACTCCCCTACACAGTGATCGTAACGACGGGGATTTCGGTTTTTGTCGCCTCCTGCCTACTGCTGAAGCACCCCGAGATCATCGAGCTCGGGCAGCTGGTCAAACGCCGCCTCCGACGCTAAACCCCTCGGCCCTTACCAACGCGCCTCGTGCTCTTCAACAAACCCATAGAATTGAACCGGCGTAGGCTTTCCCTCCACCTCAAGGGTCCCCTCAAACGAACCAAAGGGCTGATGAAAGCGGGACACCAGAAGCCCGAAATTGAGGTTCTCTGCCCGCTCGTTGTCCGCCTTAAACATCAAGCGCACCTTCCCATCGTTGCTCTCGATCTTCCAGGGCTTTGTAAGCAGCTGCGCGGGATCATAATCAAAATAGACCGTGTCCACCTTGACCGGTTTTCCATCCACCCAATAGCCGTTCTCGGTGAAGCCCCGGTCATTGATCCCTGAGACAAAGTTAATCCCCAGCGAGCGGCCGTCCTCCAGGCGCCCCGCGCCGCTGGCCCAATTCCAGAAGGTCTCCCGACTGGCGCATCCGGCGGTCCAATCCACCATCCCCAGCGCGTTCTCCCCACTCAGCTCAAAGGTATCCCCCTGCACCGTCACGCTCCCCTTCACCGGAAGCCCCGCGGCCTTGTGGCAATAATTAAACCCTCGAAGACCGTTCTGAGCCACCACACAGAGGGGGGTAAACTCCGACTCGTCCATTTCCAGGTCCAGGGAGAGCTCATCGCCGATGCTCACCTGCGCTCTACGCGGTCCGTAACTCAGACTGTTGTCCATGCGGATGGAGACAGCCCCGGAGGAATACTCCGAAATGCCCTCCACAGAAGAGCCGGAAAAGAGCACGTTCTTTTTTGTCAGGTCCAGGAACGAATAATCCTTCATGGTGTTATCGCCCCGGCGATACCAGTACACAAAGGCGTTCGCCACATAGCCGATGTCCACCACCGCCATTCCCACTACAATTTGGTCTGAGACAAAGCCCATGTACTGCCATCGTTTGATCGCCAGCCGAGCGCTGGAGGGCAGAAGGCTCCACGGAAAGGGGGCCACCTTTCGATAATCAAAATCCTTGAGGTTAATGCTCTTTAGGGGGCTGGTGTAGACACCAAAGGCCGGCCGGCCACTGTCGTCAATCAATGCGCAGGGGGCTGGCTTAAGTTCTGTCAGGGTCATCGTTGCACTCCGGGGGTTGTCACGCCATAGGTTCGCCCCTCTTGCGCCAATAACCACCGCTTGTCAAAGCCATCCCGCCCCACAAAAAAACCGCCGGCGCCTCATCGAAGCGCCGACGGTTCTCCATCGTTGAAACGTCGCTTCTTGATTTAAATTTTGGGATCTACCGGAAGCCCCCGTCCCTGGGAGCGCACGTTGCCGATCACCTTATTTTGTCCCTTGGACATGGAGCCGGCTGGCTGCAGATTGGAGAGCGCCGCCCGGAGTTCGTTCAAGCGTCCCTTATAGGGCGCCAGCGCTGTCTTAAGCTCGGACTGTTTCGCCGTGAAGAGCTCTCCAGCGGGAATGGGGGAGTCGGCGCTCAACCCCTTCTCCCGCAAGTGACTGTTTTGCGTAGAACGAAGGGCTACCTCAGCGGCGAACTTCGCGGCCGCCTCCGAGCCCTTAAAATCCCCTAAAAGAGAGTCGTTAAGAGGGTTGAGCTCGAGAAATCGAGCGGTGATTTTGCTGGCGGTGGTCTCTCCATCGCCCCGAAAATCGACGGTAACGTCGTTGATATCTTCTCCCTGTGAAACGGATAATTCACCGTTTTTCAGGTCGGAAACGGTGTCCTGATGCTCAGTGGGGGTTAACTTTTTGACCCCGCCTGCTCCTTGAATCGGTTGGTCTGACATCTGTCTCAACTCCTTTTCTTTCTTATAAGCTACTGTATTTATTCGATTTAAACCCAAAAAGAGTCCACAGTCCCCAAGGCTGGTCGCGCCATGGGGCCATTGGTGGACCGCCTACCCTGTTATATTAACATGGAGGTCGCTTGACGGTTACAAAATACAAGGGCAAATGTACTCCCATTGTCAGGAGTAGAGAACATGACCCAACCCACCGTATTTAAAGGAACCGACCGATACCTCACCTCTCCGGAGCTGCGGGACGCGGTCAACGTATCCATCGCCCTTCAAAAGCCTCTCCTCATTAAGGGGGAGCCCGGCACCGGAAAGACCCTGCTCGCCGAAGCCATCGCGGAGGGGCTTGGGATGGAGCTTTTGACCTGGAACGTCAAAAGCACCACCAAGGCACAGGACGGGCTCTATCATTACGATACGGTCCAGCGCCTCAATGACGCACGCTTTGGGGATGGGGACATCACCGACATCCGAAAATACATCAAGTATGGACCCCTCGGTCGAGCGCTTCAGACCGAAAAGCGGGTTGTGTTGCTCATTGATGAGATCGACAAAGCCGACTTGGAGTTTCCCAACGACTTGCTTCACGAACTCGACAAGATGGCGTTTCAGGTGCTGGAAACGGGCGACAAGATAAAGGCGCTACACCGGCCCATCATCATCATCACCTCCAACAATGAGAAAGAGCTTCCCGACGCGTTTCTTCGCCGATGTGTCTTTCATTATATCTCCTTCCCCACCAAGTCGCTGATGGCCGACATCGTGAAGGTTCACCACCCCGAGGTGGAGAAGAATCTCCTCCAACAATGCCTGCTCCGCTTCTTTTGGCTTAGGGAGCAGCCTGAGATTCGAAATTACCCCTCAACACGTGAGTTAATCGACTGGGTGGCGGCGCTTAAGCGCGCGGGGATGTCGCCCAAAGACATTGAGAAGGAATTGCCTTTCCTGGGGGTCCTTTTAAAGCGCGAGACGGACATGACAGCCATTCAGCGGCCCACCCGTCAGCAGATCGCCTGGTAAAGAGAGCGACGCGTGTTTTCAGATTTTCTTTTCTTCCTCAGAGCAGTGGGCCTCAAGGTCTCTCTCAACGAGTGGCTCAGTGTAATTCGCGCCCTCAGCGAAGGACACGCACAGGCAAATCTGAACATTTTTTATAATGTCACCCGAAGCCTCGTGGTCAAACGGGAGAGTCAATTCGACCTCTACGACCGCGCCTTTGCAGAGTTCTTTAAGGACGTCCCGGGACACTTTCAATTGGACGACCAGCTCTTGGAGTGGCTCTCCAACCCAAAGCTCCCCCGCCAACTGAGTGAAGAAGAGCTGGCTGCCCTCAAGGCCATGGACCTCGATGAGCTTCGCAAGAGCTTCGAAGAGCGCCTCAAAGAGCAAAAAGAGCGTCATGACGGGGGAAGCCATTGGATCGGCACCGGCGGCACCTCCCCCTTTGGGCACGGCGGTACCCACCCCGCGGGAGTTCGAGTCGGGGGAGTCGGGGGCGGGCGCTCTGCGATTCAAATTGCGCAAGAGCGACGCTTTAAGAATCTTCGCAGTGACCAGGTGCTGGAGACCCGGCAGATGGGGGTGGCCCTTCGTAAGCTGCGGCGCCTCTCCCGCCAGGACGGTCCCTCAGAGCTTGACCTCGAGGCCTCTATCGATAAGACCGCTCGAGATGGTGGGGAGATCGATCTCGTGTTCTCCCCTCCCCGCAGCAACAAGACAAAGCTCCTCTTGCTCATGGATGTGGGGGGCTCCATGGACCCCTATAGCTTCCTCTCAGAGCGACTCTTCAGCGCCGCCCACGCGGCCAGTCACTTCAAAGCCTTCGAGTCCTATTTCTTTCACAACTGCATCTACGAGCATGTCTATACGGATATGGAGCGCTACCAGGGCATTCGCACCGATGAGCTGCTCAAGCGCCTGGATGCAACATGGTCGGTGATCGTGGTGGGGGACGCGTGGATGAGCCCCTTTGAGCTGACCCACGCCGGGGGCTCTATCTACTACGGCCATCAAAATGCAGAGCCGGGATTGGTGTGGCTCAAACGCCTGAAAGACCGCTGCCCCGACACCGTATGGCTCAACCCCGAACCACCTCGGGTCTGGGAAAGCGACAGCATCTTCATGGTCCGACAGGTCTTCCCCATGTTTCCCTTCACCCTCGATGGGCTCTCCGACGCCATCTCATCGCTGAAAGGGCTTCGCTAGCTTCCCCGAAGGGACAGTGGAGCAGATTGGTCCTCCCTCCCCTGACTGATTGTAAGCTTTCTTTCAGTTTCGCTCCTAAAATTCACTTTTTAAGCAACACTCTAGTCCCGCTGTCGATAATCAGGCTGCCCCCCGCCTGCATTCCCGGAGACTGAAACATGCCCAATGTCCGAATTAATCAGCTTAAAGATGAAGCGATCCGCGCATTTATGACCCGCGTTGACGAAGCCCGTGGCGCCAACACCAACGGCCGTGTTGACAGCAAAGAAGCAGCTGCGGCTGGCCGCAAAATCAAAAAGAGCGCCGCCTTTAGACGAGACGCCATCGAAGCCTTCGGTCGTAAGCCCACAAGCGGCGCCGACCTTCTCCGACTCGCCAACGCATCGATAAGCCCCCGGGGAAGCACTGGAGTTCGTGTCGGTGGGAGCGCCCAAAGCGCTGGCATCATTCTTGGTAAAACCTCCAAGGGACAAACCATCGCCCTCTCCCAGGATGGCGATATCCTGCTCAACAACAAGAAACTTACGAGCCTCTCAGCGACCTCCCGGGCCATGGACGAAATAGCCCCCCTGTTAAGCGGTCTTCGCTCCAAACGCATCAAAAAAGACACCCTCCTCTCCATGGTGGACGGGCTCGAAAAAAACCTCAAACGCTCTCTCTCCCGAGGAGGTAAATCCCTCAGTTCAAGACGTCTCTACGCAGGGACCATGAGCATCTTACTCGCTCTAAGCAAGAAAGGCTCCAAGGCCACCCAAAAGGCCGTGAATGATGTAATCATCGACGGGCTGGAGAGACAACAAAACCGCAGCCTCAAACTCTTCTATTTCGGGGCGCTTAAAGACAACCCTGGCTCACTCAGCACCTCTCAAAAAAAGCGGCTCACCCGGCTGCAAGAAGAGATCCTCCCGACCCACCCTCCTGTTGCTAAATACACCAACAACCGTAAGCGACCGCTGGTGGTGCAACACACCATTCATAAGGAATTCTGGGAAGAGGAACTCGACCTTTACACCTCTGACAAGCGGTGGAAGTTAACCTCCAAAAACCGGGCAGACACTGAGCGTCGCTACGAAGCGACACTTAAAGACCCGAGCGGAAAAAAGAAGCCCCTGAAGGTCAAGGTGACCATTACCAAGGGTGAGATGGATTTCTTTGATAAAATGGGTGACCGCAAAACACACGTCATTCTTTATTCCGGACACTCCTCCCTCGGCGGAAACAGCTCCCAGGCCATCGATGATGCCCCCTACATGAAGGGAACTCCCAAGACCGTCTTTGTCGCCAATTGCCGAGGAAAAGACAACACCGCAGAATTCGTTGAGAACTTTCCTGAGGCGATGCTCATCAGCACCCGTGCACCAACCTACGGAGATGATGAGAACCGCCGGGTGAAAGCGCTCTACGATATGTTCGCCCGCGAAGAGTCCTTTGCCTACATGCGAAAGAAGATTCGCTTCCGTCTTTACGATGAGCCGAGCGACAACTACATCTTTCCTGATGAGATCCGAGCGCTGGATTATATCGATCGGGACAGCGACGGCCACATGGACAAGAGCCCCGTAAGCTCCGACCCCTATTTCGATGTTCACGGTCAGGACATGGCCTCTGAATTTATCCGGGCCACCAACTTCGCCAACACCATGTATTATTACCACTGGGAAATGGCGAATGACGAAGGTAAAAAATCTACCTACGGAAAAAGCTATGGCGACTCCATCGTCGCGGCAGGGGTCCTCGCAGATCCAAAACCAGGTGAGCTTGTTCGCGTAACGAAAGAGCAGATTAAAAAGTCAGGCAGCAGAAAGAAGACTGTCTACAAGGTGCAGTACAACCCCAATGTGGACTTCGACAACAGAGATGTTTATGCCGCGATGGTAATGACCCACACCGCCCAACAGATCGCTCAGATTCGTTATGGGAAAGATAAACCCCTGGAAATCGCTCGAGCCATCGTTATGGGCGCGCACTGCGCCGGTTACCTGAACACCTACTCCGACATGAGCAGAGAAGTTTTTGGTGAGTACCTCAAAGCCATAGGGCTTAAGAAGGTGAACTACAAAGAGCTGATGAAGGTCATCGAGAAGGAAGAAGGTTACGGAAGCAACAAGCAAGTCAAAGCCGTAACCAAATTCTTGCGAGACGAGCATGGGATCAACACCCGAAGCCTCAAGATTCCTCCGCTTCGCTCCTCCTATTTTGCCTGATAAACTGGACGAGCATGGCGCTTTTTAAAAGCGTCATGCTCCCCCTCCCCTGACATCTCCCTCTCCTGAACCGCTCATTGCCTGAGGCACCGGTTTATGGTCCACTTTGCCTTGACGCTTCCTTCACCCAAAAGGAGACACCATGGCAACCTCCCCCCACAACCCTCGTCGGCGAAACTCCGCGCTTTTGCTCACCGCTCTTCTGGCCTCGCTCCTGATGCTGGATTATCACAGCGGCACTCTCACCGGACACGCCGGGGGCTCCCGGGGCGGCTGCGGCGGGGGAAGCTCCGGCCCCGCCACCTGCAGCGACATCAGCCCCTGCCTTGAGGACTACTACTGCGACAAAGAAACGCACCGATGTCAACCTGAGCCAAGCCCCGCAGCCTTAAGTGACGTCACAACCATCACCGGTTTTCGCCAGGAACATATCAGCGAAACAAAAAACTATGACAAGGTGGTGAGCTTTCCCACGGCAGAGCTCGCCTACGAGCGCGTGACCGGATACATGACCCTCGAGTGCCCTGCTTCGGGGTGTGACCCCTGGGACCGCTTTGGAAAACTCGTGATCGCCCAACCAGGAAGCCCCCCCATTCAGATTGCCCGCTTTGTGACCCCTTATAATATTGAGACGTCCGGAGGACCAGGAAGCTGCGATTGGGCCTTTGACCTTACTCCCTATCAGTCTCTACTCCGGGGGGACGTTAACCTGAGGCTCTATATTCAGACATGGGCAGGGAAAAAGAAAGGGTATCTTATCAGCACCCGCTTCACTTTTCATCAGGGCCAGCCCACCAGGGTCCCCTATAAAGTGGTGCCCCTTTGGGAAAGCTCTCATCTCCTTTATGGACACCCCGATCATCCCCCAAGCGACAAGCTCTTGACTCAAAGTGTGGAGGTGGATGCCCACACGACCGGCGCAAAGGTGCGAGTGCTGGTCAGCGGCCATGGGCAGGGAAACACCGACAACGCGGCGGAATTCACCAAGCGCTGGCACAAGATCAACGCGGGCTCCATCACGGACACCTGGACCCCGTGGCGTGATGATTGCGCCCAAAACTACTGCAGTCCTCAGGGCGGGAATTGGAAATTCAACCGCGCGGGGTGGTGTCCCGGAGACACGATAACCCCCCATGAACTTGACCTGACATCAACGCTCAACCCTGAAACCCCACTCACCATCGACTACGCCATCCAACCCTACACCAACCACTGTCGACCGGATAACCCCAAATGCCGCGCCACTAACCGGCAACACTGCATGTCCTTCGCGAGGGAGTGCAGCTACAACCACAACGGGCACACCACGCCTCACTGGAAGATGGCGTCTTACCTGATTCTTTATAAGGATGTTGATTAGAGGCGCGAAGGGAACGATTATTCGCCGGAAAGCTCTTCGGTCGAGGTCTCCGCCTCGGGTAGCTCCAGGGTCACTCGCCCCAGCTTGCCGGCACGAAATTCACGGATGAGGAGACTCGACGCTTTGTCGTAGTCCACCACTCCCCCGGCGCCAAGGCAGCCGCGTTTTTTGCCGATGGCCTCGATGATCTCCGCAGAGTCCTGCAGGGAGTCATCGAGTTTAAAGCGCTCGTAAAGTGGTTTTGGGTAGCGCTCTTTCAGGTGTTGCAGGACAAATTGAGCAATGTCCCAGAGATCTAAAATCGTATCCCGAATGGCGCCGGTGGCGGCGAGGTAATGGCCAACGTGATCGCCCTCGAATTTGGGCCACAAAATACCAGGCGTGTCCAAAAGCTCCATGGACTTACCCAGCTTCACCCACTGCTCGGTGGTAGTGACCGCGGGTCGGTCCCCGGTGCGCGCCACCTTTTTGTTGGCCAGGCGATTAATGAGGGAAGACTTTCCAACGTTGGGGATGCCGGCAATTAACATGCGAAAGCGTTGTCGCTGAAAGGTCTTTCCGGTCTCGCGCATGTAGTTATCGAAGATCTCCTTGGCCACCCCGGGAATTTTCCGCACCGACTTTGGCTCCATCGCGTCAATCGCGATAGCCCTGAGGCCGAGGGTGTCCTTGAAGTAGCGAATCCACTCCTCGGTGCGCTCCGGATCTGCCAGATCGGATTTGTTGAGTAGAATGAGCCGTGGCTTCCCGTCAGTGACCTCGGCCAGCATGGGGTTGCGACTGGCCAGGGGAACGCGGGCGTCCACAAGCTCTGCCACCAGGTCTATCCTCGAGAGGGTCTCCGTAAGCCGCCGGCGGGCTTTGTGCATATGTCCTGGGTACCATTGAATTGTCATGTGAAAGCCCGGAAAGTGTTAGTCAGCCCACCAGGGCCAAGGTCATGAGAGTGATAATCACTACCCCCACAAGGTTGAGGACCACTCCGCGTCGAACCATACGATGAACCGGAATCTGTCCCGTCCCAAATACGATGGCGTTGGGGGCGGTCGCCACCGGGAGCATAAAGGCACAGCTCGCGGTGATGGCAGCAGGGACCATGATTGTCAACGGCTCGATGGCCGCAGCCACAGCGGAGGCTCCTAGAATCGGCATCAGGAGCGTGGTGGTGGCGGTGTTGCTGGTGAGCTCGGTCATAAACGTAACCACCAAACAGAGGGTCCCAATCAACGCCACCAGGGGCCACTCGGTAACCGTAGCCAGGGAGTCGCCGATCATCCTGGAGAGGCCCGACGCCATAAAAGCCCGGGCAATGGCGATACCGCCGCCAAAGAGAAGCAGGAGCCCCCAGGGGATGGTGCTTGCAGACTCCCAGTCCAGCAGTCTGTCTCCGCGACTGCGACCGCTTGGCACCACAAAGAGGACAACCACCGCAGCGAGGGCAACCGTGTCATCACCGACGCCCGTCATTCCCAACACACCGGTCCAGCCACCAAAGGGCTGCGTTCGCGTCATCCAGGCCAGCGCCGTCAGGGCAAACACCGCCAGCACCCTCCGCTCCTCAGTCGTAAGCGGCCCCACTTGAGGAAGGGCATCCACGGCGTGGGACTGGGAGCTTAAGGAGCGGGCCAGGTAGAGCCAGGCGATCGCAAGCAAGGTCATGGAGATGGGGACCCCGAAGGTCATCCACTGCAAGAAACCCAACTGATTGCCTGTCATCTCCTGGTAGACTCCCATTAAGACGACGTTGGGAGGCGTCCCGATAGGGGTGGCGATACCACCGATGCTGGCCCCGAACGCGATGCCCAAAAGAAGGGTCTCTTTGAAATGGGATTGATGATTCTGCAAAACAGCGAGGGCGACAGGCAGGAGCATCAGGGTCGTGGCGGTGTTGGAAATCCACCAGCTGCACACCGCCGTGGCGAGCATAAAGCCGAGCAGGAGGCGCCTTGGTTGGTGCCCCCCCACCGCGTGAACCATCCCCAAAGCGAGCCGGCGATGGACCCCTGAACGCTCCATGGCCTTGGAGAGAACAAAGCCCCCCAAAAGGAGGAGGATCAGCCAATGCCCGTAAGCGGTAGCGACCTCGACATTGGTCAAGACGCCGCAGAGGGGGAAAAGGGCAAAGGGGAGCAACGAAGTGGCCGGGATGGGGACCGGTTCAAACACCCACCAGAGCGCGACCCAGAGGGTCACTCCTGCAGTGAGGGAGGGCTCCCGGGGCATGCCACTTAGAATGAGAGAGGCGCTCAGGGCAGCCCCAAACACCGGGCCGGCCACCATGGCTGCTCTTTTAGGATCGGTCATTTCACTTCCGCTTCTGTGGTCACCACCCCCGTGACGGGGTAACACAGCATGTGCAGGGATGAAACGGTCTATGCGCTAATCTCAGGGAGGGCTGGAAAAACCGCGGCGTCACTCAATCGCTACTAGGCAAAACCCCGAGGATATTGTTAGAGAGATGCCAAATTCAACGCCAGAGAGCGCACGAAATCTGGCAGTCCCCGTCCCTGGAGCATACTTCAGAGAGGGCCGGACCGAAAAACAGGATATCGCCATGGAAATAACAACCGAATTTATCACCTACCATCGCTCGGGCAAAGACCTTCATCTGCGTACGACAAGCCAGTTCATCTTTATCAGCAAAGAAGATTCTGACATGATTCAGCTGGCCGTCTCACTTCAGCGCGGCCAGAAGATTCGAGTGGTTGGGGAACAGGAGATGTCCTCCACCATCAGCGCAATGGTTCTTAAGGCCAGCACTCTGGAGTTGGTGTAATACGACTCCGCATGGGGGATCTAAATGGGTATCATAGACTGTCACTCCCACGCCCTGCCTAACCTGGAGCAGTATGCAGACCAGCTGCCTCCGGTGATTCGAGACATGGTTCAGGATAAGGTGCCAGCGGTACAGGAGTTTGCGCAGAACCTCTTGGGCAAAATTCCGGTGAGCCTCCCCCAGATCCCAGTGCAGCCCAAGAACCTGGCGAATCTGCGCAAGGAGGGGGTTGGAACCTTCCTTAAGGGGGTGGAATATTTCTCGAGCCTTGGTGTGGCCCCCCAGACCCTCATCCACGGAACAGTTCACAACCTCCTCGCGTCCATGGATCGTAACGACATCCAACGTTCGGTTGTGATCGCGGCTCCCCCCGCGGCCTCCAACGATTGGTTACTGCAAATCACGGCCCGTCACCCCGATAGGTTGATTCCGGTGTGCCACACCCCAAAGCTCCCCGCCGAATCAGGCCCCTTGGCCTGGCGAAAAGCCTTCGAGACGATGGCCCAACAAGGCGCGAAGGGGTTTAAAATTCACCCCAACGTCTCCCCCTATCCTCCAGATCATATCGCCTACGAGACCCTCTTTGAGACGGCTCGGCGCCACGACCTCTTCGTCATCATTCACACCGGCTGCTTCAACATCCCAGGCTATAGCACTCAGCGCCCCGCCGAGCCGGGGCTCTTCACACCTCTCTTCGAACGTTACCGGGAGGTGAGGGTATGTCTGGCCCATATGAACCGGGACAATCCCGAGCGGGCATGGGATATCATGCAGCGCTACGACAACGTGTACGCCGACACCAGCTGGCAGACCTCGGGCTCCATCGCCGCCGCTATCGCGGCCACTGGAAATGAGCGCATCGTGCTGGGCTCGGACTGGCCTCTGCTCAATGATGACCTTCAGACCACCAATCTTGAGGCCTTGCGACAGGGAACGAGCGACGCCGACTTTGAGCAGATCACAGACACCAACGCCCGTCGTCTGATTGGACTTCCTTGAGGGAAACTTCGCTGAATTGGGAAAAAAAGAAAAAAATGGCGGAGCGAGCGGGATTCGAACCCGCGGTACCCGTTTCCAGGTACAACGGCTTAGCAAGCCGCCGCCTTCAGCCACTCGGCCATCACTCCACCAGAATTAAATCACTCGAAGGCGATTTAAGGACTGGATGCTTACACCAGGATGAGATAAGACACAAGCCGCTTCGACGGGGAACGATCAATTCTTTCCTCATCAGAAGCATCGCGGAGGAATGGCCGAGTGGTTGAAGGCAACGGTCTTGAAAACCGTCGTAGGGAGACCTACCGGGGGTTCGAATCCCTCTTCCTCCGCCACTTCATCGCTCCCCACCACCCCAATAAATAGAGCCAACCTGGCATCACCGCAGGCGACGCATTGCAGCCGCGCAATGGCCCTTTGGCTTTAGCCCTTGAACTGCGAAGCTCACAGCCGTTTTCGACTCGCCCGTCCGAGTCAATAAAGCCCTCGGCACACTGGTTGATGGTGCAGACAGCGTGCTTGCAGGCCCCTGTAGCGTGGGGAGGCGCGCACGCCTGCCCGCAGCCACCGCAATGGTTTGTAGACTCTCCAATGTCGACACACTCTCCCTCACACCGAGTGCAGCCTCCACAGTTGTATCCCTGGTGGCGGTCTCCCCACACGCATTGCAGACCTTCGTCCGCACAATCCTTCGCACGAAATCCCCGGGCCCCACCCCACTCCAGCACATCGCCTCGGCATTGCCCGAGAAAATCAACCTCTCCACAGGAGACGGGCAAGCACGCAAACCCGAGCTCTTCACCCCGCCATCCGCACACTCTCCCCTCTGCTCCGCAATCCTCCGTGTGCTGGTAGCCTCCGCTGCACCACAAACGAACCCCTTCCTCACAACTGCTCTCTTCCGACGGTCCCTCGCACGCCTGCAACACCGGGCCTGGCGGCGCCGCGAGAATAGCGTCCACCCATTCAGCAACGATGTCCATGCGCGTAATATAGTCTTTGTCGACACAGGAGGGGTCCCCCCAATGCTCTGTCCCAAGGATACGAGGGGGAGAGTTCGAATCTCTCTGCCACAGGAGAGGGGCTCCGGAGTCCCCAAAACACAACCCCTGCAGGCCCAGCCCGTCCACAGTAATGACCTCATGATCAAGACCGACTACTTGCACACGGGCAAAAAACAATCCGGTCTCCGGGGTGTAGGTTTCACCAAATCCAGCGGCGTCTCCCCACTCTCCCAGCCACTGCTGGGTCAGGGGCTCCCTGTTCATCTCCAGGAATTGGATCTCGGGGTGCTCGGCTCCCACGTCCAATCCCAGGACAAGGACCGCAAAGTCGAGGTCGGGGTGCATGCGTGTGTCCATCACGGGGAGCAACGTTGCGCCCGCGTTCAAAGCCCCACCCACCCCAAGAAAGATGTCACTTGGGGCACTGTATTCGACGCAATGGGACGCGGTCACCGCTGCACGAGGAGCTATGAGCGTTGCTGTGCAGTAGCTTTCGCCGGTGGCGTCCGCGAGAAATCCGATAGCGAGCTTCTGGCCCCCCGTTAATGTGAGGGATTGAGGGTTTCGGGTCCCGTGGACGATAGGATGGCCGGTTGGCTTGGAAACAGATCGCAAAGAGACCACCGGGTCCGGGGAGCACCCGAAGATGAGAGATCCAAAAACGGCGACGAGGAGCAAACGCATCTCTTCGACGATAGCACTCAACCGGGACCGGCAAGAAATGAGGTGCGGGGTTAAAACCTCCTGCGAGGCGTTAACATGTGGGGGGTGACGCACCGCACAATGGCGCAGGCGTTGGAATAAGGGGCTTTGTGGCCATAATGACTCGGAAGATGTCGTCCTGCCTTGACCCATCTTGTCTCGAGTGCTTTGTTGCAGCTCTTATGAACGCACTGAATGAACAGTTTGGCACCTACACCCTTGTTGAGCGCATCGCCCTTGGGGGCATGGCCGAGGTCTTCCTCGCCCGACGAAGCGGGATTGAGGGCTTTGAGAAAGAGATTGTGATCAAGCGGATCCGACCTCACCTTGGGCGCCAAAAAGCCTTCGTGAATATGTTCCTTGGGGAAGCCAAATTGGCGGCCCAGCTCTCTCACTCGAATATCGTACAGATTTACGACCTCGGTCGCATTGAGGAGTCGTATTTTATCGCGATGGAGTACATCGCTGGTCGTGATATGTCGGCCATCCTCCCCAAGGCCAAGAAGCTGGGGATCCCATTTCCGGTGGAGTACGCCTTAAAAGTCGCGAGCTCTGTGTGCGAAGCCCTCAACTACGCCCACAGCAAAACAAACAATCTTGGTCAGCCCCTCAACATCGTTCACCGCGACATCTCCCCTGAAAACATTCGCGTAGCCTGGACGGGAGATATTAAGATTCTGGATTTTGGGATTGCCAAAGCGGCCACCCAACTTCATGAAACCAAGGCCGGTGAAATCAAGGGGAAGCTTTGTTATATGGCGCCCGAGCAGGTCCTGGGAAAATCGGTAGATCAACGCTCGGATGTCTTCTCAATGGGGGTGGTGCTTTACGAACTTCTCACGGG
>JAZAIZ010000324.1:0-1054 GCA_036230545.1 Myxococcota bacterium
GCCCGCCTGAGGAAGACGCGCCGCCCTCGAGTGGCAGGCCTGAACACACGCCCCCACATCCCCTCCCCGTATTTTGACGCACAATGGGACAACAAGTGCCAGGCAAGAGAGCTGGCCGCTGGATAAACAACGAAGATGGTGCTTAAATAACAGCAGTTGTTGCTGTCGACGGGGGGAAATGAACCATGCAACGTTGGTGCGTGTTGTTAGTGGTGGCGGGCTTCTGCGTTGTTTCATGTAAAGACGAGACCAAGGCACCAGCCGAAGCCCAGGTCACGACAACAACAAAAGACCTTGACGCCCCCACCTCCGGGAAAAGCGCGAAAAAGCCTTCAAAAAGCAGCAAAAGCAAAAATCATATAAACACGGTAGCATCGAGTCTCCCGCCGTGCATGTTTGATGACACGGTCTCCTGCGTGGATGCGCCCATGATTGCACGGTGGAGATGCCCGACGCCGTGGCGGGCTGGAAAAGAGGTGAATGGCGAGCACCCCGTGGTGTGCCAACCGCCGGAGAAGCCATCACAATGCGGGCCCGGAGAGCACGCCCATCCTGGCAACGAAGGGTGCGTCAGAGCCGGCTCCCCCTGCCCCCCCGGGGGATGGCACGCCATAGAGGATGAGGGTGAGTTTGTGCTTTATGTAAAGCCCGGCGGGATGGGGGATGGCATGAGCCCCGACCAACCCCTGGGCGATATCCAGACCGCACACAATCTAGCCATACAGGGCTCCATTATCCTGGTAGCGCCGGGAACCTACACAACCCCGCTCTTCATTAATAAAGAGGTCACGCTCATCGGCGCCTGCAGCGAGGCCACAAAGATAGCACCTCCCCAAAGCGCCAAAGGGGACGCCATCTCGGTCATCAGCCCAACCACCATCAAAAACTTCACCATCTCCGGGGGAAGATGGGGGGTGTTTGTGAAATCGTCCGGAGTAACAACCCTGGAGGGACTCGTCATTGAAGGGGTCCGGCTGGGTGCTGTGTCGGTGTTTGGAGATGGCTTGAGCACTCAGCTGGTGCTCAAAGACAGTGCCGTGCGAGACATTCAATT
>JAZAIZ010000325.1:0-2737 GCA_036230545.1 Myxococcota bacterium
GCATTTGATCTCGTTTCGCGTCCAGGACAGCCTGCTCGCGGAGGTGTTCACCAACGAGGGCTCGGGCACCATGGTGGTGTCGAGTGTGGACGACGTCGAGCTCGTTGCGGGGGAGAGTTCATGAGTCATCTCTCAAGAGCAGACATCCTGGAGCTGCATGCGGCGCTGGTGGGTATTCCCTCGGTGTCGGGTTCTGAAGAGGAGATCGTGGCTTTTGTGGCCCAGTACCTTCAGCGTCACGGTCTTGAGGTGGACACCCTTGAGCGTAACGTGATCGCCCGCCCCGCACAGGGGGGCGCGCCGCGACTTTTGCTCAACAGTCACCTCGACACGGTGCCCCCGTCCAGCAAGTGGACTCGCGAGCCCTGGGATGTGTGCAGGGAGGAGGGGCGCGTGTATGGGCTCGGCAGCAACGACGCCAAGGCCGCGGTGACGGCCATGATGGTCACCCTGATTGAACAGTCCCGTCAGCATCCCACCCGGCCCATCGCCCTGACCCTGGTGGCCGATGAAGAGACCGGGGGCCGCGGCACCGAGTTGGTGTTGCCCGAACTTCAAGCCCGCTCCTGGCCCCTGGAGGCTGCGGTGGTGGGTGAACCCACCGGGCTGAATGTTGCGGTGGCCCAAAAGGGGATGTTGATTTTGCAGCTCGTCGCCGAGGGCGATGTCTGTCATAGCGCCAACGCCAATGCCATGGGAGCTCGTAACGCGGTGTTTGAGCTGGCTCGGGATCTAACGGCCCTTGAGGGAGAGCGCTTTGGGGGAGACCATCCCATTTTGGGTCAGACGAGTCTGCAGCCCACCATCACTCGCGCGGGCCATGTGCGCAATGCCCTTCCCGGCGAGGCGAGTAGCTTTTTAGATCTGCGCACGGTGCCCGGAGACGACCACGACAGCATGGTCGAGAAGATTCGCGCGCGGGTTGAGAATCGCGTGGAGGTGATTTCGAAGCGGTTGGTTCCCCGGGAGTGTCCGGCCGAGCATCCGCTTATCGCGGCGGCCAAGGCAGCTCGTCCGGGGGCGAAGCTCTATGGCTCTCCCACGATGTCTGATTGGGTGTTCTTCGAGGAAATACCGGCCATTAAGGTTGGGCCGGGACAGAGCGCTCGCTCGCATACCCCTGACGAATATGTTGAAGAGAACGAGGTGTTGGAGGGCGCGGCGTTTTACGCGGCGCTCATTGACCATTATTTTAGCTGAAGAGTTGACGCGGTCTGAGATGCTGCCGCGCTGCTGAAGAGGGCTACCATGAGCAGACTTTGGGAAAAGGGCGACTCCATCAACGACACCGTCCTGCGCTTCAGTGTGGGCAACGACCACCTTCTGGACGAGCGGCTGGTGAAGCATGACGTTCGTGGCTCTATCGCTCACGCGCGCATGCTCTGTTCCATTGGCGCGCTGAGTGATGAGGACTGCGAGACCCTCTGCGCGGGGTTGCAGGAGATTGGGGAATCCCACGCCCGTGGGGAGTGGCACATCGCTATGGAGGAGGAAGACTGTCACACCGCCATTGAAAATCGCCTGGTGGAGGCAACCGGTGAAGCCGGGGAGCGGGTTCACCTGGGACGCTCTCGCAACGACCAGGTGATGACGGCACTTCGTCTCTACCTGCTTGAGGTGGAGGAGCGCCTTGAGGAGGCGGTCGGTGGATTGGTGGTGGCGCTCTCGGGAGTGCGTGAGCGTCAGGGGAACCTCGCGTTGCCGGGATACACCCACATGCAGCGAGCCATGCCCTCGAGTGTCGCGTTGTGGGTTGGGGGGTTTGAGGCGGAGTTTGAAGATGACATTGAGGGCCTGCGGGCTTCGCGTCGACGTATGGACAAAAACCCTCTGGGGTCGGCTGCAGGGTATGGGGTGCCGGTTTTTGAGTTGGACCGGGAGCACACCGCTCGGGCGCTTGGCTTCTCGGTGGTGCAGGAGCCGGTTACAGCCGTGCAACTCTCTCGGGGCAAGGCCGAGGCTGGGTTGCTCTTTGAGATTTCGCTGCTGATGCAGGACGTGGGCCGGCTGGCGGCGGAGTTGTGTCTCTTTGCTTCAGCTGAGTTTGGTTTTGTGCAACTCCCGGCGGCCTTTACGACGGGCTCGTCGATTATGCCTCAAAAGCGCAACCCCGATGTGTTCGAGCTTCTGCGTGGCAGGGCCGCCCGGGCCCATACCGACCTGGTGGAGGTTCTATCGCTGACGGCCAAGATGCCCTCGGGCTATCATCGGGATCTCCAGCTTATCAAACCACCCCTCTTTGGTGGCATCGACTCGACGCTGGAGTGTCTTGAGGTCGCGGCGCTGGCGGTTGAAAATATAACCTTTCTTGAGGAGCCTCTTCAGCGTGCGATGGATGAGAGCCTGCGGGCCACCGAGAGGGCCTACACTCGGGTTCAAAGCGAGGGGATACCCTTTAGACAGGCCTATCGTGAGGTTGCCGCAGAGCAGGCGCCTCCGAAAAAGAAATAACGTCTTCTTTTATTTATGGTGTCATAAGACTTGAGAGAAGGGATCCTCAAGAATTGTCGCGAATAAAACCGCTCTTAGGTGTTGGCTAAATTAGCAGGAAGGCGTTGCTTACTTATGGTTGCCGGGTGGGGCCCCAGCCTGGTCTCTTCATGACATAGCCCCACGCATCGGTGAAGGACTTCGCGTTCTTGATGTCCCGGCACATCGCGACCCACTCGTGGAACGCAATCTTCACCGGGTTGTAGGTGGTGATGTTTTTTGTCAGCCCATACACCACCGGAATGCT
>JAZAIZ010000326.1:0-12263 GCA_036230545.1 Myxococcota bacterium
ATTGAGAAGAGGGTGCCGCGTTTGTCTCGGGGGAGCGGTGGTTTGAGTGGTCCCTCCCTGCGACCCATCGCGGTGAAGATGGTTCACGATGTGTCCCAGGCGGTGAACATTCCGGTGATAGGCATTGGGGGAGTGGGGACCGCAGAGGACACCGTGGAGTTTCTCCTCGCGGGGGCGAGCGCCGTGCAGATTGGAACGGCTCTCTTCAGCGAGCCCAACGCCGCGGGGCTTTCGCGGGATGGCCTCGCCGGCTACCTGGAGCGTCATCAGGAGTCCTCCGTGCAAGACATCATCGGCGCTTTGTCGATGCCCGCTTAATCTCTTTAAATCACTTGGGACTTGATCGGCACTTTAATCGTTGGGGAGCAACCTGGGGACAGCGCGGGTGATCGCGATGACCCCGGCGGGGGCGGTGATTAAGATGGCGACAATAGCCGCGCCGAGTGCAACGTTGCCCTCGGGGAGCCCCCGGTCGAGGGGCAGAGCGGCGAAGGCGGCCTGGATGGTCGCCTTGGGGATATAACTCAACACACAGACGCCACGCTCTCGGGAGCTTCGACCGCCGCCGGCGGTGGCGAGCCACGCGGCGAGGGCGCGACCTACCTGGCCCACAACCACGATAAGGACCACTGCGAGCCCAACCTCTCGCAGGGGACCAGGATCCACGGCGTAGCCGATCAAGCCAAAGAGGGCATATTGGGCGATGGCCCACACGCGACGGAAATCATTGGAGAGCTCTTGGGCCCAGGTGGGGTTTCGAGTGCAGATGACGCTGCCCATCACCAGGATCCCCACCACAAACGAGACCTCCAGAAGCTCGCCAAGGGCAATCAGGGCGATGCCTCCGAGCCACACGCTCAGTCCTTGCGCGACGTTGGTGGAGGCGGGAGCACGTTGTTTTAGGACGGTGGCGATGAGTCCCCCGAGGGCGCCGATGAGGACGCCCCCGAGCACCTTGAGGGGAAGCAGCCAGGCGATGGTGGTCCAGGGCGCGGATTGGGAGAGAGCGGCATCGAGGGCGACCCCCAGCGCGACGAGCGCGACGATGTTGTCGAGGGTCGCTCCCACCAAGAGCCCTTGCAGCAGGTCTCGGGTGCGCCCCTTGGGGCGTTTGTCGATGAACTCCAGCAGCGCGGGGATAACGATGGCCGGGGAGATCGCTCCGAGCAGGCACCCCACCACAAGGGAAGAGGCAGGTGAGAAGCCAAGCAGCCAGTGGGTGGCCAGGGTGACGAGTAGGATTTCCCCGGCAAGGGGAACAACCCCCAAGCGCAGGGCGAAGGTGCCGGCCTCTTTGAATTGCTGGAGTTGTAGGCCAAGCCCGGCACGCAGGAGGATCAGGGTTAAGAGCCCCAAGCGCACATGCGAGGAGACGTCGGAGAGGCTAATGTCTGCGGCTGGGAGGGGGACGTGGAGCGCTCGCAGGGTGACCCCGGCGCAGAGCATCCCGAGGAGCGGCGGCAGTCGAAGAAGGCGCGCCCCCTGGGCGAAGACCCAAGTGGACACCAGGAGCAGTGTGGCTTCAATCAGGAGGGTCATAATGATGGATAGCGAAGTCTCCGGAAGTAATGCAACTCGGAGGCTGATTTGGTTTTAGACGAAGCGGCCGATGCTTTCGATGAGCTTCTCGAGGGCGTCTCCGGAGTAGTGACTGGAGAGGGAGAGAGTTTTGCGCTTGGCGCTGATGCGGCTTGTGATGACGCCGGAGTCTTGAAACCATTTGAGGGCTGACGAGATGAGGGTGGAGTTCACCGCCTCGGGGCGTTGGATTTTGCCTTCGAGGTAGGCCCGTCGTGCCTGATCCTGCGCGCGGGTGATCAACTCTTTTTCCCACAGGGGGAAGGTGCGTAGCTCTCGGAGGGTCATGGAGGTTATCCAGTAGGCCTCCACGAAGTTGTCGAGCAAGCCCGCGAGGACCTGCAGATTTTCGGCATCGAGCACGCCAATGGTGCCGTCTTCGTGGGCATCGAGCATACCGCGGACCGCGAGGGTGGCGAGGGTCTCGTCAAAGACATTGGCGAAGATGGAGCCCACTCGGTAGGCGAACTCGCGTTTAAAGAGCCGGGAAAGAAAGCGGGTGTCCTTTCGGATCTTGTCATAGGAGAAGTCTTCGAGGTCCTTTTGCACCAGGACCCGCGCGAGGAGAGAGCCTGGCGCGAAGTGATTGATGAGGGAGTTCTTGTGAAAGTCGAGGTGGACGCGGTTTTTGTCGGGGATGTGGTAAATGGGCTCCGCGTCCCCGCGGCTGGTGCGTTCGGCGTCGACGGCGTTGTCGTCCACCAGCTTTTCCACCGCTTCGGTGATGGCGGCTCGCTGGGTGGTCTCCTGCTGCAAGGGGGCTGAGAGTCGCGCGGCGGCGGTGTCGAGGTAATGGACGATGGCTTGACTGCGGTCCACCAGCATGGAGCGGGACAGGCCTCGTCCCTGGTGGCCAAGGAGCACCGTTGCGACCACGGCGGTGGGGGTGACGGTGCAGACCTGAGAGATGCCGTGAAGGATATGATAGCCAAGGCGTTCGGTGTTGACCCGCCAGCTCTCTTCCCCTTCGGGATCGATGGATTGGGGGAGCGCTCGTTGATGGGCGAAGTCCTGCAGGGAGATGGGCTCTCCGAATTGAACGTGCATTCGCCCGAACTTGGAGCGCAGGACGGAGGTGGTCTTGAAGAGCGCGGTGATGTCTTCTTTTTTCTTTTTGCCTCCGCTTATCTCTTTCTCGTAGGATTTGGCCTCGATGATTTTTTCGTAATCAATGGAGACCGGGACAAATTGGATATCCTCCCGGGCGCCGCGTCTCCAGGCTTCCACCACCATCCCGAGGATGCCGAATTTGGGCATGAGGAGCTTGCCGGTTCGGCTGCGGGTGCCTTCAAGAAAAAACTCAATGGAGGTGCCGGCTCCGATTAACTCCATCACGTAGGAGCGAAAGACGGCGCTGTAGAGTTTGTTGCCCTTGAAGGAGCGGCGCAGAAAGAAGGCGCCGCAGCCACGAAAGATGGGGCCGAGGGGAAAGAACGAGAGGTTGACCCCGGCGGCGATGTGGGGAGGGGTCATTCCCGTGCGCCAGAGCAGGTGGGAGAGGACCAGGTAGTCGACGTGACTCTTGTGGCAGGGGCAGAACACAATGGGGCCCTTGCGGGAGGCCTCCATAACTCGGGCGAGCCCTTCACGGTCGCACACGATTCCATCGTAGATTCGATTAAAGACGCCATTGAGGAGGCTGTCGAGGCGGTTGACGTAGCGGGCATCAAATTTGGCGGCGATCTCTTTGAGGAGCTTGGCGGCCTGCTCTTCGAGCTCTTCGGGGGATTGCCCGGTCTCCTGGGCCAGCTCGCTGAGGGTATCACGCACCAGGGGGTTGCGGAGCACGTGGCGCTCCTGGGTGACGTAGGAGGGGAGATCTGGCCCCGCGATAACGCGCTCTTCTTCGGTGATGGTCCTGTTTAAGTGGTGCCTGATTTTCTTCACGAGGGTGGCGTCGTTGGCCTCGGGGTTTTCTTCGAGCATCTGCTGGAGGAAGAGGGGCTCGCCCACCCGTATGATGGCGGTGCGGTAGGTGCGGATCCGGATGGCCATTCCGCGAAGTTTGCCGGGGCGGCGCTTGTCGCCAAAGAGCTTGTCGGTGACGGTCTGCTTGCCCCCGCCTCCCATGCTCTTGTCGGTGAGGATGTGGGGGACCACGCAGATGGGTTTTTCAGACACTCGTTGAACGGCGACCAGCGCCCGAATGAAGTCGTTTTTGAAGCGGGGAATAGCCCGGCCGATGCTGCGGGGCGGGGTGAGGTTGAAGAAGGAGGAGCCACCCCGGTAGGTGATGTTGGCGAGCCTGGTCTCCTGCTCGGTGGGGTTGATTTCGGTGTAGTGTTCGATCCACGGCCCGGGCACCGGAGGCTGGGTCTGTCGAAGGAGCCGAAGCAGGTATCGCACCGGGTGGGCGAAGAGACCGATGATGCTCCCAAGGTAGGCCGCCGGAGGCAGCTTGAGGGTCTTGAAGATGTAGTTGAGGTAAAGGGCCAGCCAGGTGGAGCGGGTTCTTGAGACGTAAACGAGGGTGTGGGTTTGGGCCAACTCGCACAGCTTCTCGGCGCTTTCGGGGGGGTATTCGACCGGGGCAAAGAGCCGGTCAAAGAGGGGAGTTAAGAGGCGCTCGAGAAGAGTGGGCGCTCGCTCTGGCTCCGGGAAAGAGCGCTTCTCGGGGGAGGGCTCTTGTTCGGGGTGATGTTCTGGTAACTCTTCCATTCTAAAGTCGTGTCGTTTTGTCATCAGTGGTCTCTTGTGCTGAGGGGACCATCAACGAACTAAAACTGCATTCCCGGGGGTAAATCGAGAGCGAGATCAAGTCCGAACACCTGGGTCAGCACGGTGTAAGCAATCCCCGAACATAACACAAGCATCCCGAGGTTTCCCAGGGAGATGGCCGAGAGGACCAGGAGCAGAAAGAGCGCCGTCGCCGCGATGAGGGGCTCGAGGAATCGTCGCGCGGGCCGGGAGGTGACGTTGACCTGGGGGCGAAAGAGCTCAAGGGCTGTGGTGAGCGGCGTGTTGGGCAGGGGCCGTCGGGCCTCTCCCCATTTGGCCTGAGCCATGTTGAGGTATGCCTGCAGGGAGGGGGGGAATTTCATCGTTTGTTCGCCTCTCGTAAGCGTTGGGTGAGGGTTTGAATAATCCCGTGGGAGATCTCCGGCTTCTCGGTGAGGATCTCGGAGAAGTCGGTGTGGGTTATTCTCAGGAGTCGAAGGTCGGTCAGGGCGGTGACCGTCGCGGAGCGGGGTTCAGCGTCGAGGATGGACATCTCGCCAAAATAATCCCGAGGGCCCAATTGGGCAAAGTCTGTGGGGCCGGAGTGGACCCGCACCTCGCCGTCCACGATAAGATACATGGCGTCTCCCGGATCTCCCTCCCGCACCACCATCTGTTCGGGGGGAAATTGAACCTCGTCGGTGATTCTGGCGATTTGCGAGAGGTCTTCCCCGGGGATGGTTTGAAAGAGCTCGACGCCCTTGAGAAAGAGTACTTTTTCAATAGTGCTGATCACGACGTGTTCACCTGTTTGGAGCCGGGGCTGTGAGCGCCAGGGGGTTAATCATGGGCGCTCTCTGGACCGCTTTGCTTCGAGCATATACAAGGTGGACTGAGAGGGAAAGCCTCTGAGGGAAGTTCTTTGCGCTGGAGAGGGCGCCCCTTATTCCTCAATAACGCTTATCATTTTAGCAGGTTATGAAAATTAAGCTCGATACGAATATGCTGGGTGCGCTTTTGGCGAAATACGACCTCCTGGTGGGCCTCCGCAGGGAGCGTGAAGACCTGGAGGCTAAAGGGATCTTCTCCCTCGAAGGGGAGGCCCTGGTGGAGCGTCAGGCCAGGATGCGGGAGGTGGCGGCGGAGTTTCCGGGGGCTCTTCGGGAGTTGGAGGCCCTGAGCGCCGCTCAATTGACCAGACGTCGGGAGGAGGTCGCCCGGCGATTGGAGCAGGAGGGTGGGGAAGGAGCAGAGGACTCCCTGGGGTGGATGGAGGTGACGGTGGCCTTTCATCGTCTGTTGAAGCGCGTTTTGGTGCTGAAGCGTTTTCTGGGGAAGCGCAAGGGGTTGAGTGAAAGCCAGTGGCAGGAGGTGGTGGAGGCGCTGGTGGAGCGCTCGGATCTTTGGGATGAGGGTGGGAGTGAATGGTTGCGGGCGGTGGACGTCTCTCAGATTAATGGGTATCTGACTCCCCCGGAGAGGCGGGTGGTCAACGCGGTCTGGCGGGAACTCTCGGAGGAGCTGGGGGCCTCGGTGGAGACCCTGCAGGCCTTAATGCTGGAAGGAGAGTGAGCATGGCAGGAGAGCCGTCCCATGGGGAGGCCGTCAATGTGCTGGCGGAGGCGGAGGCGTTGTTGCGCTTTCAGGGAGAGCTGGGGCTGACGTCCCTTGAGTTGGAAGAGTCGCTCCTGGAGTTTCCCCCGGCGGAGGCACCCGCGGTGGAGGCATCTCCGGTGGAGCGTTCTCCGGTGCCTGTGGTTGAGGCGGTGAGCCGTGCGCTGGATACGACGCCCCTGACTGGGGTCGCGTCGCGGGATGCGTTGCAGGGGATGCAACTGACCAACACGCCTCTGGATGATATTATTCGTGAAATTGGGCCCTGCGAGCGCTGCGAGCTGCATCGGCGTCGAACGCATATTGTGTTTGGGGTGGGGAACCCCTCGGCGAGGTTGATGTTTGTGGGGGAAGGGCCCGGTCGGGACGAGGACCTGCAGGCCGAGCCTTTTGTTGGCAAGGCGGGCAACCTGCTTGACCGGATGATTGTGGCCATGGGGCTGAGCCGAGAGCAGGTGTATATCGCCAACATCGTGAAGTGCCGTCCCCCCCGTAATCGTGATCCGGAGCCACAGGAGGTCGAGGCGTGCGAGGGGTTTTTGCGTAAGCAGATCGCCGTGATTCAACCCGAGGTGATCGTCGCCCTGGGGCGCTATGCGGCCCAGACCTTGTTGCGTGACTCGACCCCCATCAGCCGGATGCGGGGGGGCTGGCGGGAGTATCAGGGCATTCCTTTGATGCCCACGTTTCATCCGGCGTATCTCTTGAGAAACCCTGGCGGCAAAAAGCCGACCTGGGCAGATTTGCAGGAAGTGATGAAGCGTTTGGAGTTAAAGCCGCCCGGACGATAGGGGCTGCGGAGCAGGGGGTAGCATGAAGCTGGTTGGATGGTTGTTGTTGGCGGGGTGCTGCGGGATGGGGCTTGGAGCATGCGCTGGTTCGCGCTCGGCGCCTCCCCCTGCGGCGTTTGACCCTCTGCCGCGTCCTGAGTTGATTCGCCTTGGGGGGACGGTGGTTCGCAAGGATAAGGATCCTCTGACCGGCCGCCACACCTACGATGACGAGACGCTCTTTCACCTCGCCGGGGACGCAGAGCGGGACGGGAAGATCCCACGGGCCATTGAGCTCTATGAGCGACTTCTGGCGGAGTTTAAGGAGGGGATTTACGTCCTCCCGACGCTCTTTAATCTGGGGCTGATGAGTGAAGAGGCGGAAGATTTTGAGGTGGCGCGGGGCTATTACCTGAGGCTGTTGCAGGGGGAGCGCCCCGGGGAGGCCTTTCGGGAGCGGATCTGGATCCGCGGGCACTTTCGGGAGGCGGTGTGCCTGGGCAAGCTCCAGCGCTGGTGGGAGGCGGTGGGGGCCTTTGACTTCGTGCTTGAGCTGGAGGATCTGGATGAGGCTTATCATTTTGAGGCCCTGACCGGGCGGGCAATTTCCCTGCATGAGGCGGGAGATTCCGAGGCGGCGGACATCGCATTTTCAAAGGCCTATCGCTTCTATCGAACCATGAGCGTGCGGCATCAGCGTGACGCCCGTGATTTGGCCGCCGAGACGGCCTATCGCATGGGGGAGATCGCCCGGGCCCGCTACCTTGGGGTGAAGCTGGAGTTTCCCGCAGATCTGATGCGGGAGCGGCTGGAGGAGAAATGCACTCACCTGCTCTCGGCTCAGGGGCGCTATCTGCGGGCGATTCGTTATGGAGATCCGTCCACGGTGGCCGCCGCTGGCTTTTATATGGGCTCTCTTTACGAGGGGTTGCACGATGAGATCACCGATCTTGAGGTTCCGGAGGAGCTGAGTGAGGAGCAGGGGGCCATTTATCGTGAGGAGGTGGCCGACCGGGTTCGTATTCTCTTGGAGAAGGCGATTCGGATCTACGAGAAGGTGCTGATAGCGGGAGCCCAGGGGGAGCGGGGCGATTGGGCGGAGAAGATTGAGCAGGCGCTCGAGCGGCTGAAATCGATGTACCTTGAGATTGAGGAAGGTTAAAGGGGGCCTGCTCTTGGGTGGGGGGAGGTATCTTCAGGGAAGTCAAAAAGGAGGCCTTTGATGGGTTGACGCTCTCCCGGCGTTTTCAGTACACTGCGATCAAAGGAGCCTGTAAAATTATCCACTTAAATGCCTTGAGGCATTCAATTCGATTATGAAATTTATACTTAACTACGAGTTTGATTTAGAAGACGGCATGCTCTCCGCCGAAGAGTTAGAGAGCAACCTTGACGAGAAGGCGTCCACGCTATCGGACGTCGCGCGGGAAGAAGGGCGTATCGTTGTTCTGGTGGACGGCGAGGACGTCTGCGGCGAATACTCTGAGCCTCTCGTGCGGCTGGTGAATCAGTGGCTGCGAAAGGTCAAGTGGTTGATCAGTGGCGACACCGAGACCCTCCCCTTTCGAAACACCGAGCAGTGTTTCGGTTTTGAGCCCTCCGGGACCAGCGTTGAGTTTTGCTTTTACGATGGCACCGAGCTTGAGGTGGAGGAATATATCGTCGAGCCAGTGAACGTGCATCTCGATAAGCTCATCGAAGAGAGCGTTCGGCTCGGGGAGCGTGCTCTTCGGGTGGTTGAAGTGGCTAATCCGGAGGCGGCGGAATCCGACGAGGATTGCCTTGAGCTTCGGGTGGGGCTTGAAGAGCTCCGCGACTCCTGGCGCCAGCATGAGCTTCGTCAGCGTCGCTGACGGGACCCTCCTGCAGAACATTTAGCGGGGCGCCCTGACCAAGAGGGCGCGGGTGTAATCCTATGGCGATTATTGTTCAGAAATACGGCGGCAGCTCTGTCGCCGACGTCCAAAAAATCGGGATAGTGGCCCAGCAGATTGTTCAGCGCGCTCGGGCAGGAAACTCGCTGGTTGTTGTGGTGAGTGCCATGGGCAAGAGCACCGACGCGCTTATTCGTCAGGCCGGAGAGGTTTGCTCGGCGCCTCCGCGGCGCGAGATGGACATGCTGGTCACCGCCGGTGAGCGAATTTCCATGGCGCTGCTCACGATGGCGATTCATGACCTCGGAGAAGAGGCGATCTCTTTTACGGGGAGCCAGTCGGGGATTATCACCGAGGACAGTCACCAGGGGGCGCGCATTCTTGAGGTTCGACCCTACCGAATTGAAGAGGAGCTCGGCCGGGGCAAGGTCGTTATTGTCGCGGGCTACCAGGGAGTAAGCTTAAAGCGTGAGGTGACCACCCTTGGGAGAGGGGGCTCTGACACCACTGCGGTTGCACTCGCGGCGGCTCTGGGGGCGGAGTGTTGTGAGATTTATTCGGACGTGGACGGGGTTTATGACGCCGATCCGAACGTGTGCCCTCAGGCCAGGCTCATCCCCGAGATTGGCTGTGAGGCCATGCAGACCATGGCCAGCGCGGGAGCCAAGGTGCTCAACGCTCAGGCGGTGGAGTTTGCGCGGCGGGCCGAGATCGCCATCGTGGCTCGAAAGACCGGTGACTCAAGCGGCAGGCAGACCAGGGTGGTGGCGCAGGGGAAGAGGCGCCCCAAAGAGGTCACCGCGGTGGTGGGGGCGTCGTCGGTGAGTCGCATCACCGGAGCGTTTGAGAGGGTTCAGGAGATAGAGCAGGCGATTCGTCGCGCTGGTGGGTGCCCCTTTGGGCTTAACGGTGGGCCGGCTCACGCTGAGATTTGGGCCCATCGAACCGATATCCCCGGGAAGGCGGCGGCGCCGCTGGCTGAGGTCGCCGAGACGTTCAAGGCGCAGCATTGGGACGGGGCGACGGTGACGGTGGTTGGAAACGATTTGTTGTCTGAAGCTTTGGGCCTGGCGCGCGAGCGCCTTGAGCAGGCGGGGATTGCGGTGGCGGGGATGCTGGCCTCGGAGTCCTCGTTGAGCTTTGGGGTAGAGAGCGCGTGCCTGGACCAGGCAGTGCAAACCCTGCACGCTTCTTTTTTGTCGACACCTTCGGAATAGGGGCCGCGGCTTTTGGGCTCAGGAGGCCTGGGAGATAACCCGCAGCAGGCCAGCTCCGTATTTTTCTGCTTTGCCGGGACCGATGCCGTGGGCCAGATGCAGCTCTTCGATGTTTCGTGGGCGCAGCATGGCGAGATCTCGAAGGGTTCGGTCGCTGGCCACGACGTAGGGGGGGACCCCCTCTGAGCGCGCTCGGTTGAGGCGAAACTCTCGAAGGTCTTCGAAGAGCTGTTGCACCTCGGCGCTGAAGCTGTCCTGTGGCATCTCGACAGTGCGTGCGCTGCTGCCCCCTCGGGATTTGCCAGAGAGTCGGCGTTGTTTCGGGGGGAGGAGCAGTCGGACCGGTCGCTCTCCCTTCATCACCGCGATGCCTGCCTCGGTTAACACAGCCAGGGGGCGGTCACCGCCCACAAAGCTGACCCAGCCGGCGGTGACGAATCGTCGCAGGAGGCGCAGAAGCCACTCTTCGGGTAGCTCTTTGAGGATGCCAAAGGTGGAGATTTGATCAAGGCCGGCTCGAATGAGGCGCTCGTCGCTTTTGCCGCGGAGGAGTTGAATCGCGGCGTTCAGTCCAAATTGGTGGTGAATTCGTGCGACGCCGCTGAGGGCTTTTCGCACCAGGAGGGTGACCTCTTCGGGTGGGCGCTCGTCGGGCTTGCTCAGGGAGGTGCAGATGTCGCAGCGCCCGCAGCCGTCGAGGCTCTCGGCTTCGTCGCCAAAGTATCGCAGGATGGCGTCATGTCGGCAGGTGCCTCCTTCGGCCCATCGCATCAGTTCAAGGAAGAGATTCCATTTGTGTTCCACCACTTCCGCCGGGGGGACCACGCCGTCTGAGGGGGACTCCAGGAGGTGGCGGCGGCGGGGAAGATCACTGGCGGAGGTGAGAAGCAGGCCGTAGGCGTCCTCGCCATCGCGTCCTGCGCGGCCGACCTCCTGATAGTAGGCCTCCATGGAGCCGGGGGAGGCGAGGTGAATCACCGCCCGAACGTCGCCACGGTCGATGCCCATGCCGAAGGCGTTGGTGGCCACCACGATCTCAAGGTCGCCGTTTTGAAACTGCTGCTGCACCCGCTCCCGTTGCTGGGCGCCGAGGCCCGCGTGGTAGGCGGCGGCGTCCCAGCCCGTGCGTTGGAGGCGGAGGGCCTCTTCTTCAGTGGATTTGCGGGTGGGGGCATAGAGGATGGCGGTGCCTCGGTTGGCGCCGGGGGCATCGAGGGCCTCCTTTAAGAGGGCGTCGGTGTGTTGCACCCGCTCTTTTTTAGCCTGCACGTCCACAACCCGCAACGCCAGGTTGGGGCGGGCGAATCCTTTTAGAATCTGAGGAGTTTCGGGGGGGAGCCCGAGCTTGGCCAGGATCTCATCCCGCACGATGGGCGTGGCGGTGGCGGTGCAGGCCATGAGACGAGCCTCGGGGAGGACCGTGATGATCTCGTGAATGCGCATATACTCGGGGCGAAAGTCGTGTCCCCATTCGCTGATGCAGTGGGCCTCGTCGATGGCGATCAGAGGGCATTGCAGCTTTTGCAGGAGGGCTCGAAACCCCGGAAAGGTGAGCCGCTCGGGGGAGGCGTACACCAGCTTGTAGTGTCCGCGGTGAATGGCGCTGAGGCGGGCGCGCATCTCTTCGGAGCTGAGGGTGGACGCGAGGTAGGTGGCGGGGATGCCGGCTTCTTCAAGGGCCGCGACCTGGTCGCTCATTAGGGCGATAAGGGGGGAGATCACCAGGGAGGTGCCTGGGAGCAGGCTCGCGGGCAGTTGGTAGGTGAGGCTCTTGCCCCCGCCGGTGGGGGCGACCAGCAGCAGCCGGCGCTGGGTGAGGAGTGTCTCAACCGCTTCCCGCTGTCCGGGACGGAACGATTCATGGCCCAGACGAGCCAGGGCCGCGTCGAGGTCATAGGGTGTGGTGGATTGGTGGTGTGATGCAGCTTGCCCCATGGGGCGCAAGCTAAGAATTTTGAGATTTATTGCAAGACATATTTGGGGTGCAATGCTGAACAAACGTACATTTTGTGGGGGAGGGGCTCTTTACCCGGTTTTCTTAGGGACCTCCCTGCTGCATTTGCTGCTGGCTTATTTCCACTTCTCAATAAGCTTTTTCCTAATTTCGGTAACCTCGTCATTTGAAAGTTCATCTGAAAACATGATCAACTCACCAATTCTTCCCTTGAAGAAATGATTTTCGGCTTGAGTTGCTTCTATTTCTTGCTCACCAAAGTAGTACCTGGTGTACGTTATGTCAGCATCAGCACCTTCCTTCTTGTCCACTTCATCCCTAAAGTAATCCCACTGCTCTTGAGCGGCAGCCTTCAGGAAAGTCTGCAACATCACGTTGCTTGATGTTTCGTAGTAGCTTATCTCCTTATAGTCATGTCTGCTGTTAGTGCTGGTCATGCTGAAGCTCAACTTCTCCACCCACGTCTCTTCACAATCAGTGCCACTGTTGAGGCAATAAAAATCATTTCTTCCATCAACATCCTTTATAAGGTATTGAAATTTGACACCCTTGTTTGTGTACTTATTAATCAGTTTCTTTCTTTCACATTGCTTTAAAC
>JAZAIZ010000327.1:0-10279 GCA_036230545.1 Myxococcota bacterium
CTCGCGGCGGTGGGATCTTCTCTGTGACGAGCGAAGGCGCCGAGGGCGTCGAAGCTGGCCATGGCCTGCCAGTTGACCTCCTGGGTGCCGCCGCAGAGGACCCGGTCCTGCAGTCCCGCTTTGATCAGAAGGAAGGCCTGCCCCAGGGCGTGAGCTCCTGATGCGCAGGCAGCCCCCACCGACCAGCTCGCTCCCTGAACCCCGAGCCAGGTGCCGAGGTTCATGCTCACCGTGGACGTCATGGCCTGCATGACTTTTCCCGAGCCGAGGTAGCGGGTCTCTCCATGCTCAAGGACCGACGCAGCGGTCTCGACGGCGGGCAGCGCGCAGGAGTCGTTTCCCACGACGACGCCGCTGCGGGGATCTGCCCAGTGCTCCCTACTCACCCCAGCGTTGTCGAGCGCTTCGCTGGCGGCGACCACGGCCCAACGTGCGGGTTGCCCCATGGTTTTGAGCTGTCGACGGGTGACGTAGTCTCGAGGGTTGATTTCGGGGACCACCCCGCTCAAGGGGGAGCGAAAACCGTGCCGGACCCGCTCGGGATCGACCCCTATGCCGGAGTGTCCCTGTTGCAGGGAGCGCGCGATATTCTTCAGGCCCACGCCCAGGCAGGACACGGCGCCCATCCCTGTGATCACCACTCGCATGGCGGCCCTCCTCAGGTGTGCATGCCCCCATTGACGCTCAGGACCTGTCCGGTGATGTAGCCGGCCCCTTCGGAGGCGAGAAATTCCACCGCCGCGGCGACGTCGTCGGGGGTGCCGGCGCGCTTCATAGGGATAAGCGGCAGGAGGCTCTCGAGGTCGATGTCCTTGACCATGTCTGTCTCGATAAAGCCCGGGGCCACAGCGTTGACGGTGATGCCCCGAGAGGCGACCTCCAGGGCGAGGGCCTTGGTGGCACCGATGAGGCCCGCTTTGCTCGCGGAGTAGTTCACTTGACCAGGGTTGCCGGCAACTCCGGAGATGGATGAGATGGTGATGATTCGTCCGGCGCGGCGGCGGATCATCTGTCGCAAAACGGGACGAGTGATGGAGTAAAACGAACCGAGGTTGGTGGTGATGACCTGCTCCCAGGAGTCGCGGCCCTGAACGGCGAAGAGGCCGTCTTTGGTGATACCTGCGTTATTAACGAGGATATCCGGGCAACCCAGTGATTGGACGATTTCGGTGACCGCAGCTTCGGCTGCCTCCCCTTCGCCAACGTCAAACGCTGCCAGGTGGGCTTCTTGTCCCATTGCTCGAATTTCGCTCGCGAGGCTTTCTGCTTCAGTGCTGCTGGAGCGGTAATTGATAATCAGGTGGTGTCCGGCTCTGGCCAGACGAAGGGCGACGGCGCGTCCGATTCCACGGCTTGCGCCGGTGACGAGAGCTAGGGGCATGGGACCTCTCCGATACAGGGTGAATGCGGTTTAAGGGTGGCAATTAACGCGGAAACCCGCGCCGGTCAATCCGGCAGGCTTTGGGGGGCGTGTTTGGCAGATTAGCGTGGGGAAGCGGTGGCGCTTTTCCCGGTGGATGGGGTAGCATCCAGCATGAACCAACATCTTATGTGGAGGGCGGGCTATGCTTAATTGTCAGAGAGTCTTTGTGGTGAGCCTTGGGGCTTTGTTTTGTTGCGGGGCGCTGCTCGCGGGGGAGGCTCAAGCGAAGGAGGACATTGAGATTCCCATTAATGTAGGGATTGGACCGGCTGTTTATCAGTTCAGTGGGATGATTGAAGACAATCAACCCCTGCATTATGGTCTGGCCTTGGATATCGCGGCGATTATCGACAAGGCGGCCATCAAAGAGCATAAGGACAAGATCCCCAAAAAGTATCGCAAGATGGTCGCAAAAATTGGTGAGGCGCGAGTGGGGTATATGCTCATCCCTGACTCCCTCTTTCTCTCTCCCGGGGAGGACGGCACGACGATTTATGGCGCCACCTGGCGGCCGATCTCCATGAATATCCCTCTGAAGCTTCCTGGGATGAAGCTAAAGTTTGGGACGGGGCTGGTCATGAGCTACTCCTACATCGACATCGCCGCAGACGGAGACGCCCCCTCCTCCACCACCCATTTCTTTCGTCCGGGACTCGACCTGCGCGCCCACCTGGAGATCCCCCTGACCGACTCGTTTATCGTCTCGTTGGGTTGGTCCTCAGGCTTCTACGTCCCTCAGGAGGTCGGCGGCGACTTCTCCGCTATGGGCGAGGGCGATCGGTCCCTCTGGCATATCGGGCAAGGGAGCCTCGTCTTCAACTACCGCTTCCCCTTCAAGACCAGGCTTTGATTGAGGCAGGAGGCGCCGTTGTTATTCGCTGACACACGTCGCCCCACCGGTGAACACGCCGTCACTGCCGCAGGTCCAACCCTGCCCGCCGGTAGTTCCCGTATTGCAGAGGACCCCGCCACTCTCGCCCACATAGCCCCTCAGGGGACCTCCTGCGTCGCTTAGGACCTTGGGTGAGCAGGGGCGTGGTGCGCAGGTGGGGCCCCTCAGGGTCTCGTCGCCCTCGCAGGTCCACAACGCGCTCCTGGCCTCTTCTGTGGCGATAGGCGACACGATCCCTCCGCGGGAGGCGCAGGTGTCCGTCAGTGTCTCTTCCATCACCGCGAGGCTGTGGGGCTGCCCGTCTGCCAGAAAGCGTGACGTGGGGAACTCGATCACCATGCACCCGGTGGTGGGGTCGTCCTCCTCCACCCGCCACCACCGAAATGCGTCGATGCTGCCTTCGGTCTGAAACTCCGTCTCGTTGTAGAAGAAGACGGGCCGGATATAGGTCTCATTACCGTAGGGACGGCACCGGGTCTCTCCTGGGCGGCCCCATTCTCCCCCCTCCTGCACCTGCAGGCGGACGCACACCGGCGTCGCCGGTCCTGAGCCGTTATCATTAAAATACTGATACACCGGCATGGAGGGACCCACGTAATTGATATGCGTGGAGCGATGCCAGATTTGGGTGTCTGCGTCCAGGCTGTCGGCCTTCAGACGACACTCGAGACTGCCTGCAGTGGGGTTTTCGAAGTATTTGCGAAAGATCTGATAGGTGTCCTCTCCGTGAAAGTCGCTGCGTTTAATTTCAAGGACGTCGCCCACTCTCCCCCCATCGTAAACCGCGTGATGCACATCAGCAACCAGTACCACATCGTCGGGGCTGCCACTCTCCCACCCCTTGATCTTCACCACCCACCCGCACTCATAGCCCTTCCCCGCGGTGGTGGGGGTGGGGAGGTAGGGCCCATAGGAAAGATAGGTCTCCGCGGCGCAGCTCTGGTCGCAATAATATTCAGAGCCGACCCGTTGCGCGCTGGCGTGGTGATCGATTCTCGGTCCGACGCCATCGGTGTTGAAGTCCGCTGGTTGGTCGAAGATGCCCGTCGCCACATGGCCGGCCTCGCAGGTGTGAACCTCTGTAGCGCCAGGGACGCAGCTGCACTCCCCTTCCCCACCCTGTCCTGTGTATCCGGTTTTGCAGGTGCAGGTGAACCCACCTTCTGTGTTGGCGCAGGTGGCGCGGACGTCGCAGGTGGCGCTGCCGTTGGCGCACTCGTCAATATCCAGGCAGGTGAACCCGTCGCCGTTAAATCCGGTTTTGCAGTCACACCTAAAGCCCCCGGGGGTGTTGGTGCAGGTGGCGTTGGTGGAGCAGGTGGCGCTGTCATCCTGACACTCGTTGTTGTCCTGACAGAGGACGCCGTTGCCGCTGTAGCCGGCGTTGCAGGTGCAACTGAACCCCGCCGCTGAGGAGGTGCAGGTCGCCTCGGGGTGACAATTGTCCGTACCGGCGCTGCAGGCGTCAATCTGGGTGCAGGTTATTCCGTCGCCGCTGAAGCCGGTCGGGCAATCGCCACAGGAATATCCCACGTTCGAATCGGTACAGGTCACCCCCTCAAAGCAGGGAGTCTGGGCGCACGTTACCTGCGCGCAATAGCCATTTGGGCCACATTGGAGGCGAAGATCTCCACAGTCCCGGTCCTCGTTGCAGAGTTGCCTGCACTCCCCTCCCTCATTCCACCATCCCGGATCGCACGCTCCCCTGGTGTTGCTTTCTCCCCCACTGCAACCCCACGCCATCATCAGCCCGAGGCAAATCCCAAAACGCCACGCAATCATAAGTCCCCCTTCTCTCTCGACACTGGAGAGCATGCAGAACTATAGTCACTCGTGCGGCTTCATTTCCAGTGATTGAAGATGAAAAGAGGGGGACTCGACGCACCCCGACGCCGGGCAATCGGGCGATTTTTAAAGGCTGATAAGGGTCACGCTGACAATGTCGTCGCAGGTTAGCGCCTCCCGCACCTCGGCGGACACGGGCTGGTCCACGTTTACAATGGAGATGGCCTTCCCCGTTTTTGGGCTGAGGCCAAGCTGCATGCGAGAGATGTTGATTCCCGAGTCGCCAAGCCGGGTGCCGATTTTGCCGATCACGCCGGGAATGTCCTTGTTTTCAATCAGCAGCATGTGGCCGGTGGGGATCGCCTCCAGGTGAATGCCATTAATCGCCACCACCCGGCCCTCGTTGCCGGCAATGAGCGCCCCCGCGACCGAGCGGGTGCCTTCCCCGCTGGAGAGTTCGACCTCGATGGTGGAGGCGTAGCCCTGCACCGTTCGCTCTGATTCCGAGACCACGATCTCAATCCCCCGCTCTTCGGCAAGAACCCTCGCATTCACCGCGTTGACGGGAGAGTCAAATGCCTGGCTCAGAGCTCCGGCCACCGCCGCCGTCGCCAGGGCGCCGCTTGCGGACTCTCCGAGGGCGCCATGAATAGTCACCGTGATGCGCTCAGGCACCACGTCATCCAGTTGGCTGGCAAAGAGCCCAAGGCGATCGGCGAGATCCAGCTGGGGGCCGAGCACTCGCAGTTCAGCCGCGGACATGCGGGGCATGTTAATGGCGTTCTGGGCGGGGTCTCCGGCCAAAAAGGCGCTGATTTGCTCGGCCACCGCCACCGCTACGTTGACTTGTGCTTCGCTCGTGGAGGCTCCAAGGTGGGGAGTGCAAATGACGTTCTCGTGCCGAAGCAGTGGGTGGGTGTCAGCGGGGGGCTCTTCCTCGAAGACGTCGAGAGCCAGGGCGCTGATTCGGCCCATCTCCAGCCCCTCGACCAGGGCGGCCTCGTCATAAATGCCGCCTCGGGCGCAGTTCACCAGCATCACCCCCTCCTTGAGGTGCTCAAGCTGCTCCCTGCCGATCATTCCCCGGGTGTGGTCATTGAGAGGCGTGTGACAGGTTAGAATATCGGCGTTGGCCAGGAGTTCATTGAGGTCCATCAGCGTAACGCCCATCTTGGCTGCAGCTTCGTCGCTAAAGAAGGGGTCAAACGCCACGACCTTCATTTTCAGCCCGATGGCCCGGTCAGCCACGATGCGTCCGATATTGCCAAGGCCGATGACCCCGAGGGTCTTGCCAAAGAGTTCCTTGCCCATAAAACGTTTCTTCTCCCACTTGCCGCTTTTCATCGAGGCGGTGGCCTGGGGGATCTTGCGGGACATGGAGAAAATCAACGAGAGGGTGTGCTCGGCGGTGGTGATGGCGTTACCGTCGGGGGTGTTCATTACCACCACGCCTGCGCGGGTTGCCGCGCGGATGTCGACGTTGTCCACTCCAATCCCGGCGCGGCCCACCACCTTCAGGTTCGGCGCCGCGTCGATGAGTTCGGCGTCGGCCTGGGTGCGGCTGCGAACCACCAGCCCGTGTACTGCGGGGATTTCTTTGAGGAGCTCCTCGCGGGAGATGCCGGGACGATTCACCACCTCAAGATGAGGGTGCTGCTGAAATACCTTGACCCCGGCCTCGGCCATGGAGTCGGCCACTAAAACACGAAACGTCATTTTCAGATCCTTTCATCGCCCCATGGGCGTCAGTCCTTAAAAAAGTCGATCAGATCCTGGCGCGCGGCGTCTGCGTCCGCTCGTCCTAACTCAATCAGGGCAGCCGCCAGCCTCCCGTCAAAGAGGAGGTAGCTCAGCAAATCGGATTCCCCGAGCAGATGTTGCGATGAGATTCTGGCGAAGAGCCAGCCCGCCAGACCCCCGAGGCTCGCGCGAAACACGTCCACAAACTCATTGGCCATTTCCCCGATGTCCCTGGAAGGCTTAATGTGCACTGTGCCCACCTCCCGGTAGGGTGCTCCCCGGACCCGCGTTGCGGTCTCGTTCAGCTGTTCTCTGAACGTCTCGCCCCGGGTCTCCCGCCCATACTCCAGGAGGTGATTAAACCCTTCAAGACGCTTGAGGTCATAATCCAGTCGGTCAAGCATGATGCTGTCGGCGAGCTTGCCGGCAAGAAAGAGCGGCCCGGGATAGGGTTCGGGGTTGTCATCGCTGATGGGGGCCCGCATGGTTCCGGGAAGGTCATCCCCGCGCAGGCCCATCACCAGAACCCGGTCGGCTCCGAGGCGCAGCGCCGGAGAGAGGGGCGTGTTCAGGCGCACGCCTCCGTCGCAATAATAGGCTCCGTCGATCTCTTTAACCGGAAAGAGGAAGGGAATGGCCGCGGAAGCCATGGCGTGCTGTGGCCCTATTCGAGTCGACCTGCCGGCGATGCGCGGATCCCGTGGCCAGGTGGGGACCTCGCCGTGGGGGCTGTCCACAAAGACGGTGCTCTTGCCACTGTGGATGTGGGTCGCGCTGACGGTCAACGCGTGGATGGTGCCAGCATTGAGGTTGTAGCGCACCTGCGCCCAGGGCAGGTCACGAACCGCGATCTCCTCGAGCCGAGCGGAGTTGATAAAGAGCCCGTGTCCGGGCAATTCGTTGCGCATCAGTCGCCGGAGTTCCAAGGGGATGCGCGCCATGTCGAGCATCCCCAGCCGCAGCATGGTCTCAATGCGCATGTCTCGCCACACGTTGAGCAATCGGTCGATATCGTGGTCGTGAATGTGCGCGGTTCCGGTCAAATAGCACGCGTGCATTGCCCCAATGGAGGTACCGCAAAAGATGGACACCCGGCCTTTGGAGATGATCTCCGGCGGCAGCTCCTGGAAAATATAGGCGAGCACCCCCGCCTCATAGGCTCCCCGAGCCCCGCCACCGGATAACACCATGGCACGTCGTGGGCCCCCGGTGCCGCTTTGCTGTAGGTCGTTGGTCATCTTGTTCCGTTTGCGCTGAGCGTGGTGTTACTCCCCTGCGCTTGTTCCTTCATCAAGTGCCCTTCGAAGGTTTTGCACCAGCTCGCCAACATAACGCGCTCCCACCTTCTCCTCGACGCCCCTGCGCAGGACACGTACAATCTCAGAGCCCACCACTACCCCATCGGCGATGGCCCCCAGGCGCTTGGCGCTCTCGGCGTCCCGCACCCCAAAGCCCACGCAGGCGGGGATGTTCGCGGCTCCCCGCGCGACCTCGATCATGGACTCGACCGGGCGGGTGTCGGAGAGAGCGCCGCCGGTGACCCCGGTCATGGAGACCAGATACAAAAAACCCGTGGCGTTGGCGGCGATGGAGGCGACCCGCTCCGATCCGCTGGTGGGCGCCGCAAGGGACACCCAATCGAGCCCGTGTTCCCGTGCAGTGGCCTTAAAGGGCCCCGCTTCTTCCGGGGGTAGGTCCACCACCAGCAGGCCATCGGCTCCGGCCTCGGCGATCCGGCGAGCGCTCTCCTCAAACCCCCACCAAAGGAGGGGGTTAAAGTAACCAAAGAGCACGATGGGGATCGAGGACTTCTCTCGCACCCGGCGCACCAGCTCCAGGGATTGAGAAAGCCCGCCACCCGCGTCCAGGGCTCGGCACATGGCCTCCTGAATCACCGGACCATCGGCGACAGGGTCCGAGAAGGGAACCCCCACCTCAAGAACGTCTGCGCCGCTCTCCACGGCGGCGAGCGCCGCATCCAGGGCTCCGTCAAAATCAGGATCTCCCGCGGTGAGGTAAATAACCAGAGCCTTGCGGCCCTCAGCTCTCAGGCTCTCAAATCGTTCGTCTATGCGGCCCATGGTCGTCACGCCTCCGTCACTCGAAGTTTCGCCAGCTCCGGCATATCTTTGTCGCCCCGACCGGACACGCCGATAACAATTCGGCTGCCGGGGCGCTCCCGTGCCAGCCGCAGTCCCCCGGCCACTGCGTGGGCAGATTCCAGGGCGCAAAGAATCCCCTCCTCGCGAGCCAGGATCCGCAGGGCTTCGATGGCCTCCTGATCACCCACGGCAAAATACTCGGCGCGTCCGATGGCCTTCAGGTGGCAGTGCTCTGGCCCGACACCGGGATAGTCAAGCCCAGGCGCCACCGAGTGGGGCGGCGCGATCTGCCCCTCATTCTCCTGCAGCACCAGGCTCCGGGAGCCGTGCAGCACCCCTACTTTGCCAACGGAGAGCGAGGCCGAGTGGCGGCGGGTCTCCATCCCCTCGCCGGCCGCCTCCACTCCAACCAGGCGAACGTCGGTGTCGTCCACGAAGGTGTGGAAGAGTCCGATGGCGTTGGAGCCACCCCCCACGCAGGCCACCACCGCATCCGGCAGGGCTCCGGCCTGAGCGAGCATTTGCTCTCGAGTCTCTTCGCCGATGACGGCTTGCAGATCCCTTACCAGCAGCGGATAGGGGTGCGGTCCCGCGGCTGAACCCACCAGGTAGTAGGTTTGGTCGACGTTGGTGACCCAGTCCCGCATGGCCTCATTCATGGCGTCTTTGAGGGTGCGTGTGCCGCTCTCAACGGGGACCACGCTGGCCCCAAGGAGCTTCATGCGGTGCACGTTCAGCTCCTGACGCCGAACATCCTCCGCCCCCATATAAACAATGCACTCGAGTCCAAAGAGCGCGCACGCCGTGGCGGTGGCGACGCCGTGCTGCCCGGCGCCGGTTTCTGCGATGATGCGTTTTTTGCCCATGCGCATCGCCAAGAGGGCCTGCCCCATGGTGTTGTTAATCTTATGGGCGCCGGTGTGGTTGAGGTCTTCGCGCTTCAGAAACACCTCCGCGCCCCAGGCTTGACTGAGGCGCTCGGCGCGGGTCAGCAGGCTCGGACGACCCACCACCTCTTTGAGCAGGCGCCGGTATTCCTTCTCGAACTCCGGATCTGAACGGGCCTCCAGGTAAGCCTTCTCCAGCGCCTTGAGGGCCGGGGTCAGCACTTCGGGCACAAAGCACCCGCCAAATTCGCCATAACGCCCCCTGGCGTCGGGTCTGCCTTCAATAATTTCAAACACCACTCAACTCCTGCTTGGTGAGGTCCTTTGCCCGGGCCACCTGGGCAAAGGCCTCTCGAGCCTGGCGCACAAACGCCGCGACCTTAAGGGGGTCCTTCTCTCCTGGGGATGACTCCACCCCGGAGGCCGTGTCTACCCCGGCTGGTTGAAAACGAAGCACCGCGTCGAATACATTTTCCGGGGTGAGGCCCCCAGCCAGAATGGTGGGGCGAGCGGAGCAAACCGCGGCGGCGAGTGCCTCCGGGGGACGCACGCCGGTGCCGCCCCGGGCGACTTCATCGCGGGCGTCCACCAGCACAAAGGGGCCGGGCCATTCGCGGGCGCGCTCGGCGTCCTCGGGGGTGCCTAGTCCCACCGCCTTAAAAACCCCCGGTTGGTGCTCGGCGGTCCAGCTCTCGCTCTCGTCCCCGTGCAATTGAATGTAGTCGGGCCCCACCTGCTCGCGGATGCGTTTCAGATCGTCGCCGGAGGCGTCGACGGTGACGCACACCACCTGCCCCTCTAGGTCAGCGAGCTCCTTCATCAGGTGAGCGGCGGTGTCCACACTAACGCTACGGGGGCTGGTGGGCCAGAGGTTGATACCGATGGCGTCCGCCCCTTGGCTAAAGCACATCCTGGCATCCTCGACGCTGCGAACCCCGCAGATTTTAACCCACTCTGTGGGCGGCGACGTGAGGCGCATCAGACCGCTCCCGGGTCGTTCAACAGGGCCTTGAGGGCTGGGCCGGGCGCGCCCCCCGCCACCAGATGGCTGCCTACCAAAAAGGTGTGAATCCCCCCGACCCGAAGTCGGGCGATATCCTGCGCTGAGGTGATGCCACTCTCCCCCACCACCACGCGCCCGTCGGGGATGGAGGGACGGAGCTCAAGAGCACGCTCGGGGTGCATCTCGAGGGTGGAGAGATCGCGGTGATTGACGCCGATCAGAGCGTCCTGCACCGGCAGTGCTTTGTCGAGTTCGTTGGGGTGATGCACTTCGATCAATACATCCATTCCCAGGGAGAAGGCTCGCTCCGCGAAGCGGGAAACCTCCTCGGCGCTCAGGCAGCGGGCGATAAGCAGGATGGCATCGGCCCCGAGCCAGCGACTGTGGGTGATCTGGTAGGGATCAACGATAAACTCTTTACGTAGCAGCGGCAGGGAGACCGCCTCC
>JAZAIZ010000328.1:0-3008 GCA_036230545.1 Myxococcota bacterium
ACAAGGTATTCAAATAACCAAGACAGAAAGGCAGCGACTCAAAGCTCAATCACCGGAGGAGACACAAAGCCCCGCATTGCACAAGCCGGTCTCACAGTCCATCACCGAAGCCGAAGTGGAATAGTCGCAAACCCCGCCCTCGCATAAGGCCCCGCCGTATTGCACGGCGCTTGTGGAAGCAGAGCAAAAGGCCGGAGGCACAGGACACTCCGATGCGTCAGCGCATAGAAAGCAGGGTGCGTTGGTGCCCCCAGGGGTTCCAAGACTCGTGCCAACTCCGAAACTCCCGCTCCCCATACACCAAACATCGCCCACGTTGTTCTCCCCCTGGATCAAGCTCGGCTCAAGGCTCACCGAGCGACCGTTCGGGTCGGGAAAGCAGTTCACACAGTCCGAATAATGGACCTCATCAATCACCTCTGTCCCCACCATAAGCACAATCTCGTCCGCGGAGTTGGTGAGTTGAAAATTGCCCAACCCACTCCAGTTGCAGTCGGGCTCCCCCAGCACCGCTCCCGCCGAGCTCGCGAACACAAAATAGGCCCCCGCCTGAACAAAGACTCCCTCCGGCACCGTGAAGTGGTTGGTACCCAGGTCTTTCACAACCATCCCCCCGAGATAGAGCACCTCCGTGGTTCGATTAAAGACCTCAAACCACTCAAAGGAGTTGTCTGCCCCATCGGGATTAGCGAGGTACTCCGTAATGACCAACTCCCCGGGTGCGGGCAATCGAACACACTCCGCCTGATAACAACCCGAGCCCTCAGGACACGCCGTGCGAGACTCGACCCCGCTAAAGTCACAATTCCCTTCGGCGCACACACCACCGTCACTATAGGAGACCACGACGTCTCCCTCACAAAACGCTGACGGTGCCGCGCAGGAGACCCCTTCACAGGGGTCACCAAAACAAGCCGCACCATCGGCGTCCGCCATACAGGTGTCCTCTCCGCAATCCAACGACAAGGCCACCTCATGATGACATTTTCCCCCAACACAGGCGCCGGCCGCCTGATAGGTGGTTAAGGCGTTCTCCTCGCAACTCGCTGGTGGCGCAGCAGCGCAATAAACTCCTTCGCAACCATCAACGCACTCCCCATCCCTGCAAATATAATTAAGGTCGCCTCCATTCTCGGCAACGCAATCCAGTTCATTCACCACATGCTCCGAGGAGCAAAGCCCCGTCGCCGAATCGCACGCACCAGACTGCGTGTACTGCTTAGCCACCGTGGGGCTCAGGCACGTGTTCTCCAACACCGGGCAATCCACCTGAAAACAAAGAAAATCACAGGGCGGGTTTTTCCGACCAGGCGTCCCATACCCCTTCGGTGAGGCTGATGCCCCCGGCGCGTCGTAGGGGGTCTCCCCAAAACACCATCGCGCGCCCTCGTCATTGCCCAACGCGTCGACTCCCGGGTCCAGACTCAGAGAGGCCCCACGAGCCTCCGGAAAATCATCGTGTTCATTATAATCAACCCGGTCGATCACCGTCACCCCCCAGGTGAGGATCAACTCATCATCGTTGTTGGCCAAAACAAAGGTCCCCCACTCCTCCCAATGATAATCAAGCTCACTGAAGAGGGCATTAGCTGACTGCGCAAAGACGACATAATCCCCGGCTCTGATAATCGTCCCCTCCGGAATCAGCATCTGGTTGGTGGTGCCCAGTGAAGAAGGGGTATCGCTCACTTTCAATCCCCCCACATAAATATCCCGCTCGGTGCTGTTGTGTACCTCAAACCACTCAAAGCCGGAATCATCTGCGTTGGGATCATACATAATCTCGGTGATCACCAGAGCTCCCACTTGGGGAACCGCCACACAGGCCCCATCAAGGCACAAACTCTCCGAGCCACAATCCTCCTGAACCTCTTCGTACGAGCACTCTCCCATCACGCATGCCCCTGTCTCCCTATGGGAGACAACGGTGTTGCCATTGCACACGGGCCCCGGAGGCGTCGCGCACACAACCTCTGCGCAGGGGTCCACACAGGATCCCTCAAGACAAACAAGGTCCTCGTCACACACCTCTTCGCTCGCCGGGTATCGACACCTGCCGGCTTCACAACTCCCACTGCTCTCATAAATGATCACCGTGTTCAGCGCACAGGTTCGTCTGGGAGGCGCATCACACGTAATCCCCTCACAGGGATTTCGCGTTTCATCGCAGATTCCTTCCACACACGTCGCGTCGTTTCCACAGGGCTCGTCCACGCTTGGATAAACACACTCACCCGCCTCACACGTTCCGCTGGCCAGGTAAGAGACTCGTGTGTTTTCCGAACACACCGGCCCAGGGGGCTGGTCACAGGTGATGGTCGCGCAGGGGTCGCTCGCCGAGATACACTCCGCGTTCATGCAAACCTCCCAATTATTACACGAGGTGTAGATAGGAGGATAAATGCACTCGCCCCCCCGACAAGTCCCGTGGGCCGGGTAAGAGACCACGGAGCTCGCGTTGCATGAGGACGTCGGCGGACTCAAACATACCACGTCATCGCAGAGGTCATCCTCAACCACACATTTTCCCTCATCACAAACCATCCCCACACTGCAGCTGGTACGTGTCTGCGCATACACACACTCGTTCTCTTCACACCGCCCTGTCTCGGAATACACCACCACCACGTTGCCATCACACGCTGCCTGAGGAGGAAGCCCGCAGCTCGAAGAGCTGCACCCAGGAGAGATAGAGCTTCGAGAGTTTGTACACCCCGTGGTTCCCAGGAACACCAACACCAACACCAACCCACACGTCAATCTCGTCATACGACCCCCGCACCCGATTACACCACAAACGATTGGCAGATCAAAGCCTCACCCTGCACATCTCCCGCCCCCTTGCCACTCTGAACAGGTCCCTAACTACAGGCTTTTTCATAAGATCCTCGCGCGCCCGAACAACGCATCGCCACTACCACGATCGGATCCGGCCCTTGTTAACTTCTCTCAAGAATTCGCTCCCCCCCCCTCAAGCCCTTGCCAGAACGCGCGTTTGTCCCTATTCC
>JAZAIZ010000329.1:0-15080 GCA_036230545.1 Myxococcota bacterium
GCGACGCTAAGTGACAAGGGGCTGGAGCGGCCGGTCTCTCTAGCCCCACTTGGGGTTTGCCCCAAACAGTTCAAACCTCTCTCCCCTGACCAGAAAGCACGGCAGCGCGCAGCCCTTGGGTTGAGGCACGACCTTCCCATTGTGGGATTTCTCGGGCGCTTTGGCCCGGAGAAGAGCCTCGAAACGCTCCTGGCTGCCCATAAAAAGGCCCAAAAACACTGCCCGTCCCAACTCCTGCTGGTGGGAGGGTCTCCCAAGCAGCTGCCTGGTCACTCCCACACATCCCTGGTTAGCGTGGTAGGTCCCACCGAAACTCCGGAGCGCTATTATCAGGTGATGGACCTCTATTGCCTGACCTCGCTGACCGAGAGCTTTCCCCTTGGGATTCTCGAGGCCATGGCCTGTGGCGTCGCTCCGGTGTCGACGCCCGTGGGCGCCGTGCCCTCGTACCTGGTCTCGGGCGTCAACGGCGTGCTTGTCCCAAAAAGGGACATCGACGCCCTCACAGAGGTACTGATTGAACTATCGCAGGACAGGTCCAAACGGGAGTCTATGGGAACCAAAGCCCGCGAGACCGTTAAAGAGGGGCTTAACTGGGAGAAGGTCGCGCTGCGCATCGGGGAGCAGCTCAGAGAGGTTCTTTAACCCTCATCCTCTTCAGCGACGCGAGCAGCGCTCCAAACACCGGTTAATAAAGGGCTTTCCCAAAAAATTCCGAAGCCCACGCCCACGCCTCTCCCTGACACCGGGTACGACGGGCCGCAAAGGGCGAAAAACGTTGACAGGGTGGGGCGGACCCCGTAGATGCCAAGAAGAATGTGGCGCTCAACGCGATTTTGGCACGAGCGGCGGCTGCTTTGCAGCGCAACGCTCGGCAAGATTCGGCTGTCCTGGCCGAAAAGGGCATTCTATTTCGAAAAAATCGGTTTATCGAATATCATGAAGCATCGGACCGGGGAGGTACCAGGATGAGCACGGTAGTCTACAACGCAGAGCAGATCGAAACGGCCCTGCAAGCCATGAGCGAGTCCATTCACACGGCACGCGATGACGCCCCCTGGGCCATCGTGGGCATCCGCCGGGGGGGGGAGCACCTCGCCAACCGAATCGCCGAGCTGCTCAGCGAGCGCACTGGCACCACCATCCCCGTAGGCTATGTCGACATCACCCTCTATCGCGATGACGGCTTCGGCCCCAACGACTGGCCCGCCGTGGGCGTCACCGAGATCCCCTTCGAACTCAAAAAATACACCGTCGTCCTCGTGGACGACGTGCTCTACACCGGCCGCACCGTCCGAGCTGCCATCGACGCCATCATCGACTATGGCCGACCTCTGGCTATTCGCCTCGCCACCCTCGTCGACCGTGGCCTCCGCGAGCTGCCCATCCAAGCCGACACCGTCGGATTTCAACTCGAGACCGCCCCCAACCAAGAGGTCAACGTAACCCTCGTCGCTCGAGGGGACAACGCAGATCTGGTCACCCTCGGCCCCCGAGGCAACGGTGACCCCAAGGAAACATCATGATAGCGGGACACCATCTCCTGGGAATGCGCGGAGTCAGCGCCGACTCCATCTACGGCATCCTCGCCACCGCCCAGGGGTTTAAAGCCATTTCCCAACGTAAAATCAAGAAGGTGCCCTCACTCCGGGGCCGCACCATCCTGAACGTCTTCTATGAAAACAGCACCCGCACCCGGGTGAGCTTTGAGTTGGCCGCCAAGCGCCTCTCCGCCGATGGTGTCAACATCTCCGCCTCCGGCTCCTCGGTCGCCAAAGGGGAGTCCCTCCTGGACATGGCCCAGACGCTTAACGCCATGAAGGCCGACGCAGTCATCATCCGGCACCCCTCAAGTGGCGCTCCGCACTTTCTCGCTGACCGCATCGACGCCCGCATCATCAACGCCGGCGACGGACTCCACGAGCACCCCACCCAGGCCCTCCTCGACATCATGACCATCTGGGAAAAATTCGACGAGCTCGAGGGGCTCAACGTGGCCATCATCGGCGACATCAAACACTCCCGGGTTGCCCGCTCCAACCTCCTGGCCATGCGGACCCTCGGCATGAACGTCCGGGTCGCCGGCCCAGCCACACTGCTCCCCCGTGACCTCGCCACCGTCTACGGCTGCGAGGTCTGCAAGAGCGTCGACGAGGCGGTGGAGGGCGCCCACGTGGTAATGTCCCTGCGGCTGCAACAAGAGCGCATGACCGGCGGCATGCTGCCTTCCCTGAGGGAGTACGCCATCGAATACGGCATCAACGCCAAAACCCTCGAACGCACCCGCCCCGAGGCCATTCTTATGCACCCTGGCCCGGTCAACCGCGGCGTGGAGCTCTCACCGGACATCGTCGACGGAGGCCGCAGCGTCATCCTCGACCAGGTTGAAAACGGCGTCGCCATCCGCTGCGCGGTCCTCTACCTCATCCTCGGAGGAAGCCAGCAATGAGCATCATCATCCAAAACGGCCGGCTCCTTGACCCCGCCAGCAACACGGACCGCCTCGCTGACATCAAGCTTGAGGGAACCACGGTGACTTCCATCGCCGACCCCGGCTCCCTCACCCCCAGCCCCGACGACGAAGTCATCGACGCCACCGACCACTGGGTGGTCCCAGGCCTCATCGACATGCACGCCAGCCTCCGCGAGCCCGGCGAAGAATACAAAGAGACCATCGCCACCGCCAGCCAGGCGGCGGTCGCAGGGGGCTTCACCACCGTGGTGGCCATGCCCGACACCACCCCCACCATCGACCACGCCGAGCAGGTCCACTTCGTGCGCAAACGCGGCGCCGAGGCGGGCCTCTGCCGCATCCTGCCCACCGGCGCGATCACCACCGGCCGTCAGGGCGCAGCCCTCGCCCCCCTCGCCGAGATGCAGAAGGCCGGCGCCGTGGCCCTGACTGACTCAGGGCGCTCGGTCGCCGACAGCCAGCTCATGCGCAGCGCCCTGGAATACTCCACCGACTTTAACATGCCCATCCTCAGCCACGCCGAAGACAGCGCCCTGGCCTGCAAGGGGCATATGCACGAAGGCCCCGTCTCCACCCGCATGGGCCTGCGTGGGATCCCCGATGTGGCCGAAGCCTCCATGGTCGCCCGGGACATTCTCCTGGCCGAATTCACCGGCGGGCAGCTGCACCTCTGCCACGTCTCAAGCGCCCGCGCCGTAGAGCTCATTGAAGCCGCGCAGGGCAGGGGAGTGAAGGTCACCGCCGAGGTCGCCGCCCACCACCTCGTGCTCACGGACGAAGCCGTGGAGGGTTACAACACCGCCGCCAAGCTCAATCCGCCACTCAGAAGTGAGGCTGATCGAGTCGCACTTATTGAAGCAGTTAAACATGGAGTTATTCAGGCAATCACCTCAGACCACGCTCCTCACAACAGCGTGCAAAAGGACCTCACCTTCGCCAACGCCGACTTTGGAGCCATCGGGTTGCAAAGCGCGCTCCCCAACGCCCTGACCCTGCATCATCAACACGGCGTAGAGCCCCTCACGCTTTTGGCCTGCCTCACCTCAGGGCCCGCATCCATTCTCGGACTCACCACCGGAACCCTCCAACAGGGCGCCCCCGCAGATCTTACAATAATCGCCCCAAATGCCAATTGGGAGTTCACTCCTGAGTTAAATTTGAGTAGAAGCCAAAACTCGTTATTTCTAGGAAAGGAACTAAAGGGGAGGGTGGTGAAAACCATCACCGACGGTCGAGTGGTTTTCTCTCTATAAAACATAATGCAACATCCAGCCTATGAAGACCTCGTGCACTTCGCCTCCGACGGGCACTACGCCAGCGAGCTACAACAGGCCCGCGCCGAGTTTATCGAACGCACCGGCGACCTCTTTGAGAGCGATCACGACTTCGAATCCCGAATCGGCTCTTTTCTTGAATGGTACTCACTTGATCGAATGGTCAGCCACGCATCCAACGCAACCCCAGCCAGACTCTACATCGAGCACGTCACCCCCCAGTTGACCACCCCGGAAATCCAGGCCCTGCGCCCCCTGACGCGAACCCGGCTCTCCCTCTTTGACGTCAAGCGCGTCACCCCCAAAGCCATCAAATTGTACTGCCTGCTCACCACCCATAAGCACGAAGCGCGCCTTGAGGCGCCCCTGCTCGGCGTTGAATCTGGCGACATCCTGGAGGGGAGGTTGCTCCCCGACGGTGACAACCTCGGGCTCTCTCACACCATTCTGATGTACCCCAAAAGCGTTCGAAAACTGGTCCTCAAACGCGCGAGAGCCTACCGCAAAGACCCCCAAGGCCAGACCCGAATCGACATGGTCCAACGCATGGCTTTCCTGCGCAACCGCGCCACCCGTTACGCTCACGTCGATCCGCGCCAAATCTTCACCGACGCCCCATGAGCAGGCCTGCGCAGCGCTTCATTCCTCTGGACTTAGCCAAACGCCTTAAGTATTCAATCTTAACCACAAGGACAAACCCCTGACACGGGTCCATTCGGGAGGGATTCACCATGTTCGGAAAACTTCGCAAAACCACCGTAGGCCGCCGTGCCAAGCGGGTTAGCGCCGATTTCTACCTCAACAAAATCATCGCCGACCAGCCGCATCTCGCGCGGGTTCGAGACATCTCCACCCAGGGGATGTACGTCTACAAGATCCTCGAACCAACCATCACCCCCGAAAACAATCAGGTGGGCCTCGAGTTTCAGCTGCCCGAAAGCGACCACATCATCTGGGCCGTGGGGGAAATCGTTCGGGATGAGCCCGCGGTCGCCCGCAAAAACAACAAGCTCGTCAATGGCGTCGCCATTCGATTTTTACGTATCGATGAGCCCGATCGACGCGCCATCGCCGCCTACGTCGCTAAAAACCTGGCCACCCACGCCGCCTGAGAGCGGCCCCAACGCCACCAAACCCGCCTGACGGGCCTCCGGATCCGAGAGGATCACCACCTCCGTGGGGATCTCCAACACCGTGCCATCTTCGGCTTTTAACGATAAAACGCCGCTCCAGGGATGCCCCAGGGCTCCAAAACGCAGCATCTCCGCCACGGCAACCTTGGCCGCCGTGGAGACCTCCAGGGTCAAGTCACTGAAGCGCTGGCCCGTGAGAATCTCCCGCGAGTGACCAAAAGCCGCGGCGCCGTCCTCAGAGAGGTACAAAACCGTGCCCTGAAAGCCATCCACGAGCGCCCACAGGGGTTGGTCGATGCCAGCCACGGTCTGCTCAATGAGGTCGCCCAGCGCTTCCTGATCCTGCCAGAGCGTCAAGCGAACGCCCACCAGCAGGTAGATCAGAATCCCCAGAACACCGCCAGCCACCAGCAAACCCTCGGTGCGTCCAAAGGTTGCGTACATGGCCACACCGACCACCGCGGTGAAGGTGAAGAGCGCCCACATTCGCGCGCGCGCGCCGGGAGGAAGATCAGGAGTGGTTGCCATAATGAGCGCCCGATAATGAAAAACGACTCGAATGGCAAGGTCATGGAGGCCCGGGAAAGCACCCCGGGCACCGGCCCCTGAGGCCCATCCCTTGTTGTCTGATAATATATATTATGTAAACTTTAAAAATCGCAGCATCTAATCCCCCCCTCGGCCCCCTTCTTTTCCTCAGCCCCCTTCCTCTGATGACGTTCTAAACCCCCAGGTCAAGCCCCTTCCCAAGCCGCTCCGCGCTCCTTTTTGGTGTCCAGGTTGGACAACAAGCCAAAGACGCCGTTAGAGTATCATCTGGGGGTAAGGAGCCACGCTCCAAAACTGGTGGGGGGATGAATGCTGAACCTGTTCGCTGCCTTGAGAACAACTTCCACAAACGCGGCGTGGGCCCTTGGGCTAAGCCTGGCGCTCCTGACGAGCGCCGGCTGCGGAAAGGTCAGAGTAAACGCCCCCAATGAATCGGCCACCTGGGTAACGGAGAACGCTCCGGACAACGCCGCCACCTGCCTGGCCGAGGTCTGCTCAGAGACCTGCTGCGAGGAGGCCTGCGTCAACACCCGTGTAGATCCCGCACACTGCGGAGGCTGTGGAATTGCATGCGGAGACAACGAACTCTGCGGCGGCGGCATCTGCGTTTGTATTCCCGGCAGCCCGGACTGCCCCTCCACCTCCAGCGATCCCACCTGCGAGCCTGGGGAGGACTGCGCAGCCTGCGTCCTTGGCGATGAGCGACAATGCTACGATGGCCCCCCGCACACCTTAAACGTAGGCGCCTGCGTCGCGGGCCGACAGGTCTGCAGCAGCGCGGGATGGTCCCCCTGCATGTACCAGGTGCTCCCCTCCCCCGAGCCCTGCGAGGCCAACGAGAAAGACGAAGACTGCAATGGCGTCCCCGACGACGACAGCGACTATGACGGAGACGGCTGGACCCACTGCGGGGGCGACTGCTGTGACTCCATCCACGACCGCTGCGAGCGGCCCGCCTTCGTCAACCCCGGCGCCTACGACTACCCCAACGCCGTGGACGACGACTGCGACGGGCACGTGGACAACGCGCCCAATCAGCGCTGCTCCAACGTCTCCATGACGTCCAATGTCAGCGCCAATCGGCTCCTCAACGCCATGGACCTCTGTCACTTCACCACCCCCGACTCCGACAGCTGGGGCGTGCTCAACGCCTCCCTCAGCCTCGCTGACGGCACCAACCGACCCGACCCAATGCAAATGAGCGTCCTCACCTCCTTTGGGTCCCTGGTCACCCCTCGGGCCAACGACACCCTCGCCGTGCTCTCTTCCGGACGCGCCCGGGGGGTTAACGACCCCGGCCACGAGCCCGGCGACACCAGCTACTCCAGCTGGGAATCCGGAGTGAGCGCCCCGGCCCGCTACACCGCCGTGCACAGCAGCCTGCAGACCGCCAGCGCCTGCCCCACCGCCGATCCCCTCACCCAGGACTCGGTGCTCCTGCGCATGAAGATGCGGGTCCCCACCAACGCCCAGGGTTTCCAATATCAATTCCGCTTCTTCTCCTTCGAGTACCCGGTCTACCTCTGCACGCAATACAACGACTTCTTCCTTGCGCTCCTCGACAGCCGCCACGACATGATCCCCGAAGACGGCAACATCTCCTTTGACCGCGCGGGCAACCCCGTCACCATCAACAGCGCCTTCTTTACGAGCTGCGAATCACTGCAGTGCGCAGATCCGGAAATTTTCAGCATCCAACAAGGCCCCGATGCCAACCACGACGGCTGCGTGGACTCCCTCACCTGCAACGCCGACACCAACCTCTGCGAGGGCCCCTACGGCGCCTGTCCGGATGGGCCGGACGACGTGCGGGCCTTCACCGAGAGCAACAACGTAGGGGGTGGCACCTCCTGGCTGGTGACCACCGCACCGGTGGTCCCCGGGGAGATCATCACCCTGGATTTTCACATCTGGGACACCACTGACAGCCTGCTGGACTCCACCGTGATTCTGGACAATTTCCAGTGGCGCTTTGAGCCCACGGGGCTCTCCACCTCCAAACAATAAACCCGGCGCTAGAGACGCCTTTGGCAGTTCACCTCCACGACGGGATGGGCTATAGGGACGCCCTGGGGGACTCCCCCATGCAGAAGGAAGGGCAGAAAACCATGCGAACGTGTATAAAACTCGGAAAAGCAGGCACCCTGGTGTTTTGGGGGCTGGTAGCCTTCACGATGGTGCGCCCCCTCGGCCCGCCCCTGGGACAGCTCCTGATCATGGCGGCGCCCCTCATCATGGGCATTCACGTCATGGAGGCGTTCTTCTTTATCCGAACCTTTAAGGAGAAGGTCCCCGAACTGAGCGCGCACGCGCTTCAGGTGCTCATCTTTGGAGTATTTCACATTCTGGAGGTCCGGGAGGACCTCGCCCCGAAAGCTGTCCGGGACTGAGCGGCCTACTTGTAGCGATAGACGATGCGGCCTCGGGTGAGGTCATAGGGCGACAGGGCCACGATCACTTTGTCTCCGGGCATAATCCGAATTCGAAACTTACGCATTTTGCCGGAAGTGTGGGCCAAAACGAGGTGCTTATTGCCCAACTCCACTCGGAAGGTAGCGTTGCGCAGCTGCTCGAGCACCGTCCCCTCCACCTCAATCGCGTCTTCACTGGACGGCTCTACCTCTGGCTTGGGGGTGTCGCTTTTAACAAAAGCGTCCTGCTTGCGCCGTGACCGTTTTCCCATACACACACTCGCTGGTTTTGCGGACGCTCGTAGCGCCCTTCTCTAGTTGGCAGCGACGGGGGAAACCCGCCCTGCATTACACCAAGCGTCTTTACGGGGGTCCGGGGGTATTGTAAAGGCCCCGGACCGGATTACGATCCTAATATTCAGAGATTACGCTGATTCTTCAAGCGCTTGCGCCCGCTCCGGCTCAACGCAGCCGGTCCTCACAGTCCTCGTAGTTACAGAAGGTTGCGTCCGCGCACTGCACAAATTGGGACGCAGCCTCCACAGACACCTCCCCGCAACGCTCCACACACCCCTCCACGTCCACCCCTGAACAACCAAAGAAGCCGTAGTCTTCACAGGCCTCGACGCACGCCCCCACAGCCGGATCTTCGGTCGCGGGCTCCGTGGGCAGCCCCTCCTCGACACACTCCCCCACCACCTCGCCCGCCGGGAGCTCGCAGCGCTCCCAGAGTTCGCAATAGGCATCGGCCCGGCAGCCCGGAGCGCAGGTGCTAAACTCCTGGTCGAGGCAATATTCCCCCACCCCACAACGCTGCGGCCCACAGGGCTCCCCCTCAATATCCATGGCCTCCAGTACCCCGCAGGCAGAGAGCCCCAACAGGATCATGACCCACACCCATCTAAACCAACACATCACAACACTCCCGCTCACGAGGTCCTCTTCACACCCCAAGCCCCACCGCCCGCATTAAATGCAGGGCGTTGGTGTGGGTCAAAATTCCCGAGTGTACCCGATAATCGAAAATCAAGTCGCCATCCACCACCGTGTCCCTCAAATGGACGTTAGCCACCCGCTCTCCCGCGGCCTCCGCGGCTTTGGCCAGGGCCAGGTCGTGGGTGGTCAAGAGCCCCACCGCGCCCCGCTCAACCAGCTCAGAGATCAGAGCCTGCGCCCCGATGCTGCGATCGGCGGAGTTGGTCCCATGAAAAATCTCGTCGATCAAAAAGAGGAGCGGTCGCTCGCCAGCGGCCATCTTCAGGAGCTTCCCCAAGCGCTGCACCTCCGCATAAAAGCGGGAGCGGCCATCGTGCAATGAGTCGTGAATCCCCAGGGTGGCACCGAGGGTAAAAGGGCTGAGCGCCAGGGCCCTCGCGTGCACCGGGGCACCGGCCAACGCCAGAATGCCGTTGCACCCCACTGTCCGCAAGAGGGTGCTCTTCCCGGACATATTCGAGCCACTCACCATCCACACCGAGGCCGGGTCCCCCAGCTTCACGGAGTTGGGCACACACTGATCCCGAGGCAGCAGGGGGTGACGCAGATCCTCTCCCCGAAACACAGCCCCCACCCCCTCCTCGGGCTTGAGCAGGGTCGGAAACACCCCCAGGGGGTTTTCGTAGCTATAGCACCCAAGAGCCAGCAAGGCGTCCCACTCGCCGGTGGCCTCCAGCCAACCCACCAGCTCTTTTCCAAAGCGCGTTCGCCAGCGCTCAACGGCCACCGAGAGAAACACGTCCCAAAGCAGGAAAAAACCGAGGGGGGCAAACAATTGATTGCGCTGGGCATCCCGCAGGTTCACGCATCGCTGCAGGGAGCGCAGAATTCGACTCGCGGAGGCACCATCTCGACTCAGGGCCTGCCGAAGCTCCAGCAGGCGCGCAGAGTGCACCTCGTGCTCCAAAATAACCTCCAGACAAAGGAGCAGCGACCGAATATCCTCGCCAATCCCCCCCACCCCGGAGAGCACCTCTCCCCGATAGTCCCGTGAATAACGATGCAGGGCCCACACCCCCAGGGCCCACGCGGCCAAAAACAAACCTGACGCCCCCAACAAGCCAACGCCCAGACCAGCGGCCACTCCAAACCCCGTCACCCCCACGGCGAGCTTGCCAAGGCGAGCGCTCCGGGGATCCTGCCCCCTCCTGCCCCACTCCTTGAGCCGGCGCCGGGAGGGTTCGATGTGTTCTTTGGCACAGGCCACGGCGAGGTCTTCCCGCAGGGCCACCTCCCCGCTCAGCTCGCGCACCGCATCCTGCCGGCTGAGCACCTCCTCCCGATGCCCCGGCTCGGTGAGCCAGCGAGCCAGGGTGTCCTCTCCCACGGAGGTACAGGTCGTGTTGAGCCGCTCAAAGAGAGAGCCGCGGCCAAAGACATCGAGATCTTTCACATACACATGATCTACAAAACGATAATGCTCCCCGGCGTGCCCACGACCGATCCAGGCGTGCTGCAATCGGTCCAACCCCGCCTGATAATAGTCGACCCGCCTGGCCTCGCTCGCTCGCCGCTCATCCACCACCACGTGAATCAGCGCCAAAAGCACAAAGAGGCCCACCAGAGGGAGGACCGGCCAGAGTTGGGCCAGCGCACCCTCCCAGGTCAGCCACGCCACCCCAAGCGCTGCCACAAAAACCACAAGCCGAGCGTTCGCCAGCAGGGTGCTCCGCTCCTCGAGCTTCATCCCTTTGGTGTGATGCTCCTCTTTTCGAGCACTGTAATCAGTAAGGGGGGATTGGGTCACGTTCCGCTCCAGGGGGTCAGGGGTCGTCTCTCTCGCTTTGTACCCGAATTCAGGCCTCTCATCCATAGCTGAGCGGGGCCAGGGGCCAGGTTGTGTGGGCGGGCGCTTCCCGATACGATGCCCCCCAAGGAAAGGCCACCATGAAGATCCCCCAAACTCCCCCTCTCCACGACCTGCTTGAGTTCACAGACCCCGCCAACCCGGAGGTCCCGCAGCATCTGCTCTTTCACGTTGAGGAGGAGCTCTACGCCCTCGCCCTGCGCGAGGTGAGCGAATTGGCCCGTCTGGAGAGGCTGATGCCAGTGCCAGGGCTCCCCCCGCACTTCATTGGGGTCATCAACCTGCGGGGAAACGTCGTCCCCATCATGGATCTACAGCTCCGCTTTGGACTGGCGGCCACCCCAACCCAACCCAAGAGCCTCATCCTGATTTGCCGAATTGACGACACCCTCACCGGGTTGCTGGTGAACTCCATTACCAAGGTCGCCACGATCCAAAGCGAGGCCTACGGGCCCAACCACCCGCGCTTCTGCGCCGGCGAAAAGGTCAGCGGGGTGGCGACCTGCGACGACGCACTGGTCGCCATTCTCAACCTCGAGGCGGTCATCGACTTGCCCAAAACGCCCCCCGCCTAAACCAGCCTGGCTCCACGCCTGTAGGGCAACACCTCAATCACCTCTCCCCGGCCAAGCGACTCCTGGGTCGAGCGCCAGAACTCAACCTCAAACAGATCGCCATGCTCTTCCATAAAGCGCCCCATCAGCGTTGAAGGTATCCCGAGAAAATGAGCGAACTCCTCGGGAAAAATGTCGTTTTCCCGAACAGCAAACCATGGAAGCGCCTCCAGTTCCTGATAGTCATAACGTGCGCTGGGAAAGCGTCGAAAGTTGCATTCGGTCAGCAGGCACAGCTCATCGTAGTCATAAAACACTACCCGGCCGTGCCGGGTCACCCCAAAATTCTTGAGGAAAAGATCTCCGGGAAAGATATTGGCCACCGCGAGTTCTTTGATGGCCGCCCCATAATCCAGGATAGCCGCGGTGGACTCCTCCAGGGAGCGCTCCCGAATAAACACGTCCAGTGGGGTCACCCGTCGCTCGGTGTAGAGATGCCGAATGGTCAGCATATCTCCGACGGCCTCAACCGTCTCAGAGGCATCCCCCACGAGTTCCTCTCGAAGCGCCTCCGAAAAGCGGTCCGCCTTGAACTCGAGGTTCACAAACTCCTGAGCGTCCACCATCCGGCCTACCCGGTCGTGCTTAAACACCAGATCGTAGCAATCGAGCACCTTCTGGCGGTCGCACACCTTCGGAGGCTTCACCCGATCCCGAATGACCTTAAAGACCACATCATAGGAGGGCAAGGTGAAGGCAATCATCACCATGCCCTTCTTGCCGCGGGTAAAGTCAAAGCGGTCCTTTGAACGCGCCAGGTGCCAGCGCAGCCCTCGATGCAACTCCGTCTTGCCGTGCCGGTAATGCCCGATGGAGGAGTAAATCTCATCCACCCGCTTTCGGGGCAGAATGGTCTGCACAAATTGAATCAACTGCTGATGAAAGGCGGTCGCCACAAAGAAATAGGATCGGGCAAAGCTGAAGAGGATACTGACCTCGTCCTCGGTCAAGAGCACCGCGTCAATGCCCACCCCTGCCGGCGTGCTCTGCAGGGGCAGCACCAGGGGGGTCACCAGGGGCCCCGACTGCAGCCGTCGGTTCATCCGCCCCACCAGGTAGGCCATCCCATCCCGGTAAAACACCGGCGCGAGCATCTCGATGCTGTCCACGGGCATGTGCAGGTTCTGCGAGTTCTCAAAGGCAATGATACGGTCCACCACGAGCTGACACTCTCCCCGAAGGCCACGGTAACGCCCGGCGTAGGGGGTGTCCTGAAGAATCTCCAGCAGCACGTGGTCCAGGGATTGCTGCTCCAGGGAGTAGGTCTTAACCAGAGACTCGTCCTGGTTAAACCCCTGAATCTCAAAGTCGGAGTCGAAATATTCGATCCCCGCGTCGAGCCCCACGGTGCCATGAAAACGTCGCGTCAGGGAATTAAAAAAGGTCTGGGCCAGCTCACGGTCGGATCGCTCCTCGACCAACTCCGAAAAAACGCTCCTCGCCTCCGCCCAAAACGTGCGTTCCTCCAGCCCCACCCCGGGCAGAGCCCCCAACTCAGTCACGCAATAATCGAGAAATTCGTCGTAAAGCCCCAGCCGGTAAGCGGCGTCCTCCCGAGCTCCGGCTTGATCACGCTGCTCAAAACGGTGCTGCGCCCGCAGGGTCACCGCTACAAAGGTGCTCTGGTAAACCTCAAAGGCGTCCAGAACAATCGACGCCGCCCTTCTGCTCTGATTCTCAACCACCCTCTCTCCCCTGGTTGCTTTGTATTATTGACGCAAACGCCCTCTCAGGCAACGTCGCCGGCGGGTTCGCGCTTGGCCTTGGGCTTTTTGGGCGGCAAGCCGTTGCCGGGCTTCCAATAAAAACGGTCGTTCCCGAGCTTGCCGTCACATCCCTGATTCATGCAGACCCACAGGCCCGTGTAGGCCCCGGAGTCGTGGTGAACAGTCCTCTCGGACTTGCACATGGGACAAAGTTCTTTTTCCATCGTGGTTGCCTCACTCGATCATTAACCGTTTGGGAGAGCGTCATCGCAGTGCCCCTCAACCACAGTTCTCGAAAAAAATCCAGACTTTCGAATTTTTCACCTGTTTTTCATCACTTAAAGCAGCGAGTCCCCCCCCACAACCACCACTGGCCAACTGCCTGTTTTATTTGATATCCTATTAGGTCCCCTGAAGGAGACTGGACATGACAATTAATGGGATCGGAGAGACCGACCGCCCTCACACCCGCTCAAACCCGCGCCCCCGGGCGATGGAGGCCCTCGCACAACTCACGCGGCCCCCAGAGACCCCATTCGCCCCCGATCCAATCCCCGACTTCTCCTTTGGCGACCTCCCCAAAACCGACCCGGACGATGAGACATCTTTTCCTGAAGCACCCAACATCCCCCAACCCCCCGACGATGCAGGAGCCCCCATGACCCTCTCCAAAAGAACAGGCATCGAAGGGAGCGACGGTTACGGTGAAGTAAGAGACTCGCAGGAGGCCCACCCTGACGAGTTGCTTGCCACCGAAGCGATGGCGCTGGAAACTCTGGCCCTCGAAGAGCTGGCCCTGGAGGAGCCAACCATGAACGAGGCGGACCTCGACGATCTGGTGGATACCATCGTGCTCATCGAGGCGACCAACGAGGGTGAAACAACCGAGGGTGAGCTTGAGCCGGATCTGAACGAGGCGAGCTTTAACCTCATGCACGCGAGGTTTCAATCGGCCCTGGATGCCGGCGCTCACACCATCACCGAGGACCAGCCCGGCGATCTCCTCGATATGCTGGCTTAACCCTCAGAAGTTCAGCCGTTGCGGCTCCCGCGCTCCTGGAGGCCAACCCAAAAGCTCCGCGCTCCGCCTCCCGCCATCGTCGTCCCCCTTTATCCACACAAAGGTCGGCTGCCCCAAGCGGTTGATGCACTCGGGCTCCGCGTAAGCTGGAGACCAGAATCCACTGTTCAAATAAGTGGTCTCTCCCAGCTGCCGGACCTCAGGCTCATGACTGTGCCCCAGCACGATACGCCGGCATCCGGTGATCTTCGCGATAAGGCGGGCCTGCTGCACCGATAGGAGGGTCATATTGAACACCGCGGAGGTCACCGAATAGGAGTAGGAGAAAAAAAGCGGCGCGAGCAAGAGCACCGGCACCAGCCCCCACCAGGCGCTGAGAGGCGCCACGAGGTTGGCCGCCGCAAAAAACTGAAACCCCAGGTAGAGCATCCCCAAAAAAAGCAGGGCCCTATCCAGCCAGAGTTCCCGCACGAGCCGCAAGGGATTCGCGCAAGCGGAGGGAGTGCTCACCGCGTGGAGTTGCCGAACCACCTCAGGAGTAACGTTGGCATCGTCGGCCACCTCCCGGGTGCGATCCTCCACCTCCAGGGGATCCCTGAGAACAGGCCTGACGAAATGGGTCAGGGTCAAAAAGAGGGTGGTCAATGCCCCCCAAAACCAGGTCCAGACCAAAAGCGGCTGACGACGTAGCATGTACTTGAAAAAGAAGGTCACATAGTCTTTGAGCTCCATAATAAAATTGCTCGTAGCGTGGGGGTTAAAATACCCCATCCCATTGAGCATGTAGCGCTCCGCCAGCTCCCCAAAGGGCAGACGAACCTGGGAGCGCCCTTTAATTTGAATGAAGGGATGAACGGGATCACGCACCACGCAATAGGGGTCATACTGGTGGCCGTGGCTGATGTAGGTATCCCCTTCGCTCACATAAAACCAACTGCAAAACACCACCCCATCCCCCGCGTCAGAGTCCTCCTCCAGCCCCATGGACGCTCGAATGCTCGCCTGAACCGAAGGCCACGAGAGTTCGAGGTCATGATTGCCGATCACAAAAACCAGCTTGTTGCCACGCCGAACAAACTCCCCCAGCCACTCAAAC
>JAZAIZ010000330.1:0-3511 GCA_036230545.1 Myxococcota bacterium
CTCATCGTAAGCGTCTGGAAAGGCACCGATGACCGCAACCAAATCCTCTACAAAAAGATCAAGGACAGCGCCGCTCCGCTGACGCCCTTAATCCCTGATTTCAAAGCCGGGTTTCATTTCATCGGCAACGAGGGCTCCACCTTCTTTTTTCAGACAACCTCGAGGGCACCCCGGGGACGACTCATCAGCATTGACCTCAACCACCCCGAAGAGAAGCATTGGAAAGAGCTCATCCCCCAAAACGACGACACCCTTGAGAGCGCAACCATGGTCGGCTCCCGCCTGGTGCTTCGCTACCTGCACAATGCCCACAATGTCATTAAACTTCATCGCCACAACGGGGCCTTTGTTAAGCAGATCCAGCTACCCGGCATTGGCTCCGTCTTCGGACTCTACGGAGACCGCACCTCCCAGGAGACCTTTTTTGGTTTCACTGGGTTCACCACCCCCACGTCGCTCTTTCGACTCCAGGTCGCCAGTGGAGAGGCAACCCCATTCTGGAGCCCCAAGGTTCAATTTGATCCCAAGCTCTACGAGACCAGGCAGGTCTTCTACAAAAGCAAAGACGGCACCCCCATCCCGCTCTTCATCAGCCACAAAAAGGGCCTCCAACACACGGGTTCAACGCCGACCTTGCTCTATGGTTACGGGGGCTTTAACATCTCCATCAAACCACGCTTCTCCGTCTCCAGCCTCGTGTGGATGGAGATGGGAGGCATTTATGCCGTAGCCAATATTCGTGGTGGAGGCGAATTTGGGGAAGAGTGGCACAAAGCCGGCACCAAAACCCACAAACAGAACGTCTTCGACGACTTTCAAGCTGCCGCCCGCTGGTTAACGCAAGAGGGCTACACCCGCCCTGACCGCCTCGGCATCCAGGGGAGCTCCAACGGTGGCCTCCTTGTGGGAGCGTGCCTGGTTCAAGCTCCCGAGCTCTACGGCGCAGCCCTGCCCGGAGTGGGAGTCCTCGACATGCTCCGCTTCCACCAATTTACCATTGGGTGGGCCTGGACCGATGACTACGGCTCCGTAGCGAACAAAGATGAATTTGAAGCGCTCCTGGCTTACTCACCGCTACACAACATCACCCCCAACCGGGCCTATCCCCCCACCCTTATCACCACCGCCGACCATGACGACCGGGTGGTCCCCGCCCACAGCTTTAAGTTTGCCGCCGCCATGCAAGCCGCCCAGGGAGGGAGCGCCCCCATCCTCATCCGCATCGACACCCGCTCGGGACACGGCGCGGGCACTCCCACCTCCAAACGTATCCAGAAGATTGCCGACAAATGGGCCTTTCTTGTCGACTCACTCGACTTCACCCCCCTGACGCCCTGATTTTTTTATTTGAATGAACACTTCCCACGGGACGTCAACTCACTGACCCCCGTGTGCAGAAAGGACCCCCTATGAAAAGCTCCACCGCCCTCGGACTCCTACTCGGAGTATTCGTTCTCACCACCAGCGCCACCGCCTTCGGGCACGCCAGCAAAGTGGGGCTTGGCGTCGCCCTCGGAGGCACCTACTCCCCCACCGAGCTTGAGCAGGCGGAGATAGGAAGCAGCTTTGGCCTTGGTTTCTTCGTGGACATCCCCCTGCTGGAGACCTTTTACATCTCCCCCTCAACAACCCTGCGTCGAGCCAACCTCGGCAAAGGCGAAGATCCCGCCACCGACATCGACATCAACTTCAAGTTCATCGTCCCCATGGGAAAGCTCAGCCTCGGAGCCGGTGTTCTCGGAGGCATCACCGCCGCCGACACCTTTTACGGGCACTACGGAGCTCTGGGCTACCTCTCCTTCCAAGCCTTGTCCAACCTGGAGATCTTCCTGCTCACGCAATACAAACAAATGATGCACGACAGCGGCCAACCCGTTAACGACATTCACGCCTACGCGGGGACGATGTTTCGTTTCTGAGGATCCTACTGAATATACCCAATCGCCCGCAGCGACTCTTCCCCGGCGTTTTTTTCCTCTTCCGAGAGCTTGTCCTTGGCTTTCCAGAGCGTCTTGGCAACTTTATTAAAGTGCGTTGAAGCCACCTTTGCCTTCGTGGGCTCCGGCTCATTGGGGCGAATCAGGTTATCAAGCTCCGCAGCGTCGGTCTGTAGGTCGTAGAAGCCTCTCCACTCTTTGTCGCCATTATAAAAACCCGTCTTGAGAAAAACCCCATCACCCTGACGGTAGCGAAACACTCTGCGTTTGTGTCGACTGTGACTTGCAATGAGAGGACGTGAGGTGAAAGGCTCCTCGCCCCGTAGCCAAGGCAACATGCTCTGCCCCTGAATCGGAAAATCATCCCCCCGCAGCACGGGCTCCACCCCAATGGCCTCAAGGGTCGTGGGCAACACATCCAACAGGCTTACCGGATGCTCAACGAGCCCGCTCGCTCGCTCGCTCGCCAAAACCCCCTTGGGAAATTGAAACATCAGCGGGACGTTGACGCTCTCTTTATGAACCGTATGCCCGTGCCCATAATGACCATGCTCCAAAAACTCTTCACCATGGTCGGAGGTGAACATCACAAGCCCCGAGTCGCCGTAGCGTTTATACCAGGCATCAAGAAGACGTTTGATCTCCCGGCTCATAAAGGTGACCTCACCCTCGTATCGATGAACAAGGGTCCGCTGTTGACCGGGGGTCGGGCGCGCGGAGGTCTCTTCCTTATGCAGAAGAATTCTCCAATCATAATAGTTCACCTCTTCGCTGTCCTCCGGCAGAGGACTCACTTCGGGGTGAACGTTGTAAGGAGCGTGGGGATCCATATAGTGAACGTAGAGAAAAAGAGGCTCGTCCCCCATGGATTCGATTCGCTTCACCGCTTCATCGGTGACACCCGGGGCCCCATAATAAAAGGAGCGCAAGCGACGTCGACACTCCATCTGAAACCACTCAGGCAAGAGCCGGTAGCCCGGCAGCGAAAAGACAAAGCGAAAGGACGACTTCTGAAAGAAGCTCTCAAAGCCCGCCCCAAACCCCGCTCGGGGTTCAACGATGACATTGTCCACAACCGCATGGGTTCCATAGCCCGCTCCATAAAGATGCTCCGCCACCGTCGGAGCCCACTCCGGCAAACGCCCGGCCGAAGCGTCCATGGTCATATTATGAATCCCGGTCATCAGAGTCGCCGTCGCGGGGATCGTCCACCCGGCCGTGGACTCCGCCTGCTGAAACACCAAAGCGTCTTTGGCGAACTCACCCAACTCCGGGGCCAAGGAAAACTTATAATCGGGGCCATAGAGAGTGTCTGCCCGCAGGGTATCCATCATCACCCAAAGCACGGGCGCTTTCCCCCTCCCCTCGCTGTGTCGCTCAATCTCCGGAGGAGAGAGTTGGCGTCCTTTGCGAGTGGTGTACCCCCCAAAGGCGATGCCGATCGCAAGGAGCACCCCAACCACCCACATCACTGACTTTGGGAGCGTGAAGGTCCAACGTCGAGGTTAAATCATTCCCCCCAACGCCCCCACCAACGCTCCCAAAGTCAGTGATGTCTGTGTTTGGGGTGCTCC
>JAZAIZ010000331.1:0-4947 GCA_036230545.1 Myxococcota bacterium
GGTCAAAGACCATTTTATGCGCAACTACCTCAAGCGGATTAGCGCAGTGGTTGAGCGGGTGGGGGAGGAGAAGGTCAGGGTCGCGAGCGCTCCGCAGGCGTTTACGCCGGAGTGAGCCCATAGAGCAAGACCGCGCTCGCTGCTGCGACGTTCAGGGAGTCGACGTCGTCCTGCATGGGGATGGTGACTTCCCAATCAAGCTTCTTCAGCAGCTCTTCGGAGAGCCCGCCGCCTTCATTGCCAAGGAAGAGCGCCCAGGGGTGTGCAGGAGGCGTGTCACGCAGCGAGTGGGCGTTGGGGCCAAGGGTGGCTCCGCAGGCCTGCAGGCGTTCGCCGTGAACCTCGCGCAGGGTCTGCAGCGCCGAGAGAGGATCAACAACGCAGAGGTGCTGGGTGAAGAGGTGTCCTGCGGAGGTGCGCGCGGCTTTGCGGCAGAAGGGGCTGCCTCCTTTGGGATCCAAAATCACCAGATCCACCCCAAAGGCCCGGCAGTTGCGCAACAGCGCCCCGATGTTGGCCGGGTCTGCGATGCGCTCGGCCACCACGATGGTCTTTGCGGTGGCCGCCTTCGCCGGGAGTGTGCCGTCGCAGAGAGCCTCGGGCACGCGAACGTGCGCCGCGCAGCCCCGGTGCAGAGAGAACCCCACCAGGGCGTTCAGCTCCGATTGGCTCATGATAAAGCGCTCGGTGGTTGAAGGGATTAGGGGGGCGAGCTGTTCCATTCGGTGGGGGGTGCCCACAATGGACTCCACTGGCCACCGGCTCTGCAGGGCCCGCTCGATAACCATGACGCTTTCAATGACGAAACCGTCTTCCCCGCTGCTGCGCTCCATCATCCGTTCGTAGACTTCCAGCGCGGGATGAGGGTGAAGAGGGCTCATGGGGAGTTGCCGGTCTGAGCGATCAGCCCATCTCCCACATGGGGATGCGGGTCAGAGTCGCCGAGCGCTTGGGTCCGACGCTTACAATCGCTACCGGGATCCCAAGGTAGTCCTCAATCTTCTGGACGTATTGTTGCGCGGCGGGGGGGAGGTCGTCCCAGTCGCGGAGCTCGCTGGTGGTGCTCTTCCACCCGGCCATGTCTTCATAGACCGGCTCCAGGTTCTCCACGAGATTAGCGTCGGTGGGGAAGTTGCGGGTCTCCTCACCATTGACCTTGTATTGCGTGCAGATGCGGATGGTCTCGAATTTGTCGAGCACGTCGAGTTTGGTGACCACCAGGTGGGTCAGCCCGTTGACACGGACGGCGTAACGCAGGGCCACCAGATCAAGCCAGCCGCAGCGGCGGGAGCGTCCGGTGGTGGTGCCAAACTCATGGCCTTCCGTACGCATGGTCTCGCCGACTTCATCTTCGAGCTCGGTGGGGAAGGGGCCCGCTCCCACACGCGTGGCGTAGGCTTTGGCGATGCCGAGCACGCGATTGATGCGGGTTGGGCCAACCCCCGATGCGGCGCAGGCGCCACCGGCGGTGGGGTTGGAGGAGGTGACAAAGGGGTAGGTGCCGTGGTCAATGTCCAGCAGGGTTCCCTGGGCTCCCTCAAAGAGCACCCGCTCATCGTTGTCGAGGGCGTCGTTGATAAGGTGCGGCCCACTTGTGATGTAGGGCTTGAGCCGGTCATGCACACCGGTCAGGTGTTCTACCATGCTCGCGGGGGTCCACTCGCCGCCATCAAGCGCCGCGGCGTGCTCATTGAAGTGCTGCTCTACTTTCTTGCGCAGAATCGCGGGGTAGGCGGGGTCGTTCAGGCGAATCCCGGTGCGTGCGATCTTGTCGCTGTAGGCAGGTCCAATGCCGCGCCCGGTGGTGCCGATGCGGGCCTCCCCCTTGCCGTCTTCCTGACGCTGGTCAATCACCTTGTGGGTGGGAAGAATGTAGTGAGCCTGATCGGAGAGCCGCAGCGACGAGGGGTCGACCCCCTGGGCGATGAGGTTATCGATCTCGGTGATGAGCTGCTCGGGATCAATCACCACGCCGCTTCCAAGGACGCAGATCTTGTCTTTATGCAGGATACCGGAGGGGATGAGGTGAAATTTGTAGGTGGTGTCCTCAACGACGATGGTGTGACCGGCGTTGTTTCCTCCCTGATAACGGACCACCATGCTGGCGTCCTGAGCCAGGTAGTCCGTGATTTTTCCTTTACCTTCGTCGCCCCACTGGGCTCCAACTACTACTACTGCAGACATGTGACGGTCCTAAGCTACGGTTTCAATTCCAGCACGTTCAAACAGGGTGTCTACGTGCCTGAGATAGGCGTTTAATTCAAATGCTTCGTCCAATTGACCGGCGTTTAATTTTTGCTGGACGACCTCTTCGGACTCAAGGGCTTCCCGAAAGGTGCCAAACTCGCCTTCCCAGACGTTCATGGCGGCCCGTTGCACAACGCTGTAGGCTTCCTGACGCTCCATCCCGGCGCCCAGCAGGCACCCCAACACGTTTTGGCTGAAGAGCAGGCCGCCGGTGCGGTTGATGTTGTCCATCATGTTTTCAGGATAGACCCGGAGGTTCTCCATGACATGGGTAAACTTCAGGAGCATATAGTGAGCGCAGTGAAAGGCGTCGGGAAAGATGACCCGCTCCACGGAGGAGTGGCTGATGTCCCGGTCGTGCCAGAGGGCGATGTCCTCGTGGGCCGCGAGCATGTAGCCACGCAGCAGGCGCGCCATCCCGGAGACGCGCTCACAGGTGATGGGGTTGCGCTTGTGGGGCATGGCCGAGGAGCCGGTTTGTCCTTTGCGAAAGCCCTCTTCTGCTTCGCGCAGATCGGTGCGTTGCAGAGAACGAATCTCCGTAGAGAAGCGCTCAAGGCCTCCACCAAGCAGGGAGAGGGCGCTGAGGGCTTCGGCGTGTCGGTCCCGGGGGACCACCTGAGTGGCCACGGGCTCGGCCTTAAGACCCACTCGCTCAACAACAAAAGCTTCAAAGGCCGGATCCGTCTGGCTAAAGGTGCCCACCGCACCAGAGAGCTTTCCATAGGAGACGTTCTCAAGGGCGGTCTCCAGGCGCTCGATGTTGCGGGTTAACTCGGTGTGCCACCCCGCCAGGCGTACGCCAAAGCTGGTGGGCTCAGCGTGAATGCCGTGAGTTCGTCCGGCGCAGGGGGTGCGTTTGTGCTCCACCGCGCGTTGGGCCACCACGCTTCGAAGCGCTTTGGTCGCTTCGATGATGACCGTGAGGCTATCTCGCAGAGCCATGCCGTTGGCCGTGTCCACCACGTCGCTGCTGGTCAGGCCCCGGTGCAGGTGCCGACAGGCGGGCTCGCCCACCATCTCGGAGACTGCGCGCACGAAGGCCACCACATCATGGTTGGTGACCTTCTCGTGCTCTTTGACCCGCTCGGCGCTCTGGTGATGAGCCTTCTCACGGATGTCGGCCATCTCCTGGTCGGGGACCTCTCCGCGGCTGTGAAAAGCCTCGGTGGCGGCGACTTCCACTTGGGTCCACCGCTCAAATTTGGCCTCTTCATTCCAGATGGCGGTCATGGCTTCTGTTTGATAGCGCTCAATCATGGAATTAGAATTCCTCTGGTAAAGTTGCGGTTAAAACTTTTTGGCGGTTGCTCTCAAGCACCTCTTCCATGCGTGCGCGGATCTCGGGGTTTTGCATCCCAAGCATGCGGGCCGCGAAGTAGGCCGCGTTTTTGGCACCGGCGGAGCCAATACCAAAGGTCGCCACGGGAACGCCGCCAGGCATTTGCACGGTGGCCAGCAGGGCGTCGAGTCCCTGGAGTTGGCCAGCGGCGAGGGGAACTCCCAGCACAGGAAGGGTGGTGTGACCGGCGATGACCCCTGCGAGGTGGGCTGCCATGCCTGCACCGGCGATGATCACCTGAACACCTCGCTCTTCAAGACCTTCGATGTACTTAAGCAGCACATGGGGTGTCCGGTGCGCGGAGAGAACGCGGGCTTCGCTTTCAATGCCAAACTCACGCAGGGCTTTGCTGGCTGAGGCCATGGTGTCGGCGTCAGAGGAAGATCCCATCAGGATACTCACCAGGGGGTTTGAGGAATTGCTCATGTTAAATCTCCTTATGAGGCGTGGCCTCTTGTTTTGGGGCTCCAATATCGGTTCTTGCGTGGGCGCCGGAGAACTGGACCATCTCCAGGCCTTCGTAGGCGGCGCTGCGGGCGCTCTCAAGGGTTTCGGCTCGGGCGACGATGGCCGCCACTCGGCCACCATTGGTCACCAGGGAGTCGCCTTCGGTGGTGGTGCCAGCATGGATCAACCAGCGGTCGTGGGACTCAAGCGCAGTGTCCACCTGCAGGGAGTCGCCCTTGCGGGGCTTGTCGGGGTAGCCTGCGGCGGTCATGACCACGGTGCAGGTGGGGCGTGGGTCAAAGTCGAGGGTGTAATCCTGAAGCCGGTTGGTGGCGACGCGGTGACACAACTCAGAGAAGTCGCCCTTGCGCAGCCGGGGAAGGATAGCTTGAGTCTCGGGGTCTCCGAGGCGCACGTTGTATTCAAGGAGCTTCGGTCCCTGCGCGGTGAGCATAAACCCGGCGAAGAGAAAGCCCTTAAAGGGGGTGCCTTGTTGGTCGAGGTAGCGCAGGGTGGGGAGGATGGTGTCCTCCAGGACCTGCGCTTCGATGTTGGGGGTCATGATGGGGTTGGGGCTGATGGCGCCCATGCCGCCGGTGTTGGGGCCCTGGTCATCGTCGAGGAGTCGTTTGTGGTCCCGGGCATTGGGAAGGGCGACCGCGTCGGTGCCGTTGCAGGCGTAAAAGAGCGAGACTTCAATGCCTTCAAGTCGCTCTTCCAGAACGACGGTGCGTCCGGCGTCGCCGAGGCTTCCCTCAAGCAGCAGCTTCCCGGCTGCGAGGCACTCTGCTTTGGTCTCCGGCAAAAACACGCCCTTGCCAGCTGCGAGGCCATCGGCTTTGACGACGGGGAGACCGTCCCACCCAGCGATGGCGCGCTCAAGCTCCTCCTCGGTGGTGACCACGGTGAAG
>JAZAIZ010000332.1:0-5027 GCA_036230545.1 Myxococcota bacterium
TTGCGACGACCCTGCGCTGTTGTTTGCCGAGTTTGCGGGAGAGCGCTGGGCGCGCTGTGGTGATTTCGAGTGTGATGGGAAAGTTTTCTCTCGCGGGATCCTCCGCTTATTGCGCATCGAAGCATGCGTTGATGGGTTTGTGCAATTGCCTCCGTCAGGAGCTTGTGGGGAGCGGGGTCACCTTAACGAACATTCTTCCGGGGCTGGTGGAGTCCGAGATTTTCAAGGTTGATAACGATGGTGAGTTTCATGAGGATTGGTTGGACAAGAGGCCATTGAAGTTGGTTTGGACCGCCGAGCGAGCGGCGTCGGTGATGGTAAGGGGGATTATGCAGCGGAAGGGGGAGTTCACCTTCACGGGACATGGGAAGGTGCTTGGGTTTTTAGGGCAACACCTGTCCGGCCCTCTTTATGGGGCGATGTCCCATGGGGGGGCAAAGAATGTCAGATAAGGGAGCTTGTCTCGCGTTGCTCTTGTGTATTGGGTGCTGGGCGGGAGGAGGGTCCACGTCGGAGAAGGCACTGATTGAGCATGGGCGCTGGGAGGCGGTGGCCCCGGAGGTAGATCCGTGTTTTGAGGATGCGGTGGGGGCTGAGGTCTGCGGTGTGGGGGATTATGCGGTGGAGGGGGCGGGTGACGCTGCTTATTTCGAGGTGGACACCACAGACTGTAATTATCTCACGGTTTCGCAGCCCTCGCTGGCAAGGATTGAGGTGGGTGATACCCTGCAGTGGACATGGTGGCATTTGCCCCTGTCTGCTCAGGAGTATGGGGAGGCGGTGATTGAACTGAGGATCGCTGAGAGGACGATCTTTACCCGCTCCATCGCCATTCCTGCGGAGGAGGCTGTGTACTCCCCAACGATTATTGCAGATTTTAGTATTCCTGCGGGCAGTCCCGTTTTTTTTAATCTCCATAATCATGGTGCGAACAGCTGGCGTTTTCACAGTTTTACGGTGGCCCCTTGATATTGAGTGGGGTAAGCGTCATTTTGAAACTTAAGGCTGATTGGAGAGAACGATGAAATGGATCCTGTGCTGCCTCGTTGGGTTTGCGCTCGCCAACCCGGGTGTTAAAAACCCCAACCCTTGGGAAAAGGTCAACGAGCAAAAAGATCTGGTTATCTGGAATCGGGATGTTCCTGGGTCGAGTGTACGCGAGCTTCGGGCCGAAGCCTATGTGGACTTTCCGGTGGACAAGGTCTGGAAGGTCATCGATGAAATTGAGAAATACACCGAGTTCATGCCCTATATGAAACAGATTAAGGTGGTTGAGCGGGCGCCGGACAAAGTCGTGGCGTATCACCGTTTTGACGCTCCTTTGGTCGCCGAGCGGGATTATACGTTGACGATTCTCTCTGAGGTGGACGCTGAGAAAAAAATATATCGCCGCACCTGGACTGCGACTAATGATAAGGGGCCTAAGAGCGTCAGCGGGATTGTGCGGGTTGATGTCTGCGAAGGGAGTTGGATGTTGACTGCCGATGGCCCCAACCGGACGCGCCTGGAGTACTTCCTGCACACCAACCCCGGTGGGTCGGTCCCCATGTGGATCGCCAACAAAGCAAACTCCATCAGCCTGCCTGATATGTTTGCGGCGATTCGAAACAGAACCAAAGACTCCACTTGGACCCGCTAGTCTCCTCTCGGCTTTTGGCGGCGCAATCCCGCCCCTTTTTCGCCTGACTCTTCATTCATAGCTTGTTGGATGGGATATCCATACGTTAGAAGGTCATCTTTAATTTGACCTTTTCCTTGCCTTTCGTTGAATGAGGCGAAGAGGAACTGTTTTCCATGATGGATACTTCTGCGTCACAAGCTGTGCAATCCAAAAGACTTGTTGAATGGATTCCGGAGTCCCATGATCCGGATGCCCTCTTTGAGGCTTTCTTTGAGTCCATTGAGGCCAAGGGAATCTCACCTTATCCGGCTCAGGAAGAGGCGGTGTTGGAGGTGATGAGTGGGAACCACGTGGTGCTGAGCACACCCACGGGTTCTGGGAAATCCCTTGTGGCCCTCGCCCTTCACTTTAAGGCGATCGCCGAAGACAAGCGCTCCTATTATACCTGCCCGATTAAGGCCCTGGTCAGCGAGAAGTTTTTCGCGCTCTGTGAAGAGTTTGGTGCAGACAACGTTGGAATGTTGACCGGTGACGCCAGCATTAACCCGGGAGCCCCCATCATTTGCTGCACCGCTGAGATTCTCTCCAATATGGCGTTGCGGGATGGGCATGCGGCAGATGTCGACTATGTAATCATGGATGAGTTCCATTATTATTCAGATGTGGAACGCGGAGTGGCCTGGCAGGTCCCACTTCTACGCCTGGCCCACACGCGATTCTTGCTGATGTCGGCGACCATGGGAGACAATCCGAATATTCGCGAGGGGCTGGAGGAGTTGACGGGGATCGAAGTGAGCGTGGTGAGGTCCACAGACCGGCCAGTGCCTTTGGATTTTCAGTACAGTGAGAAGTTTCTTCACGAGGGGCTTGATGAACTCATGACGTCGGGAAGGTACCCGGTGTACGTCGTGAACTTTACGCAGCGGGATTGCGCGGAGATGGCGCAGAACCTGATGAGTACCAATTATTGTACGAAGGAAGAAAAAAAGGAGATCTCAGAGGCGTTGAAGGGGTTTCGCTTTGACTCCCCCTACGGGAAGGAGATTCAGCGTTTCATTCGCCACGGTATTGGACTGCATCACGCAGGTTTATTGCCGAAATATCGATTGTTGGTTGAGCAGCTCTCACAGCAGGGGTTGTTGAAGGTGATCTGCGGGACGGACACCCTGGGAGTTGGCGTCAACGTGCCTATCCGAACCGTCCTTTTTTCCCGTCTCTGTAAGTTTGACGGGGTGAAGACCGGGGTTCTCTCCCCGCGTGATTTTCATCAAATCTCCGGAAGAGCTGGACGCAAGGGTTTTGATAGCGCAGGGAGTGTGGTGGCCTTGGCTCCCGAGCATGTCGTTGAGAACGCCCGCGCTGAGACAAAGGCTGGGGCTAACCCCAAGAAGAAACGCAAATTCGTTAAGAAAAAGCCCCCGGAACGAAATTACGCGCATTGGGATAAGGCGGCGTTCGAAAAATTAATCAGCAGCCCGCCTCAGCCCCTTGAATCGCAGTTCAAGATTACCCACGGAATCCTTCTGGCTCTTCTTCAGGGGGCCCACGCTCGGGGTGAAGATGGCTGGGCTGAGGTGCTAAGCCTGATTGAGCGCTGCCACAGTCGGGAGACCCTGAAGGAACGCTTACGTGAAGAGGCGGAGACTTACCTGGAGTCGCTGAAGGCGGCGGGGGTTGTGGAGGCTCTTGATGATGGGGAGGGCGGGGTGAGGCTCGTGGTTGATGGGGGGCTGCAGGAGGATTTCTCGCTGCATCAGGCGTCTTCCCTTTACCTTCTGGACATCCTGCCCAGGGTTCAGGAGCAGTCGTCGACCTATTCTCTCGATGTGATCACCCTCGTTGAGGCGATCCTGGAGAACCCTCGGGTGATTTTGTTGAGGCAACTCGACAAGATCAAAGGGGAGAAGGTGAACGAGATGAAGGCGGCTGGGGTGCCTTATGATGAGAGGATGGAGGAACTCGAGAAGATCGACTATCCAAAACCCAATCGCGATTTCATCTACATGACCTTCAATGACTTTGCGGAGACCCGTCCATGGGTCAAGGTTGAGAACATTCGGCCCAAGAGCATCGGGCGTGAGATGTATGAGCGTTATCTCTCCTTCGCGGACTATATTCAGGAATACGGTCTGCAGCGAAGTGAAGGAGTGCTGCTACGCTATGTCTCCCGGCTCTATAAAACCCTGAGTCAGACGATCCCAGAGGATGCGAAGGATGAGAGCGTTCTTGAGGCGGAGGAGTTTTTCAGGACGTCGTTGAGCCAGATTGATTCGAGTTTGTTAAAAGAGTGGGAGGAGTTGGTGAACCCGGTGGCGGGTGAGAGCGAATCGGTGCCAGAGAGGCCGGCGCACCCCACGGATGATATGCGTTTGTTTCGCGCGCGCGTTCGGACGGAGGTGCATCAGTTGGTTCGTCATCTTTCTCAGCAGGAGTATGAGCGCGCGGCGGAGTGTGTTCGCTCTGACGGTGAGGAGGTGTGGGATGCGGCGAACTTTGAAGGGGCGATGGAGTCTTTTTATGATGACTATGAGACCCTTGTGTTTGACCACAGCGCACGTTTACCCCCCCTTACCAGAATGAAGTCGCTCTCTCGAGATCTGTGGAGTGTGTCCCAGACCCTTGTGGATGAGAAGGGGGAGAACTTCTGGGTAATTGAGGCAGAGGTACCCTTGGGGAATTATTTCGATGACACAGCGCCCCTCTTGAGGGTGACGGGTGTTCACGCTTAGTTTTCGCTGGGAGGCTCCGTAGCGGTTTTGGTGGTTGTCGCCTCTGGTGGCTTTGGGCCTCCTTCGCCGCCTTCTTCTCCATCGCCCTCTTCTCCTTCTGCGACATCATAGCGGATATTTTGTTTGGCCCAGGAGTCACTCCCAAATTTGGTGGTGAAGGCGACGCCTGCGGCGGGGAAGCTGAGCAGTCCAAAGAGGAAAGGACCGAAATAGGGGAGGAGGAAGAGGGGGAAGAGCACCAGTGCACCCAGGATGAACCCGAGGATTGGCTGCTGGCTCGCTAAATTCCCGGGGACTTTTTCGCCGACGGATTGGCAGATGGCGGCGAATCCCGCTATCCAGCTGACGAGATAGACCGGCAGGAGAAAGGCTACGATGGGAAGGAGAACGATAGTCGCCGCCAGGATAAGAGACCCTGCCCCGATGCCGAGGGTGACGATTGCTCCTTTCATGGTGTAGCGAAAGGGTTTGTCCAATAAGGTGATGGCCATGGTCTCAACCCGGAAGGGGGCCAGGGAGGAGAGTAGGAGGAGGAAGAGGGCGAATCCTAACGCGTAGGTCTGACGTGGGGTGGAGGCCAGCATTGTACGGTATTCGGCGGGAAAGATAGCATCGAGGGTTTTGTAAAACTTCTCCGCGAAGTCTCCTTTGACCTCGCTGATTGCGAATATGCTCAG
>JAZAIZ010000333.1:0-1943 GCA_036230545.1 Myxococcota bacterium
GCGCTGGTGTCCACGCAGGTCAGAGGACCTCCCTGGTGAGGGCTGAGGTGATAGCAGGCCCGGTCTCCCGCGCGGTAGGAGGTGTGTCCTCCTTCTTGATAAACCCAAGGGCTGGCGGGGCTCTCAAAGAGGCCTCGACCCATCCAGGCGGCTCGCGCGGAGGCGCCGGCGACTCGGGCGATGGTAGGGGCAATGTCCATCTGATGAACGGGGTGGTCGAGCTTGAGGGGGCGGGTGTGTCGGCTCAGCAGCGCGATGGGGATTCGAAACCTCGCTTCGTGGTTCTGAATGGCGTTCTGCGTGTCCGGGGGAGTGTGCGGGGTACCATGATCGCCAAGAAGAACCACCAGGGAGTTGTCCCCGAGGGAGCTGGTGAAGAGCGCCTCGAAGAAATCCTCCAGCGCGCGGTCGAGGTAGGCGTAGCGGGAGAGCAGACCGTGGTAGGACTCGTCGGCGTTGAGGGCCTTGAGCAGCGGGGCCGGGACGGGGCCTTCCGGAATGACGGTTTGGGGGTGGTGGGTGGAGATGGTGAGGATGTTGGCGAAGATGGACGCGTTCTGGTGGGCCAGGCGCTCGAGGGTCTTAAGGGTCTCCAGGAGAAAGGGGCCGTCGGCCAGCCCCCAGCTGCCGACGCGTTGGGTCACGCCCTGGGCCCGAAAATAGTCGCCGTCAAAGAAGTGTTCTGTGCCGTGCAGTGTCTCAAAGAGGCGCTTGTTGTGATAACTCGATTGAAAGGAGTTAAGCCAGGCGGTGGTGTAGCCGTGTTGTCGGAGGAACTCCTGGATGCAGGTGACCCGCAGGCTGGTGTGGGCGATGTAAGTGGCGGCGCCGGCGATGTTAGGGAGCATGGAGCAGAGGGTGCTGAACTGGCCGCGGACGGTTTGGCCGGCGGTGAAGCTCGAACTGTAGGCCTGCGAAAAGTAGACCCCGTTCTTTTGCAGGCGGCGACGGAGATTGGGGAAGATGGCCGGGCCGATGGTGGGGTGGTCGAGTTCATAGGTGCGCAGACTTTCGGCGAAGAGGAGAAAGACATGCACCGGACCCTTTTCAGGGAGGCCGAGCTGAGCTCGGAGGGCGTGGGTGTGTTCGGGGGCGCTGGGGATTTCGCGGTAGAGCGGTGGCGGCTTTTGGGGCTGACCGGTGCGGTAGGCGCTGAGGACCAACGTGGGGTCCCCGCTTTCGGCGCCGTCGAGCTCCTTGAGCCACTCGGTGCTCACCCCTTGAAAGAGGCGGCTGCGGCTTGTTTGGACGGCCCAGGCGCGCACGATGTTGTCGCGCAGGAGCGGGTTGTTGTCGCGCACGTGCATCCAGGCGGGTCCACGCCAAAGCACCAAAAGCGCGAGGGCAAGGCCGAGGGTGTGGGCTGCGCGCCACCACCGTGATGCGCTCGCGTTGTTGGGGCGGTAAGCGCGGGCGTTTATTATCAGGGCGCAGGCGGCGAGGGCGAAGCTCCCCGGCAGCATCCAACTCACGCTGAGCTCGGTGGCGGAGTCGTGGATTACAAAGATGTCGCGCCAGTGGAGTTTGACCACCCACCAGTTGAGCGGCGTGTCAAAGAAACGAACGTAGAGGGTGTTGGCCACGGCCGCTAACCAGATGAAGGCGCTGCCGCCAAGAACCACCCAGCGGGGGAGGCGCGGGTGAATCTGGGTGGCCAGGGAAGCGAGGAGTGCGGGAACGACGAGGATAACCGCGTCAAAATACCAGCCCCATCCGAGGCCCGAGACGAAGGCCTCTGCGGTGGTAAGTTCAAGATGTTGGAGGGTGTCCTGACGCAGGAGAATCAGACTCGCCCAGAGTAACGTGGCGCCGGCGGCTGCCTTGCAGGCTGGAGTGGCGGGGCGTTGAAAGAGCGGCATGGTACTCCCGAGTCTTTGCCGTGGTGTCGTCGCGCACTTTTGTCTGGACCTTCGAGTATGAAAGTGAGGGGTCGCTTGTCAAGC
>JAZAIZ010000334.1:0-4729 GCA_036230545.1 Myxococcota bacterium
CACCATGATTAACGGGATTGACCCTCAGCATCTTAAGACCGTTCATAATATTCATATGGATATGGACGTGGATATCGATGAGAGCAAAGCGAATCATATTGAAATAACCCTTCGAGGAAAATTTCCAAGCACGACGTTGCGTGAGCGAATCGGAAAACAGTTTTTGGGCGACAACTATTCTTATTCGATGAAATACGCCGATGGTTGCCTGGCGGCCTTGACAGTGATGAAGGAAGCGAAGCTCTTTGGGAGATATGCGCTGCCGGAGCTTCATATGTACTTTGCCTATTCTTTGGTGGAAAAGGGAAAGGTGTCGGTGCGACCGATTTACGTGACCGAGCGGAGTGGGTGGGGAGCAATTGGGGCACTTTGGGATTTTCTTAAACTGAATATGACCAAGCTTTTGTTTAAGATGCTTCAGGGTGAGGATGGTCTGGTTTATGAGAATATCCGCTTTAACACGGAGGCGTTTCTTAAGCTGGACGCGCCTATCGTAAAGTATCTGCGCTATATTAACCGTTTGGAACCGTCGGTGTGGTCACAGAGAAGTCTGGAGTAAGGACGTGTGTGTGGACTAAGGATGGAGAGCGTTGATGAGCCTTGTTCGGAAACTGAGCCTTGAGGAGTGGTTTACAAACCACCAACTTAATTACATTGCACGTAAGTATTGCCACAACAACGTCACCGTTGACATTGATGTCACAGAGTTGGTTACCTTTGCCGAGTCCAAGGGGCTTAAATTCTCACCCACTGCCGCGGTTGTTAAGGCTGTGGGGTTGCTCGCGCTTCAACGACCGAAGTTGAACCGGGGACTCTTTTTCCCGCCGTGGGGGCATCGGATTGTGGAGTTTGATTCTGTCCGGGTTAATTTACCGGTTTTAATCGCCAACAATGGCTCTCCCATGTTGTCTGCCATGGTAATAGACAGTCCCGATAAAAAATCAACAACAGAGATTCACCAGGAGATTCGGACATTTGTTTCAGGGGACGTGTCTGATAAACCCATCTCTCGCTTTGTTGCGAACCGAAGCAATCATTTCATTAACCGGTGTCTCTTACGAATATTGCATTTCGTGGTGTTTCGCTTTCCGCGCCTGCATGCGTCCAAGGGGGGTGGGTTTTCTGTGAGCTCTCTTGTTAATCAGGACATCCCGGGAATGACTGTGCGTGGAGTCGCTAAAGGCCACACCTCGTTGACCTTCGGGGTGAGTGGCCTGAAGAAGAGCCCGGAGGGAAACTATACTCTCTTGATTGGTATGGGCGTCAATCACTCGGTTCTCAGCGGGGTCGAGGGAATGGATGCATGCTCGGCTTTGACGGCTATTTTGTCGGAGCCTGATCTAAATCAGTTTTACCCTGAAGAGAGCTGACCTCCTCTGCTGGCGTTGTCTGCCTGGACCAAACAGAAATGGGGAGAGAGTTGAGGAAGCGAACCATTCGACTGGCGCTTCGATCTTCTTTGGTGAGCGCTCCAATGTTAAAGCGCATATAGGGAAAAGCCTTTACGTCGTCATCTTGAAGAATAGCGAGAAGAACAATTGTGAGAAGAAGCTTCAGGCGAGTTCTCAGCCAGCTGAAGATCCCTTTGGCTTTTGGGGTCACCGCGAAGACTTTGACGTCGCTCACGCCATTTTCTGTGGGGACACAGCCCCAGGCAATATAGAAGACGGGGGTCTTTTTTTGGCTGTGGGTCCATTGAAGGTCGGGACCATAAGCGAGGGATACATAAGAGCCGCCCGCGACATGGGCATGGTAATTGACCCGGCCGCCGATGAAGCGATGAGCCAGCGCTTCACGCCACCCTCTTTTGGAAACCGCCCCGTCGAGTTTCCAGGTGGCTCGCAAGGGGGACTCATCCGCTTCGAGGTTAAAATCAACATCGAGGTTGTGGACGGTTGCGAAATGGAGGAGGTCAACGCCGCCAACAATCATGACATGATGGTGAGCGAGGAGACGGACCTTGGCGATATTCCAGGATTCGATCTCCTCTTCTTCAAGTCCTGGCGGAGAAGGAACGGGGTAGGGAGCCTCCTGAGCGGAATAAACCCAGATGTATCCATACTTTTCCTCAACGGGCCATGCATGATTCTTGACGTTCTTGGGCGCGCGAGCACAACCGGAGTCGGCGAGTGTTCCGTCGGGGCCGAATTGCCATTGGTGAAAGTAGCACTCGATTTTGTCTCCAACCACTCGGCCGTTTGCCAGGTCTGCTCCCATGTGGGGGCAAAATGCGTCCATGGCGGCCACATCACCGCTCTCACTCCTGTAGAGTAAAATCCGTTGGTAGGTGATCTTAACGGAGTCTGCCTGGCCTCGTTTGAGTTTCCTGCTGGGGTAAACCGGATACCACCCCTCAGTGATGACGTTCGGGTTGTTAAACACACGATGTTGTTTCAGCGGCTGAGTCTGACAATTCTCAAAGCGAGTAGCGCCGTCGGCGGGGGCTTTTCTCATCCGGTCCTCAGTTGGTGGCTCAAAATGACTGCCAACTTAGACTCTATCATGTCGCGGATGGTCCCCGAAATAGTGGGGGAGGAGCTTACACTTCCCTCCATGCGCCGGGGTCAAGCCCGTCGAGAGTCCACTCTCCCACCGAATAGCGTATCAGTCGCAGAGTGGGATACCCCGTAGCTGCGGTCATGCGTCGCACCTGGCGGTTGCGGCCCTCGCTTATCTTTAACTCCAGCCAGGTGGTTTTGATGGACTTGCGCTCGCGAATCGGGGGATGGCGCGGCCAGACCTTTGGCTCGGGGATTAAGCGCGCTTGTGCGGGGCGGGTCATGCCGTCTTTTAATTGCACTCCCGAGCGCAGAGCGCGCAGGGCGGTCTCATCGACTTCACCTTCCACCTGGGCCCAATAGGTCTTGACCAGCTTGTGCTTTGGGGAGGTGATTCGGTTTTGCAGAGCCCCATCATCGGTAAGCACCAACAGGCCTTCGGAGTCTTTATCGAGCCTGCCTGCAGCGTAGACGCCGGGGCGCTGAATATAATCTGCCAGGGTCTTCATGCCCTCCTGGCTGGTGAACTGACTCAGGACGCCGAAGGGCTTGTTGAAGAGCACGATGGCAGCCATGCAGATCTCCGGGTTCAGCCTTGATAGATTTTGGAGGAGCTTTGGGTGAGCCGGTTGATTTCGGTGAGCTCACTCTCAGTGAGATCCCTCCAATGACCCACGGGAATGTCCAGCTTGATATTCATGATTCTGACTCGCTTGAGTCGGGTGACCCGGTATCCCAGGTATTCACACATACGGCGGATTTGCCGGTTCAGGCCCTGGGTGAGGATAATCTTAAAGCGATTGGTGCCAAGCTTCTCCACGACACATTCGCGGGTCACCGTGTCCAAAATCGGGACGCCCTGGCTCATCTGCTTAACGAAGTCCTGATTGATGGGCTTGTTGACGGTGACGAGGTATTCTTTCTCGTGGTTGTTTCGGGCTCGCAGGATTTTGTTGACGATATCCCCGTCGTTGGTGAGAAAGATGAGGCCCTCGCTGGGCTTGTCGAGGCGCCCGATGGGGAAGATCCTAGTGGGGTAGTTGATGAAGTCGATGATATTGTCTTTTTCAACTCGGGTGTCTGTGGTGCAAACGATGCCCACGGGCTTGTGGAAGGCGAGGTAGACCCGCTTTTCTTCCGAAGGGGAGACCAAAACGCCGTTGACCCGCACTTCATCTCCGGGTCCAACCTTGGTGCCCATCTCGGGGACCACGCCGTTGATGGTGACCCGGCGCTGCTCAATCAACTTGTCTGCGGCGCGACGGGAGCAATATCCCACCTCGCTGAGGTATTTATTGATTCGGGTGAGAGGCGATTCTTCCATGGGAGTACCTTGATCTACGGGCGCGTGAGGGGCTCCGATACCACCTGAGATGCCTCTCCTCAATGGTTGGAGGGGAATTTTTCAACCTGGGCTCGGAGGTCAACGTTGCTTTACGGGAGTTCAGGCTTGGGGAGAGCCAGTCTTGTCGGCGCGTTGTGGGCCCAGCAGGTCATCGAGGGGTGCCATTCTGGTGAGGAGTCGGCTCACCAAGTGGGAGGTGTCCTGATTGTTGCGTTGGCCAAAGAGGGTGATGTCCAGCACGAGGTTGTTGGTGGCTACCTCCACGATGGCCTCATCCCGGGTGAGGACCCCCCGATTTTCAGGGCTTTGGGTGGTGTGTCCGATTAACGCCCATTGGTTGTCAGAGACCAGAATCATTTTGTGGGGCCAATGGGTCTCAAGCTCTTCTTCGGGGATGCCGTAAGAGAAGGTCGTGCCCAACTCCGGCAGCGGGGTAAAGGAGAACAGCACCACCTCCACCCCCGACGCTGCGGCCTTCTCAAAGCTTGATGTGAGTAGCTCTGCTTCGCTCTTCCAGAGTGAGGCGACGATGAGATCCTTGCTCTTGGCGATGAGGCTTTGGGCATGGTCGAGCATGGGCTGGTAGCCCTGGATTTGCCAGAGGAAGGAGGAGTCTACGGGACTGACGACTTTCTTGAGGGACTTGCGCAGGCTGTCCAGAGAGCTGGTGAAGCGCCCCTCCATGAGTTCGTAGAGGCGATCAGCAGGAATGGGGGTCCACTTGGTGGGCTTGCCGGGGCTGGAGTTGACCAGACCAACTCCCTCGAGTCGCTTAAGCACATTGTAAATTGCCGAGCGCGGCCCGCCCGAGACCGCGGCCACCGCATAGCCCGTGGAGCCGGGCTTTTTAAGCAGGCTCAGGTAAATCTTGGCCTCGCTGGCGGTA
>JAZAIZ010000335.1:0-12293 GCA_036230545.1 Myxococcota bacterium
CCCACCAGGGCCACCACCGTCCCCGCAGGGAGGCGGGCGGTCAGCTCCCGGGCGAAGGCCTGGGTGTCTTCAACGCTCTTTGATTCAACTTTCCACTCGTTCATAGCTCTTCACCGATTCCATCCCCTCCACACCGTCCCCATCGAGAGAATTATATCACTGGCCACCATTCCGGCCTCCCCCTCCTGCGCCGTGGCGAGATCCCCCGCGCAGGCGTGCAACAACACGCCGGCCCGGGCCGCCAAATAAGGCGTCATGCCCTGAGCAGCGAACGCGCCGATGATGCCCGCGAGGACATCGCCAGTGCCGGCCGTGGCCATGCCGGGGTTGCCCGGCTGAATGATGGCTGTGTCTCCTGACGACGACGCCACCACCGTCCGGGCGCCCTTAAGCACCACGCAGCATCCATGCTTGATCGCAAACGCTTTTGCAACCTCAACCCGATCCCCCTGAATCTCTTCCACCGAGAGCCCGCTCAAACGCGAAAACTCCTTGGGATGCGGGGTCAAAATCACCTCTGCGGCGGTGTGCTCCAGGGCCTCAGGGAGGTCCGCCAGCAGGGTCAACGCGCTCGCGTCCAAGCAAAGGGGCAGACTCGCCTCCCCCAGGAGCTCCTCAAGCTGGGTCCGACGGGCGTCGCCAAGGCCCCAGCCCGGCCCCACCACCAACGCATTCAGCCCCTCCACCCCCTCCGCCGGAGAACGCAGGATGGCCTCAAGCGGTCGCCGGGGAGCACAACGAAAGGTCGCCTCCTCCCCAATCCAAGACACCAGCCCCGCGCCGCCCTTCAAAGCCCCCTGCAGGCAGAGCACCGCCGCCCCCGGCATCGAGGGTGAACCCGCCCACACCCCGAGGTGTCCGTAGGTGCCCTTGTGGGAATCCCGCTCTCGGGCCGGAATCAACGCCGGTCCATCGGCGCAGTCCAGCACCTCGCAGGTGACGTTAAAGTCCCTGGCCAACTCCAGGGGGATCCCAATGTCCACCACCTCGAGTTGCCCGGTGCATCCAGCCCCGGGGTATTGATGATGGCCGCGTTTAGCGAAGGCGAAGGTCACCGTGGCGTCCGCCACCACGGCGTTGCCCAGCATGGCCCCGCTGTCGGCATGCACCCCCGAGGGGATGTCCACCGCCACCAGCGGGCACTCCGCCTGGTTGAGGAGATCAATAACCGCGCTGATGGGTCCACGCACCTCGGCCTTGAGACCGGTTCCAAGCAGGGCGTCCATCACCAGGGCCGCGCCATGCACCGAAGACTCCAGCTGCGCCTCAAAAGCGTCGGCGTCCTCAAAGCACAAGCGCAAGCGCTCGACGTGCGCCGACGCCTCAAGGTCCGCCAGCGCCATCGCCGCGTCCCCCTGCAGCGCGTCGCGCGGAGCCACCACAAAAACCGCCACGGTGTGCCCCGCCTCCAGCAACGCCCGTGCCGCAACCAGGCCGTCGCCCCCGTTGTTGCCCTTGCCACAGGCGACCGTCACAGCCGCAGGCTCCTTCAAACGCCGCAGGCAGTGGGCCGCCACCGCTTCTCCGGCAAGGGTCATCAGTTGATATCCCGGGACCCCCAGGGTGTTGATGGTGTGTTCATCGAGCGCCCGCATCTCACTTGCGGTGACGAGGTAGTGCATCGAGTGGACCTCAATCTTCAAGGATGACTGTCGCCACCGCCGACGACTGCTCATGGGCGATGCTCAAAAAAGAGCGCTTCACTCCCATGCCGGCGGCCACCTCTGCGGCCACCCCGTGCAACTCCAGGCGCACCGGCCCCTCCGGGGTTCGAATCACCTCCACATCCTGCCAGCTCAAATCGGGTCCATCGGCCATGGCCTTGCGGGCCGCCTCTTTGGCCGCGAAGCGGGCCGCAAAATGCAGTGGGGGGTTGGGCATTCGCCTGCAATAGGCGCGCTCATCGTTGGTAAACACCCGCTCTTCAAAGCGGTCGCCGTGGCGCTCAAGGGCCAGCTCAATGCGGTCACAATCGACGATATCCGTTCCCAGTCCAAGAATCATCGGTGCAGCAACTCCACCGCGTCTCGAACCGCGCGCTCCATCCCGGTGATAACCGAGCGCGCCACCAGCGCGTGCCCCATGTTAAACTGCGCAATCCCCTCCAGCGGCACGAGCTCCGGGACCGACTGAAAATCAAGCCTGCCCCCCACCGACACCCGCATACCGAGCTTGACGGCCGTGCGCGTGGCGTCCACCAGGCGCTGCAGCTCCCAGCGGCGCTCCGGCAACGCGCGGGCCTGGGTATATTTGAGGGTGCTCACCTCAATGCATTTGGCGTCCAGCCGATGCGCCGCCCGCACCTGCTCCACCTCCGGATCAATATAAAGAAACACTCCGATGTCACTGTCGCGCAGGTTGCCGATGTATTTCTTCAGGTGATCCCGATGGTGGTGCACATCCAGCCCCGTCTCCGTAGCCAGCTCCTCGCTGCGCTCGGGCACCAGGGTCACCTCGTCGGGCTTCAGATCGTAGGCGGCCTTGAGCATCTCCATGGTGGGGGCCATCTGCAGGTTGAGAGAGGTGGTCACCGTCTCCCGCAGCAGGCGCACGTCGCGCTCTTGAATGTGACGTCGATCCTCGCGAAGATGCACCTTGATCTGACTGGCCCCCGCCGCCTCCGCAAGCGCCGCGGTGGCCACCGGATCGGGCTCCCGCGCCCGCGCAACCTGTCGTAAACTCCCAATGTGCTCTAAACTCACTCCCAAGCGACGTCGCGTCATCAACTGCCTCCCCGTTTAAGTTAACACCCTCGCCATCTCCTCAGCGATCTCATTGGCATAGAGTGACACCTTCGCAGAATCCGGCCCCTCAACCAAGACCCTCGCCTTCGCTTCTGTCCCCGAATAACGAACCAACACCCGTCCGTCTCCACCCAGGGCCTTCTCCACTTTGCCGATCATCGCCGACACCGTGTCGAGCTGCTCGATGGGCTTTTTCTGGCCCACCCGCACGTTCACCAAGGCCTGGGGAAATGGCTCAAGCACGCTCCTAAGCTCCGAGAGCGGCCGCTCCTCTTTCACCATCATCGTCAAAAGCTTCAACGCCGCCAGCATGCCATCTCCGGTGGTCGCGTGGTCGAGGTACACCAGGTGCCCCGACTGCTCCCCACCAAAACAATAGCCCCGCTTCAACATCTCAGCCACCACGTAACGGTCACCGACGTTGGTGCGCACCACGTTGCCCCCAAGCCCCTTAATGGCGTGCTCCAAAGCCAGGTTCGACATCACCGTGGCCACCACAGTGTTGTTGGCCAGAGCCCCCTCGCCCATCAGGTCCCGGGCGCCCATGGCCAGCAGGCAATCGCCGTCCACCACCTGAGCGCGGTCATCCACCACGATGAGCCGGTCGGCGTCACCGTCCAGGGCAATCCCCACGTCCGCCTTGTGCTCCAGCACCGCCGCCTGAAGCTTCTCAGGATGCAGCGCCCCGCAACTCTCGTTGATATTGCGTCCATCGGGCGAGACCCCAATGCAATGCACCTCCGCCCCGAGTTCCTCCAGCACCGTGGGCGCCACCTTGTAGGCCGCGCCGTTGGCACAATCCACCACCACCCGGAGGCCCACCAGATCCAACGCAGGCGGCATCACGCTCTTGAGCTTCACAATATAGCGCCCCACCACATCGTCCATGCGATAAGCCTTGCCCACAGCCTCCTTGGTGGGCCGAATCGCCTCCACCGCGTCGTCGCTCATGAGCCTCTCAAGCTCAAGCTCCTTGCTGTCTGGCAGCTTGAACCCATCCCGGGCAAAAATCTTAATGCCGTTGTCTTCGTAGGGGTTGTGACTGGCGCTGATCATCACCCCGGCGTCGGCGCGCACACTCTGGGTGATAAAGGCGACCGCCGGCGTGGGAAGTGGCCCCAAAAGCAGCGCGTCAGCCCCCATGGAGCAAACCCCGGCGGCGAACGCCATCTCAATCATGTAGCCCGAAAGCCGGGTGTCCTTACCGATCACCACCCGCTGCCGGTGGGTCCCCTGCTTGGCCTGATGGGCCACCGCGCGGCCGAGGTTCAGGGCGATCTCACAGGTCATGGGGAATTGATTCGCGACCCCGCGAATGCCGTCGGTTCCAAAAAACTTTCGTTCTGTCATACTCATTGTCTTCTTTTTGTCAGGGCTCGTAATGACTCAGGGCAGCAAGACCCTTGAGAAGCTTATCATTTTCCGGGGGATTCCGAAGAAAATCCAAGCTTTACTTTAGGGATGGGGGCCACGATCTGGGTCCTCTCAGGCAGGTCCCGGGCCTTTACCGCATGGTAAAATTCCGTTCTGCCCCGCCTGACCTCGTCCGCCACATCCACGTAGGCCCTTAAAGCACTCTTATCAATTTTGTCAACGATTCGCCGCGGTCCCCGCAACACCAGGGTGACGCTGGCCTCGCGCATGGTCAACCCGGCGACGCCGTTATCCACCTCCACGGGCACCGCTTGAAACCCTCGCTGCACAAACTCTTCGCCGATATCCACCGAGACGGTCACCTGCCGGTCCCGAAGCTTAAGGGGATGAACCGGCGGGCGCAGCTCCACCTCGAGGGTCAGATCCTCTTCACGCTCCCGGATGTCGATGGGGCGGGTACGAATCGCCTCCAGCCCCCGCAGCATACTCAAGGGACCGGTCACCCGAACCTGGGCCGGCTTCACCAAAACATTGACGATCTCAAAGCCAAAGGCCGGGCGGGTGGAAAAATCGGCACTCACTGGCACCATGCGCTCCACCACCCGATCAATCTCGATATTCCACTCCGAGGGACCAAAGGAGAGCACCTTCATCCCTCCAGGGGGCTTAAGGTCCCGCATGGACACCCGGTGCCGCACCAAATCCTGATCACTGCGTTCGCTCAGATCCACCACCACCGGGGTCAGCGCCTCCGAATCAAACGAGCGAAAATTGGCCCAGGGCCCCTGCAGCTGAGCGCGGATCCGACCGGGAGCCGATCCCACCACCGCAAACCCTTTGGCCATCTTATATTCAACGGGAAACTCCACCTCGACCGCCGTGGTGTTATCGCCGCTCACGGAGATAAAGAGCAGCACCGCCACCGCCAGCGAGAAGACCTTCAGCGAGGAGTTGTGCGTTGGCCGAAACATCTTAGTCCGCTCCCGGGGGTGGCGCTTCGGGCTTCTTTTTCTTTCGAGGAGGTCGCGCCCGGCTCCCCAGGTAGCGCTGCAGCACCTTGCGCAGCATGGCGCCGTCGAGATCACGGGTCAGCACGCCCCCCTCCACAATGGAGATCTGCCCGCGCTCCTCACTCACAACGATGGCAATCGCGTCCAGCTCCTCGGTTGCCCCCACCGCCGCCCGGTGACGCGTCCCCAGGGAGGGATCCAACCGCGGGTTTTGCGTGAGGGGCAAAAACACCGACGCCGCTGACACTCGCCCCTGCTGCATGATCACCGCGCCGTCATGCAGGGGGCCGGGAGGGGTAAACATCTGCATCAAGAGGGCGGTGGAAACCCGCCCGTCCACCCGGATCCCGGTCTCGGCCAGCTCGCTTAAATCAGCCTCTCGCTCCACCAGCACAATCGCCCCGATTCTATCCTTGGCCATGGCTTCGGCGGCCCGAGTGAGTTCATCAATAACAAACGCGCCCTGCCCATAGCCCGCGGCCCCATAAAAAGGCCGCCGCCCCATGCGTGAGAGGCCCCGGCGAATGTCGTGCTGAAACACCACGATGGCGATAAGCAGAAACGAGCTGATAAAGTTGTCCAGAATCCATGAGAGGGTCTGCAACCCAAGCAGTTTTGAAGCAAAAAAGCTGATGACAATCAGGCCCAGCCCCATCAACACCTGCTGCGCGCGGGTTCCCCGAATCAGGAGCAGAACACGATAGATGAGGTAGGCCACCACGAGAATGTCCAGACAGGACAACAACGCCTGGAACACGATCTCGCTATCCATCCACTCAAAGCTCATGATTCACTTCAATCCACCCGCCCACGACGGTCCTCGGAGCTCTCCCCGGAGAGTCCGGATCCCCTACGCCGCGCTGACAGAGTCGTCTACCTTTTCTTCTAATGTACCGTACTACGGCAGGATCCCCAAGGAATCTGGCTTCTTTGTTCCTTAAACTCCCCTCAAGGGGTCTGCGTCCCCCTTCTGTCCCAAAACCCCCACGCAGGTCAACCATCAGCCCCGCTTAGGGGGAGTGATTTCGCTTTGTCTGAAGGATGTCCCCCGCCCAAAGAGCGTGTAGCTCTAGCCCACCCAACGGCGGGCGTTTCTGAAGAGCCGAATCCACGGGCTGTCCTCACCCCAGTGGTCGGGGTGCCACGGGTTCTGCACCGTCCGATAGACGCGCTCGGGATGGGGCATCATGATGGTGAAGCGACCATCTCGGGAGCACAGGCCCGTAACTCCACCCTCGGAGCCGTTCGGGTTGAGCGGGTAGGTCTCTGTGGGCGCGCCGTGGTGATCCACATAACGCAGGCTCACGCCGCCCTCAGCGGGCTCAACCCCTGCCGGGTACTCCACCCGGCCCTCGCCATGGGCCACCGCCACCGGCATGCGGGACCCCTCCATCCCCTTAAAGAGAATCGAGGGCGACTCCACCACCTCCACCATGACGGTACGTGCCTCAAACTCATCGCTTCGGTTCCGCACAAAACGCGGCCAATGCTCGGTCCCGGGGATAATGCTGCGCAGGTTGGACATCATCTGACACCCATTGCACACCCCAAGCCCAAAGGTGTCCTCTCGCGCAAAGAAGCGCGTGAACTCTTCGCGGGCTGCGGGGTTGAAGAGAATGGACTTGGCCCATCCCTCCCCTGCGCCGAGAACGTCACCGTAGGAGAAACCACCACAGGCCACCAGACCACGGAAGTCCCGCAGAGAGACGCGGCCCTCGAGGAGGTCGCTCATGTGAACGTCCACCGCCTCAAACCCAGCTCGGTCAAAGGCCGCAGCCATCTCAAGCTGGCCGTTCACCCCCTGCTCGCGCAACACCGCCACCCGGGGCCTCTCGGCCACATCCTGCAGCGAAGCCACGATGTTGTCGTTGATGTCAAAACCAAGCTCTGCGTGCAGCCCCGGATCGGCGGGATCTACGATCAACGAGAACGCTTCATCCGCACACGCGGGATCTCCACGAAGAGACGCGATCCGATGAGAGGTGCTCGACCAGAGTTGCTGCAACGCTGCCCGGGTCTCCTCAATCACCACGTCCTCCCCTTCCCGAACGCAGATCACATCCTCCTGCACCGGTCGACCGATCACATGCACGTGGTCGGCCAGCGGAGTCCCGGCAAAGGCAGCGCTCACCCGGGGGATGTCCTTCACCCGAACCTGCACCACCGCTCCCAGCTCTTCGTTAAACAACTTGCCGGCCTTCTCACCGGAGAGCCCCTCCAACTGCACCTGCAGGCCACTGCGCCCAGCGAAGGCCATCTCACAGAGGGAGGCCCACAGCCCGCCATCAGAGCGGTCGTGGTAGGCCAACAAAGCCCCGTCGCGGTTCAGCGCCTGCACGCCATCAAAGAAGGCCTGCAAAAGCTCGGGCGAATCGACGTCCGCGGGGCTCGCGCCCAAAACGCTGTAGACCTGCGCCAGGGCAGACGCCCCCAAACGATTGTTCCCACAGCCGAGGTCAATGAGCATCAGCGCGGTGTCCCCACAATCGCTGCGCAGCTGCGGTGTGAGGGTCTTGCGGCAATCACTGACCCGGGCAAACCCGGTGACCACCAGCGAGAGCGGCGCCGTCACCGACTTCACCTCGCCCTCGTCCTCCCAGACGGTCTTCATGGACATGGAGTCCTTGCCCACGGGGATGGTCAGGTTCAACGCCGGGCAGAGTTCCATCCCCACCGCCTGCACCGTCTCATAAAGCGCCACGTCTTCACCGGGGTGACCCGCCGCCGCCATCCAGTTGGCGCTCAGCTTCAACTCACTTAAGGCTTCGATGGGTGCCGCCGCGATGTTGGTGATCACCTCACCCACCGCCAGTCGGCCCGAGGCCGCGGGGCTCAACAACGCCACCGGCGCGCGCTCTCCCATGGCCATCGCCTCGCCGGAAAGCGACGAGAGAGTGGTTGTGGTCACCGCCACGTCCGCCACGGGCACCTGCCAGGGGCCCACCATCTGTTCCTGCGCCACCATGCCCGTAATGCTACGGTCGCCAATGGTGATGAGAAACGATTTATCGGCGACCGTGGGCAGCTCTAAAATCCGCTTGCCGGCCTCGACGCAATCCAACCCGCTAACGTCCACGGGCGTGCGGGGTGCCGACACCCGCTGCACGTCCCGGTGCATCTTCGGGGGTTTGCCAAAGAGCACCGACATGGGCATATCAATGGGATTGTTCTCAAAATGCGAATCCGACACCTGCAGGTGCTCGCGAGCGGTCGCCTCCCCCAACACCGCATAGGGGCAACGCTCCCGGGCGCAGATCTCCTCAAACTCCGCCAGGCGCTCCTGAGAGATCGCGAGCACGTAGCGCTCCTGACTCTCGTTGCACCAGATGGCCATGGGGCTCATGCCGGGCTCGTCGTTGGGGATCTTGCGCAAATGAAACACCCCACCCCGGTCGCTGTCGTGCACCAACTCAGGCAAGGCGTTGGAGAGTCCCCCTGCGCCCACGTCGTGAATGGAGATGATGGGGTTGCTCTCGCCCATCCCCCAACAGCGGTCCACTACCTCCTGGCAGCGCCGCTCCATCTCGGGGTTTTCACGCTGCACCGAGGCGAAGTCCAGATCTTCTTCACTGGCGCCGCTGGCCATAGAGGAGGCCGCGCCGCCACCGAGACCAATGAGCATCGCCGGACCACCCAGCACCACGATAGCCGAGCCTTCGGGGATGTCCTGCTTTTGCACGTGCTCTTCGCGAATGTTGCCCATGCCCCCGGCGATCATGATCGGTTTGTGGTAGCCGCGAACTTCCTTCCCCTCCGCGGTGGGAATTGCCTGCTCGTAGGTGCGAAAATAGCCGCCCAGCGCAGGCCGGCCGAACTCATTGTTGAACGCGGCCCCGCCGAGGGGCCCTTCGATCATGATGTCCAGAGGAGAGACAATGCGAGCGGGCTTGCCGTAGGGTTGCTCCCAGGGCTGCTCGCCCCCGGGCAGCCTCAGGTTCGACACCGAGAACCCCGTCAAGCCTGCCTTGGGCTTTGAGCCACGACCGGTGGCCCCTTCATCGCGGATCTCACCACCGGAGCCGGTGGCCGCCCCGGAGAAGGGGGAAATCGCGGTGGGGTGATTGTGGGTCTCGACCTTCATGAGGATGTGTACCGGCTCCTCGTGATAGCGATAGACCTTGTCGGCCGGATCGGGAAAGAAGCGCCCCGCCGAAGTGCCGGTGGTGACCGACGCGTTGTCCCGGTAGGCCGAGAGCACCCCCTCAGGGAAGTGCTGGTAGGTGTTTTTGATCATCGCGAAGAGCGAGCGCTCCATGGGCTCGCCGTCGATGGTCCAGCTGGCGTTGAAGATCTTGTGCCGGCAGTGCTCGGAGTTCGCCTGCGCGAACATCATCAGCTCCACGTCGCTGGGGTCGCGGCCAAGCTCGTCATAGCTCGCTTTAAGGTAATCGATTTCGTCGTCGCTGAGGGCCAGCCCCAAGGCCCCGTTGGCCTCCACCAGAGCCTGACGCCCCTCGGAAAGAAGCGGAACCGCGGCCATGGGCGCGGGCTCAGCCCGCCGAAAGAGATCCCCGGCAGCGTCCACCCCGTGGAGCACGGTCTCGGTCATTCGGTCGTGGATGCAGGCCAAAAGCTCCGGGGACCAGGACGCCCCCTCGAGATAATAGGCCACCCCACGCTCAAGGCGCTTCACCTGCCGAAGGCCGCAGATATGAAAAATGTCCGTGGCCTTCGATGACCAGGGAGAGATCGTGCCGATTCGAGGCACCACCAGAGCCAGCGCCCCCTCCTCCCGCACCGCCTCGGCCCGGGGGCCATAGGTCAAAATCTGCCGGGCCTTCTCTTCGTCGGCGTCACCGAGGGTCCCCTCCACATCCATCAGGTGCAGATAGACACCATAAACGTCCGTAATGGCGGCATTTTTGTTTTTTAAGGTCGCAAGGAGGCGTTGCCTTCGAAAGGCAGAGAGCGCTGAGGTACCCACCAAGGTCTTCATCTTATAAACCACCGGGTTAAGGGGTGACGGCATCCTGTGGTTCCGAGGTTTAAACACAGCCCGCAGGATCCATCAACCGAAGTTTTCATTCACTTCAACCCTTTGAAAAGCAACAAGATCTTCCTGCGAGGGGTGCGAGCAGTCCCGAAACAGTCCGCACCGGGGATCCGCGAGCGCGCTCCCCCGCTCCCCGCGTGGTTTTTCAACGTCACATTTTTGCCCGAATCGGTCGCCTGATGTGGCGCGCCTGTGCTAAGGGCGCCCCATGAATTGGGTAACACAACGAGCAAACTATCCGGCCCTGCGCCACCGACGTAAACGACAAACCTCCTGGACCCGCGAGCTGGTCTCCGAGAATCACCTCCTCCCCCAGGATCTGATTCTCCCGGTCTTTGTCCACGAGCACGCCCACTCTGTTGAGATCCCCACCATGCCGGGGGTTCAGCGCCTCTCGATCCCCGATCTGGTCGAGGTCGCCCGCAACGCTCGTGCGCTTGGTATCCCGGCCCTGGCCCTCTTTCCCGTGGTCGACACCGCTCTCAAAACCGACAAAGCCGAAGAGTCCTACAACCCCGACAACCTCGTCTGCCGTGCCGTGCGCGCCGTCAAAGAGTCCGGGGTCGACATTGGCCTGGTCTGTGATGTGGCCCTCGACCCCTACACCTCCCACGGACAAGACGGGCTGGTGGAAAACAACGTGGTGGTTAACGACGCCACCGTTGATGTTCTCTGCCAACAGGCCATCGCCCAGGCTCGCGCCGGCTGCGACATCATCGCCCCCTCAGACATGATGGACGGCCGCATCGGCGCCATCCGCGGTGCGCTCGACGAGGAGGGCTTCAGCAATGTCCTCATCATGTCCTACGCCGCCAAATACGCCTCGGCATTTTACGGCCCCTTTCGGGATGCCGTCGGCTCAGCCACCAACCTCGGCACCGGTGACAAGCGCACCTACCAGATGGACCCCGCCAACACCGACGAAGCCCTCCGTGAGGTCGCCACCGACCTCGACGAAGGAGCTGACATCGTCATGGTGAAACCCGGCCTCCCCTACCTGGATGTCATCCGCCGCATTAAAGACACCTTTGCGGTGCCCACCGCCGCCTACCACGTCAGCGGTGAGTACGCGATGATCAAAGTCGCCGCGGCGCAGGGATGCTTTGATGAGCGCGCCTGCATGCTTGAGAGCCTGCTTGGTTTTAAACGCGCCGGAGCCGACATGGTCCTGACCTACGCGGCACTGGACGCGGCCCGTTGGCTCAGCGAATAAGCTCACCCCACACCCGCTCCGCTTTCGCAGCCAGGTAAAAGTCGCTGGGGGTCAGTCCCCCAACGCTGTGGGTCCAAATCTCAATCCGGCATTTCCCCCAGGCGATGTAAAAATCCGGATGGTGGTTTTCCTCTTCCGCGATCTCACCAACGCGATTGGCCAACTCCATGGCCCCTGCAAAATTTTCAAAGGCGTAAAGGCGCTCAAGGTGCCCGCTGGCATTGACACACCAGTCTCCCTGCAGCTCCCCGAGCAGCTCGTGGATTTCTGCTGCGTTCATGGGAGGCGTTCCCCCCCGGCAGGGAACGCAGGATTTTTCGGCCAAACTCATGATGACTCTCCTCAAATCTCTAGGATGGATTCGCCACGTCCAGCAAGAGCTGCTTCAGCGCAGCATAATCCTCGTCCTTGGATAAATTATGGGTGCTAAGGTTATAAACCCCTGCCTTCTCTCCACAGGGGTTGAGGATAACAACATCCCGATACGTGACCTCCCACAAGCCCCACACGTCAACGTCAGCGGTGTCCTCAAGCACCGGCAACGAACCAAGCTCGCCGGTGGATGCATAATTGGAGGGGTTGCCATACCCCCTCTCATTCACCGCCACCAACGCGATGGGAAACTCGGTGGAGACGGCGTTCAGTTCTTCCTGCAGCTGAGCCAGGCGACCAAACTGGCCGCGGCAATAGCCTCAACTGGTGTGCATAAAATACCACCCCGACACCTGCGCCTCGTAGTCGCTTGGTGAATGCGCCCCGCCAAGGGTGTTGGACGTCGGATTGGCATCGGTCAACGTGAAATCCGGAACCGGCGTGCACTCAGGCGGAGTCGACGCCGTGCCATCCGTACCGTCCGTACCGTCGGTGCCATCCGTACCATCCGTACCATCAGTACCATCAGTACCGTCAGTGCCATCCGTACCGTCGGTGCCATCCGTACCGTCGGTGCCATCCGTACC
>JAZAIZ010000336.1:0-4998 GCA_036230545.1 Myxococcota bacterium
GTCGTCAACGATTAAAATGGACTGGCTCATGAAATCCTACCCGTCTTACCTGGTGAATGAAGGAGCGATTCCCTTCTCCGGAGTTACCCTCCGTCCCCTTATTCCTACAGAAATCGTCCGGGGAATCCACTTTTTGGTTAAGTTCGTCGCAGGAAGCGCTTCCACCACGGAGCCCGTGGCGTCTCCTCTTTGGGCCACTCGCTTTGCCCTTCGGTTGAAACCACGGTGTTGCCCCCCTCGTTGCCTGCGGCGATGAGGGCCGCAGCCTGCTCCCGAAAGGAACTCACGACCCCCAGCAGGGCGTCGATATCGATATCGTAGGCTTCGGGGCCGTATGGCTGCAAAAGTTCCATTCCGCGGTCGAGAAGCTTCAGGGTGCCTCGGGGGTTGCCTCCTTCAAGCTTGGCCAGCCCCACCGAGATTTGCAGCAGCCCTTGCAGCAGCTCAGTGCCGTCGGTCAGGTCCTCGGACCACCGAGTCTCCCACACCTCGTAGGCTTCCATGTAGCGCCCCTCATTAAAGAGGGTGATGCCTCGCTCCAGCGCTTCCCGAAAGAGTTCTTCTTCGCTTTTCATGCCGCATGGGTACCAGAAGGTGATCAATGATGCTAGAGCGGCGCCATGCCCTGCTCCGATATAAGCGAGACCATTCAAATTCGGCTGGATGTCGACGAGAGACTGCGCTCCTACCAGCTCAATAAAGCCAGTTGTGGGGCAGAGGTCGGATCGGAAGGCCTGCTTTTGGAGCTGGTGGAAGGGCGCACCATTGAGCAAATCCTTGGGGTGGACCCCGGGGAGCTGCCCGGCCATCTCGCTTCGGTGGACGACGCCCTGGAGTTTTTGGCCTTCAAGCACCTCTTTGCCCTGCAATCCACCCTGGAGATGTACACCGGGCAGCGGTCGGGGGATCCCACCGCGGCCTGCAGCGTCGCGAGTATTCTTCATGATTTCGCAGGTGTAGAGATTCAAGGGGTGCTGGCGAGCGCTCCCCTCGAGGAGAAGATACGAGCCTGTGGGCATTGCGGCTCCTGTGGGAGAGTCGACTGAGCTTTGCCCCGAAAACAACTTGCGCGATCCCGTCTCGATTGAGATATAGCGCCGCGTCCCCTCAACCCCAACGCCTACCCAAGCGATAAAGATTATGACCCAAGAACCAGCCCCCCCCTCCAAACGCGACTGCCTCGCCGACCTCCTCGACAAGGGGATGGTGCAAATTTTGCTCGACTCCCGCTGCGCCGGGGTGGCCCTGCCCACTGATTTTGAGGGCAACCTTGAGCTGCGCCTCAACCTCTCCTATCGCTTCGGACTCCCCATTGAGCTGGATGAGTGGGGCGTGCACGCTACCCTCACCTTCGCCCAGGTCCCCCACGACTGCAAAATCCCGTGGAAGGCCATTTATGCGATCATCTCCTACGCCACCGATGAGCCCTTCCTTTTCCCCGAAGATGTCCCTCTGGAGGTAATGCTTGCGGCAGAGGCCGACGAGGAAAACGAGCAGGACGCTACCACTCATGCCCCTGCTGCCATGCCCGCTCCCCAACCCGCGCTGGCGGTGGAGGAGCCGCCCGCGCCCGAGCGCCCACGCCCGACGCTTAGCCTCGTAGAGGCAGACGACGACGTGCCGACAGAGGCAGACGAGCCTTCCCCCACTCCCGCAACCTCGGAGTCCACGGCGGATTCTTCCGATGAGGTCCCCACCGATGAGGCGCCCCGAAGCCGCGCCCACCTGCGGGTGGTAAAATGACCCCGGAGATCACCTGGTGGGAGCTCACGGTCACCGTCCCTGCGGAGTTGGCCGATGATCTCTCCGGCATGCTCCTGTATCACGGAGCCCTCGGCGCGGAGTTGAACATCCCCAGTCTTCGGCCCCTTCGGGATGAGAAGGATTCGACGCTTCTGGCGAGCTACGACGCAGAACTCAGTCGCGAAGCGGTTCTCAACGCCGCTACCGGCGCCTTGCAGGAGATGGGGATCTCCCTTGAGTCCGCCGCTCCAAGTCTCCGACAACGGAACGACACCGGCTGGGCGGAGGCGTGGAAATCATTCTTCAAGCCCCTCTCTTTTGGAACGCGTCTCTGGGTCGTCCCCCGCTGGGAGAGCGCCGAAGAGAACGAGGCGATGCTCGCCGACTTGCCCCTTAGCGAAGACGCCCTGGTGGTGCATCTTGAGCCTGGGCTCGCCTTTGGCACCGGCCAGCACGCAACGACCTCTCTCTGCCTGACCTTGCTGGAGCAGGACTTGCAAACGCCGCCGCCCACGCTCCTTGATGTTGGGTGCGGCTCGGGAATCCTGAGCATTGCCGCCGCCCACCTCGGAGTGGCTCAGATCCACGCCGTGGACAACGACGCCCTTGCGGTGCGTATCGCCGCCGAAAACGTCGAAGCCAACGGAGTCGCCGAGGTGGTCTCGGTCTCCGGTGAGCCGCTCAACGACTCAACTCCCCGCTACGCGTTTGTCGTCGCCAACATTATAGCCCCGGTGCTCATCGATCTGGCCCCCTCCCTCATTGCGGCCATGGAGCCCGGTGGGACCCTGCTGCTCAGCGGCATTCTGGTGCCCCAGCTCGATTCGGTCAAGCAAGCCTGTGAGCGTGCGGCAGCAGCACAGGGTGCAGGCCCGCTGCGATGGGAGGATCCCCTGGTCGAGGGTGAGTGGCTCGCCCTTCGGGCTCACCTTTAGTCGTCGTCGGGTTCGGGAGAAGCTACCGCCCGGGTCCGTCGGGCGCGGCGTTTCTTTTGTTTTCGCTTTTTGTCCCGGGCCTTGTCGGCGGCGGTCTTTTTTCCCAACACCGTCGCTTCGAAACGCTCCACCAGCAAACGGCGGGCGAGAAATCGGTTGGTTTCCCGAGAACGTGACTGATGCACCTTGACTTCGATGCCCGAGGGTTCGTGGCGGAGAAACACGGCGTTGGCCGTTTTGTTCACCTTCTGCCCCCCGCTGCCGCTACCGCGCACAAACTTTTCGTTCAGATCCGCATCATGGATCCCCAGCTCCTCGCATCGGCGCTGCAGTGCGGCAACTTTTTTGGGGTCAACGGCGTCACTCATGGACAGCCCTCGATTCACTCCAACGGAAGGCGGCAACGAGCACTCCCAGGGTCACGACCAAAAGCAGCAACGGTGCCGCGCCGGTAATTAAATCCCGGCCAAACCAGAAGGTAGGATCACCAACCCTTCGGCTGTTGAGGGTAAACACCCGCAGGGCGAATACCCAGCCTCCGTGCAGGCCGATAGCCATCCAAAGAGAGTTTGTCTTCTCGGTGACGTAGCCCAGAATCCACCCCACCATCACGAGGGTCAAAAAGCCCCCAACCCAGAGGGCGGGCTCCCCAAATTGCCAAAACAGCTTGGGGATTACCGTGAAGCCGCTGGACCACGTGACCTCTTCGGCGAAGCGTTTGAGGGAGGGATGGGGCTTAAGAAAATGCAGGGCGGCGAAGACCACCGAGAGCATGGCCAGCGCCTTCCCCCAGGCGAGGTGGCGGCGCATGACACCATAGAGCACCCCACGAAAGAAAATCTCCTCGATCAACGCCACCGCCACCGCGGTGGAGAGCCCAAGCGCAACGTTCGACCATTTAAAGGGGATGCGCAGCTGGGACTGCTCCAGCCAAAGCATGCACCCAGCTGCGGCGCCCAGCCCGATCATGCCCAGGGCGGCCCCCCCGAGGGCATGAGCCCGTCGATGGGGGTTGGGTCTGATGCCGAGCTCCCGCCAGGAGGAGAGCCCAAGGGATCGAATGAAAGGGTAAAGGAAAACCAGAGCCGAGATGAGGACGCCGCGATTAAAATAGGTGGGGAAGCGGATCTTCTTGAGCCACCGAATGTCGCCGGTGACCGCGACCCATTGGCCCAACTCCCACAGCAGCGGCGCCAGCAGTGCCCCGCTCACCAGCACGGCGACCAGATAAAGGATGAATTTTCCGAGTTCTTTCATAGAATTGCCCCTGTCGCTCCCCCCTTTGGGGGATTGCCCGCTTCGTTGCCCCCTGTCAACGTCTCCCCCGCTAAAGTAGCCGAAATAGCCTCGACTCCGTGGAGTATACGCACTAGAAGACGCCACCATGCGTTTTTTCTTCACCGCGTTGAGCTATCTTCTTTTTGGAATCGCCTTTCCCTTTCTCGCGCTTCACCCCAAGCTGCGAAAGGGGCTCGGACGGCGCTTCGGATTTTATGGCACGCCCCGTCACGGCGCCGGCAGACCCACGGTGTGGATGCATGGTGCTTCGGCCGGGGATATTGGCGCCCTGCACCCCACGGCGCTTGCCTTGCGCAAGCTGCGTCCGGACTGTTTTTTGGTGCTGAGCACGGTTACCGACAGCGGCTCCATCATGGCCAAAAAGCTTTCCTCCACCTTCGACTTTGTGACCTTTCAACCCTACGACCTCCCTGGGCCCGTGCGGCGGACGTTTGACGCCCTGCGCCCGGATGTGGTGGTGCTGGAGTATACCGAGCTGTGGCCTCAGCTCATCTACGAAGCACGGCGGCGCCAGATCCCGGTGGTGCTTCATAACGGGCGCTTCTCTCCCGGCAGCATGCTGCGCTACAAAACACTCTTTAAACTCATGGGCAACCTCCTCACCCCGCTGGCAGCGCTGCTGGTTCGGGATGAACACGAGGCGGAGCGAGCTCGAGAGCTTGGAGCCCGGCCCGAGCAAGTGGAGATCACGGGCAACACCAAATTCGACAATATTCCGCGCACGCCCCCCCATGACAAGATCCTTGAGCTTCGAGAGGCCTTTGGCCTCGATGACCAGGAGCCGGTATGGGTGGCGGGCAGCACCCACGAGGGCGAAGAAGAAGATCTGCTTCGAGTGTTTAAGACCCTTCGGCAGGAGTTCCCGACCCTGCGCATGGTAATTGTCCCCCGCTACCTTGAGCGCATCGATCGCATCGCGGGGATGGTAAAACGCGAGGGCCTCAGCGTCGGGCTGCGCTCCTCAGGAGAGGGGCCTGCGGATGTGGGGTTGCTCGATAGCGTGGGTGAGCTCTCTGCCTGT
>JAZAIZ010000337.1:0-17941 GCA_036230545.1 Myxococcota bacterium
ACCCTCTGAGGTGGTTGAGTGGGTTAAGTGCTGAGAGATTGGGAGAGGGGCTTAAGAGCTCTTGGGAGGAGCCTTGATCCACTTGGCTAGAATGGAGTTGAGCCGCTCGGGGCTGGTGGGCTTGGTGATGTAGTCGTCCATACCCGCCGCGAGGGCTTTGTCCCGGTCGCCGCTCATGGCCCGGGAGGTCATGGCGATGATGGGGATGCGAGCAGCTCCACGCTCTCGTTGACGGATGAGCTCGGTGGCCTGGTAGCCGTCGAGTACGGGCATCTGACAGTCCATTAAAACCGCCGAGAAATCGTGGTCCCCACCGCTTAATTTTTCTACCGCTTCGTTTCCGTTTTCGGCGAGCTCCGGGCGGTATCCGAGGTCTTGGAGGATCCCCATGGACACCTCCTGATTGACGAGGTTGTCCTCCACCAGCAAAACGGCGGGGGCTGCGCCGATAGTGGTCCGGGGGGCAGGGGCCAGAAAGGGATCGGTATCTTCGCTCGCGTCGTCGGTGGCTGCTTTGAAGCACGCAGAAAAGGAGAAGGTGCTGCCCACGCCTGGGGTGCTGGTCACTTGAAGCGTTCCCCCCATCAACTCGACGAGGTTTCGGCTGATGGCCAGGCCAAGGCCAGTGCCCTCGACCGAGGGCGCGCTGTGCTGGCTTTCCTGGGCGAAGGCCTCAAAGATGCGCTCCTGGTGCTCTGGAGCGATTCCTTCTCCGGTGTCGCTGACTTCAAAGTGGAGGGTGATGTTGTCCTCACGTTGCTCAATGAGCGCCACGTGAAGTGCAACCTCTCCTTTAGTGGTGAATTTGATCCCGTTGCCGGCGAGGTTAAAGAGAATCTGTCGCAGCCGGTGTGGGTCGCCCTTGATAAGCTCGGGGACCTCCTCGTCCACCGTCGCTCTGAGGGTCAAGCCTCGGGGACCGGCCTGGGTTTGCAGCAGCTCGATTAATTGGGCGATTAGTGGGCGCGGTCTAAAGTGTAGCCATTGGGGTCGAAGCTTGCCTGCGTTGAGCTTCGAAAAATCCAGGACGTCGTTAATGACCTTGAGCAGGCCCTCGGCGGAGGTCTTGACGGTGCCGGCATAATGGGTCTGCTGAGGAGAGAGCTGCGAACGCAGGAGAAGCCTCGTCATCCCGATGATGCCGTTGAGGGGGGTTCGGAGTTCATGGCTGATATTAGCCAGGAGCCTGCTCTTGGTGGCGGCCTTGGTCTCTGCGGCGCTCTTATCGTGGAGGAGCCTCGTGTTGGTCTCCCGGAGCGATTGCGTGGAGTGCTGGATGCGATGCTGAAGCTCCTCTTTGTACCACGAGGGTCGCGTCCCCCGGTGTCGAAGCTGATTGAGCATGGTGTTAAAGCCCTCGGCGATTAGCCCAAGCTCATCCCGTCGGTGATGATCCAGGTGCCGGGGGGTGAGGTCACCGGTGGCAACCAGCTCTGCGGCTGCGGCGAGGGCTCGAAGCGGGGGAATAACCAGGACAAAGAGGATGAAGAGGCCCAGCGCGATCCCCATGCACGTGCCCACTCCGTGGGCGAACAACGCGTGTTGACGAAAGGCGAAGAGCGCGGTGTTCAGGGGCGTGCGCTCAAGGCCAAGGTGCAAAGTGGCGTCGAGGCGCTTGACCGGGGCGGTGATGTTCATCGCGTCCCAGGAGGCGAGAGCGGAGTCTGTGGAGTTCGAGGCGGGGTCCAGGTTGATGTCGGGGTTCAGGCTGTGGGCGAGCACTTGTTGTTGGTTATCCCGAAGAATGACGTAGCTCAGCGCCGAGGAGAGGGGCTGGTAGGTATTCAAGAGCTCGCGGAGTTGGACGTGGTCGACGGGGGTTGAAGTTTCTTGTTCAAGGGCGAGCGCCATCGCGGTGGCGATGGTCTGTCCCTCGCGAGCAAATTGCTCGTTGATGTGAGCGTCGCTCGCCGGGAGTGTCAAAGAGAGCGTCATCCACGCGCTGACGAGCACGGCGCAGATGGTGATAAGCCCCAGTTTCATGGTCAGGCTGATTTGCAATGGTCCCCCCCAGGGGTTCTCAAGTCGACGCCATCGCCGAGGAGCGCTCCCCTGAGAACGATGGTATCCCGGAAGAAAGGGTTTTGCACAGTCTTTGGGAGGGGGAGGGCAATTAACTGTGTAAAAACAGAGGCTTGTGAACCAGGCCCTTGTCAGATCCCTTCGAGGTAGGTGTAGCCTGCGAGACCTTCCTGGTATCGGCGTACAAGCTTCGCTCCCTGTTCAAAAGTCATCTTTCCGGATTTCACCGACGCCTCTGTCGCTTTACGGACCCGGCGGACCAACTCGTTGCAGTCGTACTCGACGTACTCAAGGACCTGCTGAACGGTGTCTCCTTCCACGAGGTGATCGAGGGTGTAGCTGCCGTCGGCTTCAAGGGACACGTGAACGGCGTTGGTGTCGCCAAAGAGGTTGTGCAGGTCGCCGAGGATCTCCTGATAGGCGCCCACCAGGAACGCGCCGAGGTAATAGGGGGCGCCGTTGGGCCGGTGGAGGGGGAGGGTCTCCTGGACGTTTCGGATGTTGATAAATTTGTCGAGTTTGCCGTCCGAATCACAGGTGAGGTCTGCGAGGATGGCGTTGTGCTGGGGGGCTTCATCGTGCCGGTGAATGGGAATGATGGGGAAGAGGTGATGCAGGGCCCAGGCGTCCGGGAGGGATTGAAAGAGCGAGAAGTTGCAGTAGTAGGTGTCACTGAGGAGCTTGTTGAGGCCCCGCATGTCGTCGGGGACGTAGCTCATCTCGCTGGCGATTTTTTGCACCTGGCGAAGCACCTCCCAGAAGAGATCATCGCATCGCGCCCGGGTCTCAAGATCAAGGACGCCGTGGCTGAAGAGCGAGCCGATTTGCTCTTTGAGGGCGATGGCGTCGTTGTAGGCCTCTTGGAAGTTCTTTTGGCTGATGTCCTGGCAGGCGTCCCAGAGTTCATGGAGAACATAATGCTCGTCTTTGTCGGGAGGGGTGAGGGGCGTGAGGGGTTTGCCGGCCATTTGGTGCACCCCGAGCACGTTGAAGATCAGGACCGAGTGGTGGGCGACCAGGGAGCGTCCGGACTCGGAGATGATGGTGGGGTGGGGAGCGTCGGTGTCGTCGCAGATGTCCTGGAGGATGGTGACGATGTCGTTGGCGTATTCCTGGGTGGAGTAGTTTTTTGATGAATGGAAGTTGGTCTGGCTGCCGTCGTAGTCAATGGCGAGTCCGCCGCCGACGTCGACCATGCTCAACTCGGTAGCGCCCATGCGTCGCAGGTTGCTGTAGATATACGCGCCTTCGCGCACGGCGTCTTTGAGGGAGCGGATCGCGGTCACCTGGGACCCGATGTGAAAATGCAGCAACTGCAGGCTTGAGAGCAGGTCGTTGGCTGCGAGGAGCTCGACGGCCTTGACCATCTCTTTGGAGTTCAGTCCGAACTTGCTGCGGTCGCCGGTGGACTTCTCCCAGTGGCCGGAGCCGCGGGTGGAGAGTTTGGCGCGCAGGCCGATGTTGGGGACGATGTTGAGTCGTTTGCTGATCTCAATGACCGTGGGCAGCTCCGCGAAACGGTCCAGCACCAGCACCGGGTGCAGGCCGAGACGCTGGGACTCCAGGACCGTCTCAATGTATTCATCGTCTTTGTAGCCGTTGCAGATAAGAAACCCGTCCTCCTGCCCTTCGAGCAGGGCGATGCCGATGAGCAGCTCGGGCTTGGATCCTGCTTCAAGCCCCAGGTTGTAGGGGGTGCCTTGACGCACAAGCTCTTCGAGGACGTGCCGTTGCTGGTTGACCTTAATGGGCATGACGCTGCGGTAATTGCTCTTGTAGCCGTATTTCTCGATGCTGTTGGCGAAGACCTCGTTAATGCGGGCGATGCGTGCGCCGAGAATATCATTAAAGCGAATCAAGAGGGGCGGCTCAATGCCGCGGCGGCCGAGGTCGTCCACCAGGGCCTTGAGGTCGACCCGGGGGCCCTGCTTGGCCTGGGGGCGGACGGTGACATTGCCGGACTCGTTGATGGAGAAGAAGGGGCGGCCCCAATAGGGCAATTGATAGAGTTCCAGACTATCCTGGATGGTCCAAGAGTGGTCCATTTCAGATTCTCCGTCGCGACGAGGGGGTGAGCGCTGCGCCCTGCCGTCCTGCATTGGGGGGCGGGTCGCGCGCAGGGATAAACGTAAAATTTCACGGGGTCAACCGCTTTCGTGGGATTCCCGGCGGCGGAGGGCGGGGCTTGAAACGACCTCACTGGGTAGAAATGGCTTGAATTTTCAAGGGCATAAGGACTAGCATTCCGAGCGCGGGCGTGGCGGAGGCCCTTTGAAGATCTCCCCGCGGGCCCCGCGTCGACCCTTTTGATGCCTTGGAGCGTGCGGTGACTATGCAGACCCTTGAGTGTGGCTATTGGTGGGAGCGGGGCGACCCGGCTGCGGTTTTTATTCGGTATTATGCCGACGACGTGTCACCGGTGGAGGTGTCCCGTGGGCGTTTTTTGCAGCTGTCGCGGCGCGCGGCCACCCTGCTGCACGAGGCGGGGCTGTCCCAGGATGAGACGTTTATCCTCGGCTTTGGTGAAAACACCGTGGAGGACCTGGCGTTTCGTCAGGGGGCGACCCTGCTGGGAGGTGTCCCGGTGACAATCAACTGGCAGGCGGACCCCCTTGAGCGGGTGGGATTCAAGGTACAATCCACCGGGGCGAAGGTGTGGGTGGGGCATCGGTCTCTGGAGAAGAGCACCCTGGAGTTTGTCCGTGCTCAGGCGCCCGCGCTGAGGGTGATCGACGCGGAGCGGATCTGGTCCGAGGAGGTGGCGGAATATTCAAGCGCTCTTGAGGTCTCTGAACTCTCTCGGCGCATCATCCTCTTTACCTCCGGCACCACAGGCGTTCCCAAGGGGGTGGTGCACTCCCATGGGGGCTATCGAAGCAATCAGGAACTCTTTGACTCTCTTTTTGAGCTGGCCCCCTCGGCGCCCATCACCCTGGCCATCGTTAACCCTTTGCACCACGCCAACTCCACGGCCATAGGGGATTGGGGGATGCGTCGTCCCGGGACAATGCTGGAGCTTTTTCCTCGATACGGCCGTCGTTATTGGAGGGTGCTGCAGGAGTCCGTGGACCGACATCCCGGCCGTCCCCTGATCGCGCCCCTGGTCTCCCGTCACTTTGATTTGCTGGAGTCGCTTTTGGAGAGCGGGGAGTTGCAGGCGTCGCCGGAGCACTTGCAGGAGCGCTTAAGCCAGGTGTGTTTTTTGCTGGGCTCCGCGCCGGTTGGACCAACCACCATTCAGCGCCTGAAGCGGCTAACCGCCCATGTGCCCATGGTTCGTTTTGGTTCCACCGAACTCTGCCTGCAGGCCCTCGGGACCCCACGCGATATGTCCGATGGGCGCCGCGCTGCTGCGTTCGAGCGGGGGTTGCAGCGGGGAAGTTTGGGGGAGGCGCCGGGGTATTATATCGGGCGCCCCCACCCGGGGTTTACGGAGGCGAGGGTGGTGCGCTCCCTTCGCCCCGGTGAGCCGGGGTTTATGGAGGAGTGTTTGGCGGGGGAAGTGGGGCTTTTGGTGGTGAAGAGCGCGTGTGTCATGCTCGGCTATCATGGGGATGCGAACGCGACGACCGGGGTGATGGAGGGGGACTGGTACACCGGGTTGGGGGACATCTGTTTTGCCCTCAGGGCTCCGGAGGAGGACGCGCTTGACTATTATTGGGTGAGCCGCGAGGCGGGGTTGCTGATTAAGGGCGGGGCGAATTATTCCTGTGAACAGATTTCGTCGCAAATTGCGACTCTTATTCTGGATGTTTTTGGTCTGGACGCCGATGACGTGGATGTGGCGGTGACGGCGTTGAAGCGCTCCAGTGAACACGAGGATGATGGTTGCCTCACCGTGGAGTTGAAGTCGCCCCGGGCTCGGGCGAAGGGGGACACCCTCGAGGCAGAGCTTATACCCCGGTGTCGGGAGCACTTGATGAAGTCCGCGGTTCCCGATTGGCTTCGTTTTGGGGAGATCCCTCGCAATTTCAAAGGAGCCCTGCAGGCGTCGGCGCTGCAAGGGGACTTTGAGGCATGGTTCAGGGAGCGGGAAGGGGAGGGCTGAGTTGCGGGGAGGAGTTTAGTTCTTGGTGGTCTCAGGCTGCTTGCATTGGGCTCGTGATTTTCCGTAGCGCTTTTTGTAGGGGATGTAGGTCATGCATGAGCCCGCGATACACACCTCCTCGCAGAGGCTGTAATAGTCGCGGTGCAGTTCTACGTCGGCGAAGCCGGTGCGGGTAGAGCAGAGGCGGTTGTAGGAGCTGCCTTTTTGGTATTTCTCGTCCGAGGAGTGCAGCGAGGTGATGATTTTTTCGGGGGCTCCCTTGCTCCACATGCCCTTGCCCTGGGCGATGGCTTCTTGTTGGATTTTCAGATCTCCGGGGTTGGGCTCCTGGTCAATGGCGAAGGCGTGGGCCAGCCCGTCGGCGAGGAGGCGTCGCCGCAGCTCAGGGCAGTCTGCGGTTTTTCGCCCATAGCCGCCGGACACGTTGGTGATGTGGCAGATCCAGGAGTGAGAGCGGGCCACGACGCCGGCCTCTTTGGCGAGCTTATAGAGCTCCTCGGCGGTCCATTTTCCCCAGCGATGGACGGGACCGTAGGATTCCAGGGTGTTGTAGCCCTTGAGCCGCGCTCGAATCTTTTTGCCGCGGGTGGCGGGACGCACGGAGAAGGTGTCGCCGTCATCCCATCTCGCAGCCGTCAACTCCCCATCAAGGATGATGAGGCCCTGATCTTTGCCAAGGAGTTTCGGTGGCTCAGCGTAATGGCGTGTGGGGCTGCAGGAGGTGCTGAGCAGTGTGGCGGTCAGGAGGATCCAGAGGGAGGAGGTGAGCTGTCGCATGGTGATGTTCCCTTGGGCTCCGCGGTGATTGATGGACGTCGGCTCAGGCGGAGGCTGGGTCGAGCGCGGTGCATCACCTATATGGCGCGGGGAATTCATGCAAGGGGGCTTCAGTGGCTTGCGCTCGAGGGTGGGGCCCTGCGGCTCTGGGGTTGTCTTTTCAGGGGAGCGCCATTAAGGACCTCCTGCATCACCTTTGAGGAGGCCCTCATCATGAAGAGAGCGACGTTTCAAGCCGCGGCTGCCGAGTTTGTTGGCACCTTCGCTCTGGTGTTCGCCAGCGCCGGCGCCAGCATTATTCATCACTTGTATCCGGAGGCGCTCTCGCCCCTGGGGGGCGCCGTGGTGGGAGGCGCTGTGGTGGGGATGATGATCTACGCGACCGGGCATATCTCCGGGGCGCACTTCAACCCGGCGGTGACCCTGGCCTTTGGGGTGTCGGGGCGCTTTCCCTGGGCTCGGGCCCTGCCCTATGGGGTGGCACAGCTGAGCGCGTCGGTGCTCGCGTCGGTAGCTCACTACGCCTGTTTTCCCGGGGGCCATCATTTTGGCACCACCCTCACTGCGCTCCCGGTGGGGCCTTCGTTGGCCATCGAGGCTATCCTGACTTTTTTCCTGATGTTTGTGATTATCTCGGTTGCCACGGATCATCGCGCCGCCAAGGGCTTCGAGGGGTTGGCCATTGGTGCGACTGTGGGGGTCTGCATCGCTGTGGGGGGACCTTTGACCGGCGCTTCGATGAACCCGGCCCGTAGCTTTGGCCCGGCCCTGGTCTCGGGGGATTGGACTCTCGGGTGGCTTTATTGGGTGGGGCCATGCCTTGGGGCTCTTGGGGCAGTGGGGGTCTATGAGCTGCTTCGCGAGAGAGGGCCGGCGCTCGTCCTTGATAAAGAGGGTGTTAAGAATGCTGGACACCCCGCCCGCGCACGGACAGTGGTGACTGAAAGTTGATACGTTGCTCGCACCTCCACGGGGGTGGGGTTTTCCAAGCTACTGAAATTAAATGATAAATAAGTAACCTCTTTCTTCGAGCCGATGGCATCATTCCTGCTTTTCTCAAGATGTACCCTTCATCAGGAGAGCAGAGATGAGAGTCAGCGTGGTTTGTTTGTGGTTATCGCTTTGGGGGGCTTCGGCTCAAGCGGGCACCGTTGCGGTGTTTCCGGTGGAGCATGTCAACCTTCGCTCCGGCGACGCGTCGGTCATCGCGGCGATGATTGCCCAGAGTTATGGCGCCGTCTCCGGAGCCAGGGTGCTCACTTCGGCAGTGAGCGCGGCGGCGCTGAAAGGGGCCTCGGGCTATTCTCTCGCGGCGACGCAGCTGGAGGTGGACGAGTACCTGGTGGTGTCGGCAGTGCACTTATCCAGCCGCCTTCGGCTTCAGGTGGGTCGCTTTAAGGCGGATGGGACACGGCTCTATCAGGTGACCACCTCCCTGCTGGGGCTCGATGACCTGGAGGAGGGGAGCCCGCGAATCGCGACCTCTCTCTACAGGCGCCGGCCTTTGGCGGAGACTCGGACGCTTCAGACGGTGACCGGCCGGGAGGGCGAGCCCCAAAACAGGGTTTTCACCGAGAGGCTGCATGGGTTGAAGATGGCTTCGGTTCATATGGCGGCTAAAGGGCGCCGCTTTGCGCCGGCGCTTCGGACCCAATACGACCTGCGCCTGGAGACTGAGACGATGTTTCTGGAGTTTGGCGCCGGCTTTGTGCTGCCTAACACGGCGCGGGGGGACTCCGAGGGACCCGACGAGGTGGGGGGGCTCTTTTTGGAGCTTGGGGGCGCCCGCTACCTGAGTCAGCAGAGCGTCTCGACCTATGTGGGTGCGGGGATCTCGCCCCGGATTCTTTGGGGCAGGGACTCCGGTGGGGTGGGGGTTGCGCCCTACGCCTCTTTGGGAGCCATGTTCATGCGAGAGGCCTCCACCCGTATGTACATCGAGGTGAGGGCCTATCAGAACCTCTTCTCCTTTGTGGAGACCATCTATGATTATCCAAAAGCGCAACCCTGGGAGCGGCCTGGGCCAATAAAGCCCACGGTCACCCGGCGCAGCTATCGTCCCACGGAGTTTACGCTTGAGATCGGCATTGGCTGGTAGGAGGGTTACATCAGGGGGCTGAGCACCGCGAGGGCCGAGTTTCGGATCTCCTCATCCCAGGGGAGGGCCGAGATGTTCTCCAGCAGGATTTCATCGGCGGTGCCTGGCGCCATGTCGTCTTCAATCATCTGGGTTAATTCATTGGTGAATGGTTTATCGTAGACCACCGCGACGGATTCGGAGTTCAGGGCGGCGGAGCGGTTGTCGGCGTTCCAGGAGCCCACAATCGCCGTGTTGTCTCCAAAGATGCAGACCTTGCTGTGCATGGTTCGCTCGCCGGAGCGCTCAAAGATGCGCACCCCTCCTTCGAGCATGTCCCGGTAGGCAAAGGTGGCGGCGTAGTTGATCTCGGCGAAGTCGGTGGTGGCGGCGGAGTTGGTGACTACGCGCACGTCCACCCCTCGTTGGGCGGCGTCGATCAGGGCCTGCTTGTAGTTTTCCAGCGCGGCCACGGGGATGAAGTAGGAATTGTTAATATAGGCCTTCTGCCCGGGTTGGAGGGCCTTGAGGTTTTCCACCATCAGGTTGGTGATGTGATGGTCTCCGTCCACCCGGGGGCGGTGTTGCACGAGCTGCATTTTGGCGCCCCCTTTGGCGAGATCGTCGATGGGGGTTGAGGGCGGGGCAAGAGTCTCCCCTCGCAGATGCTCCCAGTTTTTGCCGAACCCTTCGTAGGCGTCTCGGGCTGTGGGGCCCCCAAACCACATGTCGGTGTCCCGCCAGGCTGCTCGCTCGATCCCGAGGTTCATGGTTTTTCTACCGGTTCCCCCGAGCATGTATTCATCGGAGATGTTCATGCCTCCTATGACCACTTCGTTGCCGTCGGCGATGAGGTATTTTTCGTGCCAGCGGTGGTTCATCTCAGCCACCAACTTGAGGAGCAGGATGTTGTGGGTGGATTCAAAGAGGGCTCCGGTTGAGATCTCAAGGATCTCGTCTTTGGTAAAGACGCCCGCTGCGGTGGTGAATTTTTCAAGTGCTCGCGACACCGCTTCCTGCACCGAGGCTGGGGCGTCGGACGCTCCGGCGGCCACCATCAGGACTTGTTGAAAAAAACCGAGCACGATTTTGGGATCCTGGAGGGATTGGGGGCCCTCCACTTGTTGAAGGGCGGGGATGTGTCGGGACGCCTCCACGAGCTCTCCGAGTCCACTCGTTCGAGGGTCGTTATAGAGTTCAAGCTCCACTCCCCCGGCGCGCAGCATTCGGTAGAGCTCTTTGCCATCAGTGACGTGATCGATGTCCGACGCGTTGCCGAGCGTATCGATAATCACCCGGACCGTGACCCCGCGTTTGGCTGCGGCGATGAGTTCGTTGGCGGTCTCCAGTCCGGTCTCGTCGCTCTTGAAGATGAGAGTCTGGAGGCAGAGGGACTCTTTGGCGTTGCGGATGAGCTCAAGCCGCTTGGGGTAAGATTGCACGCCGTCAACCAGCAACTCCACGCTGTTGCCGTCTCGAAGGGTCGCCCCGGTGAGGGACTCGATGTGGGTCATCATCTCGGGGCTTCCCGCAGCAGCCACTGGGGGAGATTTGGGGTCGATGAGTTGTTGGGGGTGGCCGGAGACATTGAGAAAGGGCGCCGCAAACTCAGCGAAGTTGTGGCTCCCTGGACGAATTTGTAGTTTGCCGTCGGGCTTAAGGCTGAAGTCAATGTTTTGTCGAAAGAGCCCCAGCGCGGCCCTGTCCCGGAGTGCCTCCGTGCGCGGGTCAAGCTCATAGGTGAAGCTGCCGCCCCCAAAGTCAGCGCTTCTGTCGAAGAGGTCGAGGTTGATGCCCTCTGTCTTGAGTTTAGCTCTCAGCATCCCCTCAACCCGGGCCCGAAAGTTGTCGTAGCTGATGAATGCGTCTTCGCCGTCAATGCTCACGTTGAACGTGGTGTCCCAGACGCTCGCGTCCTCTTTATCGGCTTCAAATTTACCCTCGGTGCTGACCTCGACCCTGCCGTCATCCAGCTCAAAGGTGGTGTTTCCTGCGACAATTTTAGTGTCGTCGTCGATGTCGTCGCGGGTTTCGACTCGAAAGGTCCCGTCGGCGAGGGTGACGTCCTTGTTGCGCAGGCTGATCCCGGTTTTTCCGGTGGCCTCGATGACGTCGGCGCCGGTGAGGTTGAGGGGGACATCGAGGGAGTCGTGGGGGTGAAACCTGCCACGCACTTCTCGAACTTGGGTTTTGACGGCGAGCTCTCCCTCGCCGACCATGCCTTTGTCTGTATCGTATTCCAGGTTCATGTAGCCGACGCCTTCGGCGGTGGCGAAGGCGGTGCTGATGACAGGATCCGGGGATTGGAGAATTTTAAGGGAGATCTTTCCCTCCGGTGTCACCTCTGCCTCTCCACTTATCTTCACCGCTACGGGGCCCTCCTGGCCTTGCAGCTCCATGTCGTGTCCTGTGATGCCGAGGGCGATGGGATCGGACTCTCCTTCGAGCTGAAACGAGGCGACGCCTGTCATGGCGCCGAGCTCTCTCAACAGGCTGGGGACCTCATCGATGGTGGGAGGGGCGACTTCGGGTTTGAGGTGCGAAGCGCGAGGTTTGTCCGGGGGCGGTGGGTACTTCTTGAGCGGAGGGTTGTTGGGATCCATGGGGAGCTTAAGGAGCCGATTAACGGTGGCGGCTTCTTTGTGCTTCTTGATCAGGTGCAGGGGCCCGGCCACGCCATTGACCCGCACGAAGTTGTCGTCATCGAGGGTGACGCTGCGGACATGAAAGTCTGCCAGAAAATCCTTGATGATGTCGAGGATCCAGTTGAGCCACGCATAGGGGGTCTCGGTGGGTTGCATGGATGCGCTGGGGTTCTTGATGATGAAGTCTTTGGAGAAGGTTACCTTGGCGAGTTTGATGGCAGGGATGCCCTCATCGTTTTGGGAGATCTCAAGGTCGACCCGGATGGTGCAGTCGTTTTTGATCTTGAGCTTGGCGGTATCAAAGACTCCGGGGACCTCGTAACTGCCGGGGGTCATGGGGAGGTCCACCGAGAGCTTGCCGGATTTAAGCTTTTGCAGGTCGAGCCCGGTGACCTCAAATCCCCCAAAGCTCAACGTCCCGTTTTCGTAGATTACCCCGGTTGGGTTGGGCGAGATTAACCCTGCATTTGCAGCAGGAGTTGCAGGTGGTCCTATCCGGTCAGGCATGACAAGTTCCCCAATATGCCGTGACGCTGCTATGAGCGTCGTCAGGTATCGACGAGCGCAGGTTCAGGCAATCCCCGACCTTGCGCGCTCTCTCTTGAATTAGACCAGAGAAAGGGGAGGGTGCTCAACCTAAAGCCGGTCTTTTTTTGGGAAAGGGGTAGGGGGATGAAGGGAAGGGTAGCAGAGCTTATTGGGTGAGCCCAAAGGTGAGGTTGAGGGTGGCTTTGACTGTGCCGGCGATTCTCCAGTCTCCCTTCGGGACGCCCTCGCCCTTGCTCAGGCTAATCACCAGCGGTTTGGAGCGAATTTTGGCGCCGAAGCTTTTCCAGTTGGTCAGGGATTTGTTGATAGTCTCCAGCTGGTTTCTATTGAGCTCAAGGGCCTGCTCGTTGGACTCAAAGAGGTTGGTGCAGGGCATAAATCTCAGCAGCCCTCCCACCTTGACGTCATCCTTGAGGGCGCTGATCCCTTTAGGCATCGCCAGGGTAAAGAAGGGTGTGGTGTTGTCGGCGGTGCTCGCCTCGATGGAGATCAAGTCGCTGTCCATGGAGATGTCCGGGAGCAAAATGCCGGTGCATGTGGCCGAGAAAGTAAATTGTGTGAGGGTCGCTTTGCGCACCTGCAGGTGGGCGGTGCCTTCCGGGATCTTGCCGCTGAGGTCGATCTCCAGGGTGGTGCCGTCGGTGAGGTCGGTGCTGTCGAGGGTGAAGGACTCCGCGACGTTGAGGGTGGCGTCGACATCAGCGCAGGCGCTGGTGAGGAGGAAGAGAACGCCAATGAGGCAGGTGATGGGCCGTTGAGAGAGCGCTGATTGCATAAGGTTCCCCTTTGGTGAGTTCTACCCTAAACCTCCCGCCCCGGCCACTGCAAGCCTGAAGGCGTGAATCAGGGGCCATTGTTTTGGAGCCTGTTTGTGTGAGACTCGGTTTTGTGCGACGCCATAGGGGTCTTCTTACCATCAGAAGGAGTGGTGATTATGCTTCAACGCATCGTATGGGTGACTTTCTTATTCTTATCTATGGCATGGGCGGTCCCGGGGGTGGCGCAAAGCGACGCGCCCGATGAGGTCAAAACCTACATTCTAAAGGATGGATCTGTTGTTAAGGGCACCCTGATCGAGGAGGGGGAGGATTATTATCGGGTCAAGACCCCCTTTGGCGAGCTGCGGGTGAACAAAGCCGACTTGAAGAAGACCCACCTGCGCCTGAGCCTCAACGACGGCTCCACGGTGGTGGGCACTCTGGTGGATGAGAGCGCGGAGAGTTATGTGCTGCAAACCAGCATGGGGACTCTGACCATTCCCAAAGGGGACGTTAAATCGTTCGAGAAAAATCTTGAAGGTCGTCGCCCCGCGGGGAGCGTTGGTGGTGGTCGAGGTGGCGCTTCTGAGTTCTTGCCCCAGGGGGGCAAGGCCCGGGAGGGGGAGGGCTTTAGCCACTCCATCGAGCCTTTGATTGATATCTTTTTTGACCCCACCGGCTACACCTTTGAGGAGGGGGACATCTATGTGAGCGGGTTGTCCATGGGCTACGGGTTGAGCGATGATTTGTTGATGTCGGTCAACGTGGTTAAGTTTGTTGGGTTTATCGGGGGGGAGTTTAATCCGAATCTTGAGCTTAAGTACAATGTGTTTGAGAGCCGGAGTGAGGGGTTGGAGACCTTTGTCTCGGTGGGAGTGCGTGGCGAGCTCTTTGGACATCTGGCAGACAAGCGCACACAATACACCGAAGACTCTGTTTTTAGACAGGATGAATGGAACAATTGGTGTGATCGAAGGGGCGAGAGCCGGGTGGATCTCGGGAGCCAAACCGTTCGACGGTGGAGAGAGTCCCGTGACGGTTATGAAGATGGGGAACTGGAGCCCCATGATGCGGGGAGGCCTACCAGTCAAGCCGATTGCGATTCTCGAACCTACTCCGACTATGAGCCACGGCAAGGCTGGAGAACGCAGCTTTATCTCGCCTCAACCTTCTCGCGGCTCATGGAGCGGGGAGGGCGAATGAGCCTGCACCTTGGGGGCATCTTTGAGATGAACGAGGTGCACACCGACGAGTGGAGCTGGGCTGAGCGGCCGAGCTTTCGGGTCTACAGCGCCTTTGATATTGACGTCTCCCGCGGGTTCAAGCTCTTGGGGGAGTTTTTCTATGACCCCGATTATGCCGCCATTTTGAGGGACGATAGTCCTAAGATTGGCGTGGATTTTGGTGTGATGTGGGCCTACAGCGAGACTCTGCGCTTCCTGATTCACCTTGATGCACCCTTTGTCGGAATCTACTGGCGCTTCTAAGGGGAGGCTGAGCGCGGCGCTTCGGGCCTAGGACCCTTCAGTGGATGGAGGAGGGATGGTTTGGCTGGCCTCCGGCTCGGCGGCGGTCTCCAGGGGAATGGAGACGCTGCTGCCGGGGCTCACCGCGGCCGCGGAGAGGCCCTCTTCGGTGGAGATGATGACCGCTTCATCCTTGCGCAGGGCTGCCCCTGGGACCTCAATGAGGGCATCGTTGTTGGCGCTGTCGTAGTTGAGGACGTCTACGGAGATCTCTTCTGCTTTTCCGTCCCGCATTACAAGCACCGTGAAGCCCTCAGCGGCGTTTTTGACCAGCGCAGGTTGGGGGACCCGATAGGTGTGCTCGCGGAAGTTGGTGAAGAGGTAGATGCTCTCAGCGTCGACCTTGCCGATGTTGGTGGTGGGATCGAGGATGTCAACCTGCAGGTGGGGTTTCTTCCGGGTGGGGATGGCGCTTACTTTGCCCTTGAGGAAGCTGTGCTCGGAGTGGCCCACGAGGATCTCGTCACCAAGGGCGTGGGAGGGTAGCGCGTCGCCGGTGAAGGTGGCCCGCACCAGGGTGAGATCGACCAGTCGAATCAGCTTGTCTCTGGGGCGCACCCTGCCTGTTTCAGGCTCCTCGAGGGCCATGACCATCCCGTCGTAGGGGGCCTTGAGGCTGTATCGGTTCAGGCGTTTTTGAAGTCGGGCGAGTTTTTTGCCGGCTTTTTTCTGTCGCGCGCTGGCCTGTTTTTCTTTTTTGGCAGCCCTCTTCAGTTCTTTTTGGGCCGCGTTGATGTTGATCTGGAGAACCTTTCGAGTGGTCTTCAGGGCTCGAATGGTCCTGGGGGATTCTGCGGCCTCCTCTCGGTCGGCGATCTCTTCGATGATCCCGGCGAGCTTTGTCTGCCTCTCTTTGAGTCCCTGACGGAGCTTCTCTGAGGCTGCGCTGCGGGCCTTGAGGGTCTTGTCTGCTTTTTCAAAGACCTGGGTGGCTCTCTTGACCTTTTTGGCGATGGCGGGGGGAGCCACCAGACGCATCAAGATGTCTCCCTCCTTGACCCGGGAGGGGACCGAGACGCTGAGCTCCCCTATCTTGCCCGCGGTTTTAAAGCGCAGCCAGGTGTCGCGAACCACCACCGCGGAGCTTGCGGCGGTTTCGGTTGGGGTGGGAACCCGGGCGGGCTGCACCTGGGCGGTGAGCACGGGGGTCGGGCGGGTAAAGTAGGTGTAGGCGGCGATGGCGGCCCCCACCAGGATTAGGACCGCGGCTGCGCGAGCACCGTGTTGCTTCAGCAGGGAGGGTTTGGGCGGCGGATCTGCGGGGGTGTCGTCGGCCTCCTCGGCCGAGGCTTTGCGTTGGGCGATCACGCTCTGGACATGGGCGGCCCGCGCGTCATCGTCTTGCTCGTTGGTCTCGGTGGGGATCGGTTGGGGGAGGGGGTGTCCATCGAGCAGTTGCTCAAGCGAAGGCTCTTCTGCGCTCGTGTCCTCAGCCTCGGGGGCCTCGAGATTTTCTGTTTCAGGCTCCGACTCTGGCGCTTCTTCGCCCTCGGCTTGCGTCGCAGCTTCCTCAGGTTGCACTTCCGCTTATGGTTAAGGTTCTTACTCCGGCTCTGGTGCCGGTTCAGGCTCCGGTTCTGGTTCCGGTTCTGGCTCTGGTTCCGGCTCTGGCTCCGGTTCTGGCTCCGGTTCTGGCTCCGGTTCAGGCTCCGGTTCAGGCTCCGGCTCCGGCTCTGGTTCTGGCTCCGGCTCTGGTTCTGGTTCTGCTTCCGGCTCTGGCTCCACAGCCTCCTCGCTCACCTTTTCATCGGTGGGGAAGGCCTCGTCAAAGGCTTTGTCAAAAGCCTGGAGTTCCTGGTCGTCGCTGGGTTCTTCGATGGCCGGGGCGTTGGCGGGGGCCGCCTCGATTGACTCCTCGTCGATGTGACCGTTCTCTACCAGGACCTCCATGGCCTCGATGATCTGCCCGTCTTCCAGGGGTAGCTGAAGGTAGTAGGCTCCCCCCTGCTTTTCGGCGGCGGCCTGGTCGTTGGCGTCGTCTTCTTCGTTGCCCAAAAAGATGATGGGCACTTTCTCGGCGTTGGGATCCATTCGGATGGCTTGAACCGAATCGAGGGCCCCGATGGTCTTGAGGCTGACGATGATGGCGAGGGGTTGCCACTGGTCCAGCAGCTCAACGCAGTCATCGGCGTCGTTGGTGCTGTGGGGCGCATACCCGTTTTGGCTAAGGCTCTCGATCAGAGAGTCCAACGAGTTCTCGGTGTCATTTAAGACGAAGATGTCTTTTGCCATATGCGCCACGGTCCCTTCGGGGAGTTTATTCTATTGTTTTACGACGGGGCGAGCACCGTCCTCTCTGCCATCTCTCATCATACGATATTTATCACCCTAAACCAAAGCCAAAGCGGCCTCAGTGGCGGGGGAGAGGAGCCCTCTTGCAGAGGGCCACCACTCTAGAGGAGTTGTGCGCGAAAGGGAACCCATGGAGTGAAGAGTGGTGCGGTGGAAGGAAAGGTGCGCCAGGGTTTATCCGAGGAGGGTCTCGACGTGGATGGCGACATCTTCTCCGAGGGCTGCTACGTTGTAGCCCCCCTCCAGGGCGGAGATCACCCTGCCCCCACAGCAGGCTTCACTCCACTCCAAAACGGCTCGTGAGAGGTTCTCAAAGCCCTGGGGTGTGACGCTCATGCCCCCGAGTGGGTCTCGGTAGTCGGCATCAAAGCCTGCGGAAATGAATAATAAATTCGGTTCAAAGCGCTCCAGCGCTGGCGCGATGGTCTCGGTCCAGGCTCGCAGCAAGTCGTCATCCCCTGCGCCGGCGGCCTGGGGGCAGTTGAGGGTGAACCCCTCGCCTCGCGCTTTTCCGCGTTCGGTGGCGGCGCCGCTGCCGGGATAAAAGGGGTGTTGATGGATGCTGGCGAAGAAGACGTCGTCGCGCTCCCAGAAGATATCCTGGGTGCCATTACCGTGGTGGACGTCCCAGTCAAGGATCGCCACGCGTTCAACCCCGGGAGTCTCAAGGGCAGCCTGGGCACCCAGGGCGATGTTGTTGAAGAGGCAAAAGCCCATGGCCCGATCGGGAACGGCGTGGTGGCCGGGTGGTCGGGGGGAGCAGAAGGCCCGTCGATTCTCGCCGCCCAACACAAAGGAGACCGCGTCAACCACCGCCCCCGCGGCGAGACAGGCCGCTTCAAAGGACGCCTCCACCACTCCGGTGTCGGCATCAAGCAGCGCCGGCCCTTCGGCGCAAGTGCTTTGCACACGGTGGACATGGGCCGGGGTGTGAATCTTCTTTAGCAGCTCGGTGTTCACCGCAGTGGGGGACGTCAGGCGCAGGCGGGAGTCGAGGTTTTTGCGTTGCAGCTCGTTGCGAATGGCGTCCAGCCGCTCGGGGCACTCTGGATGGGTCTCACGGTTGATGTGCAGGGAGAATTGCTGGGAGTCGTACCACGCGACGTCGTAGGGGGAGTGGACCATGGCGGGCGCTTATCACAGCAGGCGAGGCGTTCCCAGAGGAAGATGGGGAGAGGCCCCGAAGTGTTGTCAGCTCTTCGGGGCCTGGGGGGGGTTAGAAGTGAGTTTGCAGGAGGCTTTGAATC
>JAZAIZ010000338.1:0-2598 GCA_036230545.1 Myxococcota bacterium
TTGTCGCGAGCGTCGGTTGGTGTAGCTGGCCTCAAAATAACTCCGCACCGACGAGCTCAGATCATAACTCCCGGTGGAGAAGAGCGTCATCCGGCGCTGTGGGGTCAAGAGGTAGTTCTCGGGCTGATAGTTGTAGAGGTCACCGGTGCCGCTGTCGGAGTTGCCGGAAGGGTCAAACGTTCGCCATTGCCCCGTCACGGGGTCCCGATGCAAATCACGCTCCCCTTCTGCGTCTGTGGGCAGGGCGTTCCAGGCAGCGTTGCCTTTGTATTGCGCGTCCCATTCGGCCTGCTCTTCAGGCGTTAAATCCTCCGGAGCGGTCGCGTTCCAGTCAATAATGTGCCCCTCGGGGGTGGCGCTGCTGCCGTTAGGGTCCCAGGTCCCGTCGTTGAGACTCCAGTCATAAGCCTTGTCGGTGTTGCTGAACTTTCGGTCGCCGGTCCACAGGGGGCGCTGCTGATGGTAGCCCGCCGAAAAGAGAATATGCCCTTTCTTCGTGCGGTGACCCGTGGTGACGTTCAAGTCAATGGTGTCGGCCAACCCGTCACCAGTGACGCCATAAAATGCCGTCCCTTCAACCCCATCAAAGCCGGTTTTGGTGATAATATTCACCACCCCACCGATGGCGTCCGAGCCATAAATCGCGGACGCGCCATCTTTGAGCACCTCCACCCGCTGCACCACCGACGCGGGGATCGCGTTGAGGTCCACCGACGAGTTCGCCCCGGTTCCCCCGGCGACAAAACGACGACCGTTCAAGAGCACCAGCGTTCGACCACTCCCAAGACCACGCAGACTCACGCGGGTGGAGCCATCGCCCCCATTGTTAGCTTGAGTGTTAGATGCGTTGGACTGAGAAGGGAGGTGCTGCAGAATGTCCCCAATGGACGCCAACCCCTCCGCGTCGATCTGCTCACGAGTCAGCACCGTCACCGGCGCGGGGGTGGTCAGGTCCATGCGCTTAATGCGCGAGCCTGTCACCACCAACTCTTCAACCTCCTCTTTGGGCTCCTCTGCCTCGGCCTCAGCCGCAGAAGCGACGCTCAAAGGGGCGCCAATCAACGCGAGCGACACCCCCAGGGGATACAGTGATCGTTTCTTAAACAACTCGATGAACATATTGTTCCTCCCATCTCGCCAGACATTAGCGAAGAAATTTGAGGAGTGCCGATAGCGAAAACAGATAAGTTTCGCAACACAATCGACCAGCGCGTCCATCCCATCAGCGCCGACAGAACTATCGAAAAATGAACTCCAACGACACAAGAGGCCAAGCGTGGAGTGAAGAAGAGCCGCCCTGAAAAAAGTGTTCCAGAGCCCGTCACAGCGACGCCGCGACGGGCATGGTCCGAAAGTTCCCCTTAGGTGTTTATGCCGCAGGGGTCGCTTGTTTAGCCGCCGTATCCTGCCCGTAGAGTTTGTCCAGGATACGGTCACCGGTGGTGGCGATCATATCAGAGCAATACTGCGCCCGAGGAAGGGCCCGCTCCACAAAGCGCTCAAGAAGCTCACGCCGCTCGGGGAACTCGCGCGCCTGCTTCATCAAGATCTCAGCCACAGCGACGTCCGTCAGCATCGTGGTCAAACGCTCCGCATGAAGCAGCGCCGGCGCGAAATCAACCTTGGGATCCCAATTCATAAACGTGGAAGCCCACGCGGTCAGGGGCACCCCATGAAGCGCCTTGAACTTGGCCCCCGCCACCCGGGAGATAAGGTTTTGCTGAGCCCCAAGACAGAGCGCCTGAATCTTCGCCACCTTCCGCTCAAGCGGGTCCCGCACCGTAACGCTGCGCCAGCGAGCCTGAGCGCTCTCTTTGACGAGTTCCTGGGGATGCCGGGCGATCTCCATCAAGGTGTCCTTGGTAGCCATCAAAGCCTGAATCTGAGTCGTCCCCTCATAGATGGGCAACACCAGCGCGTCGCGCAGAAGCTTCTCAGCTCCATACTCGGTGGTGTAACCCGATCCCCCATGGATCTGCATCGCCATGCGCGCGTGCTCCACCGCCTTCTCCGCCGCATAAAACTTCACCAGGGGAGTGTAGCGACGGGTCTTCTTCTCGTAGTGTTTACTCAACTCTGCATAATGACGGGATTGCTTCGGGTCCCGATCCCCCAGGGCCCGCACGCGAAACTCCGCCCGCACCGCCTGCTCATTGAGATAGGCCGACTCCATCAAGAGCGCTCGCACCGCCTGGGTCTCGGTCTCCATCGTCTCAAGGTATTCGAAGATCATCTCATGCCGGTCAATGCTCTTGCCCATGGAGCGTCGCTCAGCAGCATACTCCCGGGATATTCGCAGCGCTGCCTCGCTCAAGCCAAGAGACTCAAAGCCCACGCTAATGCGGGCATTGTTCATCAACTTAAGCATCAGCTTAAAACCCTCGCCCCGCTTGCCAATCAAGTGAGCTGGGGTCCGGTCAAAGACCAGTGCACAGGTGGGAGAGGCATGGTGCCCAATCTTCTCCTCCACACGATCGATCTGCACAAAGCGCTTGCGACCCTCCGGGGTGTCTTCGTAGGCGGGCACCCAAAAGAGCGACAGCCCTTTCAACCCCGAGAACGCGTCCTCTACGCCGGCCTCCGGCTCCTCCGAACGGG
>JAZAIZ010000339.1:0-4843 GCA_036230545.1 Myxococcota bacterium
CGAAGCGAACCCCGGAGGGTTCGAATCCTTAGCTGCGAGAAATAATATGTAATTGGGGAAAAGTAAGAACAACTTAAGAAGGTTGATGGCGGAGCGGGAGGGTGCGAGGCGTGTAGCTCCTGGGGAAAATGCGACCGTCAGGGAGCAATTTACCCTGGAGATATCAGCCGAAGCGAAACCCGGAGGGTTCGAATCCTTAGCTGCGAGAAATAATATGTAATTGGGGAAAAGTAAGAACAACTTAAGAAGGTTGATGGCGGAGCGGGAGGGATTCGAACCCTCGGTAGGTTGCCCTACACACGCTTTCCAAGCGTGCACCATCGGCCTCTCGGTCACCACTCCATCAACATCTTAAGGTGACAGCCCGGCTACCCAACACCCCAACTGCGCGCTACCGTTGCTTCCTTCCGGACCTGGCGGATTCACTCACAGCCGGTCATCAGGGCCGAACTGTCTCAAAGCAGCGCTTAAGCGCTGCAACTGCTATCATTTAAAAGAGCTTTTAGTAGCAAAACCCTTAGGTTGTTATCGAGAAGCTTTAACCTTCTTGATGCCACTAAATCTATCGACCCTTGTTGGCGGAGCGAGAGGGATTCGAACCCCCGGTACCTTGCGGCACACGTGATTTCGAGTCACGCGCCTTCAACCAGCTCGGCCATCACTCCACATCCCATGAAGCTTCCCCGGCTGTTGCGCGGGGTCCCCATCAAAGGCAAGGGTGCTTTAGCCCATGGACATCAGAAAAACAAGAACCTCCGCTCATTTTAAACCCCCAGCCCCCTAAGATTCTTCCGATCGGCGAGCCTTCTTCGCGGCTCGCCGCGCGGCAAAGAAATCCGTGAGAATTCGACCACATGCGTCGGCCTCCACCCCACCCTCAATCTCTGCCCGGTGGTTAAGTCGAGGATCATCACAGAGTTGAAACACCGTACGCACCGCCCCCGCCCTTAAATCCACCGCCCCATACACAAGTCGCTTAAGCCGGGAGTTCACAATCGCCCCCGCACACATGGGGCAGGGCTCGAGGGTCACATAGAGCGTACAATCCGATAGACGCCAGCGCCCCAGGGTTTGAGCCGCGGCGCGAATAGCCAGGATCTCGGCATGAGCGAGAGGATCTGCGTCTCCCTCCCTCAGATTATGGCCCCGCCCCACTACCTTGTCGTCATAAATCACGACCGCACCAACGGGCACCTCCCCCTTATCGGCGGCAAGTCGGGCTTCCTCAAGCGCCTCCAGCATCCATCCTCGGTCGTTCATTTCCCTATCTTCAACCATGCCTGGTCCATAGCGCATCCCTCGCCCTTGGGATAGAGTCCAATCCATGCACCGAGCGCTGCTTCCCCTCCTTCTCTTGTCCTGCTCTACGTGGGCGCCTCCACCACCAACCTCCTGGGAGAATCTCCCCTACCCCTCTTCTCCTTATCAGTCCCCACGAGAAAAAAGCCGACTTACTCAAAGCACCGGGCTCTCTTCGGGGCCTTCTTCGAAAAAGCCTCTAATCATGCGATGGCCCGTGGAGCCCACGGCCATCAGCAGCCTCTTCGGTAAACGCCTCGATCCCATCACTCGAGACCACTCTTTTCACCGTGGGGTCGATTTAGCGAGCCCCTACGGTGCCATCGTCACCGCCGCGGCAGGGGGACAAGTCACCTCGGCAGGCTGGAACCAGGAACACGGCCGCCAGGTGATCGTAACGCACCCCGAGGGCTACAGGACTGTTTACTCCCACCTCTCTCAAATTACAGTTTTTCCTCAGGATTGTATTACCCAGGGCCAGGCCATCGGCAGGGTGGGAAGCAGCGGGCGCAGCACCGGCCCCCATCTCCACTTCGAACTCACCCGTCGGGGCAAGGCCTTGGACCCTCTGGAGCATCTCGACGTGCCACTCCCCCCCATGGCCCACTCTGGCTCCTCAAAGCCACGCGACGCTAATGATTTCGATGGTGGATAATCCGCAAACCCTCCAGGGTCAGGAAATCATCCACTTCTTCAATAAAGCGAGATTCTTCAGCGATTAACCCGGCGATGCCACCGGTGGCGATGACACGAGGACGGTAGGGCAGCTCCGCCTTCATACGCTCCACCATCCCGTCCACAAGTCCCACATAGCCAAAGAGAATTCCGGCCTGCATACTGGAGACGGTCGTCTTGCCAATGGAGGACTTCGGCATGGTCAAATCAACTCGGGGGAGCTTCGAGGCATGCAGAAAGAGCGCTTCAGATGCGATCCCCACCCCTGGGGCGATGGCCCCACCGAGATACTCTCCCCGGGGCGAGACCCCATCAAACGTGGTCGCGGTCCCAAACTCGACGATGATGACACCGGGACGGTCCCCCGACTCCACCTTGAATCGTTCGTAGCCCGCCACGCCATTAACGATACGGTCGGCTCCGACCTCCCGTGGATTGTCATAGAGGATGGGCATCCCCGTTCTGCATCCAGGTCCCACCACCAGGGGGGAGATACCAAGACGCGCCTCACTCATTCGGACAAAAATCTGCGTGAGAGGAGGCACCACACTCGCCAGGCACACTCCCGCAATTGCCTGCACCTCCACCCCCATATCGTTGAGGATCTCCCTGAAGAGAACCCCGTATTCATCATGGGTGCGCTTTCGATCTGTAGCGAGTCGAAAATGGTGTCTCAGGACGCTCCCTTCGTACACCCCAAAAACGGTTTGGGTATTTCCCACATCAATAACCAATAGCATGCCGCGCCTCCTACCCCCTGTGTCCCCAGTGGGCAAGGGCTCAAATACACCCGGAATCCCGCTTGCTGTCGACGCCATCCTCCCCTATCTACCCAGCATGAAAGCACCAATGATCATGCTCATCTTCCTAACAGGACTGCTGCTCTGCCCGCCCCTTATCGGAGCGCCACTGCCCCAAAATCCTGCCCAACGTCACTTTCAGGCAGGGCTAAAGGCAATGGAGGATGGGCGATTTAATCAGGCGACTCAATCCTTCCAGCACGCGACCACTCTCCGCCCCAAGTGGGGACTGGCCCACCTCCAATTAGGCAAAGCGCTACAGAGCGCCACCCCCGACAGCCCTAAAGCCCTTGAGGCGCTGCAAAAAGCGGTGGCACTCGCCCCCACCAATCCTCGGGCTCACCTGGAGTTGGGGCGCCACCGAAAGGACTCCGGGGATTGCACTCAGGCCTTCCCGAGCTTTAAACGAGCTCTTGAACTCCGCCCCAGCCTGGAGGCCGCTCACTTTGAGACGGGACTTTGCTTTGAACTGCAAGGAGATCTCCCTGCCGCGACCCGGATCTTCGAAGCCATGACCCGTCGCGATCCCAATCACCTCAGCGCCTGGGCCACCCTGGTTCGTCTCTACGAAACAACCCGAAATTACCCCCAGGCCGAGAAGGCGTTCCTGACCCTCATTCGACTCAAGCCAGAGCTGGCGTTCTATCGCTACCAGCTCGCCCAATATTACAAACGACGAAACCAGCCGAAAAAAGCGAAGCAGGCTCTCCGCGAGGCCAACGCCCTCGCTCCCCTGGCCCGCCGCAAAATGCGTGAGCTGCCCAAATCACAGAATCAGCGCGATTAAGTAAGAAGCCACCGACAAAACCACACCGAGGCCAAAACTCCCATGGCATCGGCCGCCAAACAGGCCCAAAGGGTGTGTCGACCATTGCGCACCTGAACCGCACCAAAATAAAGAGCCAGAACATAAAAGGTTGTCTCTGTGCTGCCCTGCATCGTGGACACAATGTTTCCAATCAGCGAATCCGGCCCATGGGTGTTCATCAACTCAGCGCTGACCCCAAAGGCGCCAGAACCCGAGAGAGACCTCAGAAACGCCATGGGTAATGTCTCCGCCGGCATGCCGATCAACGTCGTCAGGGGCTCCAGGATGTCCACCAACATGTCAATGGCTCCCGACGCTCTCAGCATCCCCACGGCGACGAGAATCGCCACCAGATAGGGGATGATTTTAATGGCAACATCAAAGCCCTCTTTTCCCCCCTCGACCACGGCATCATAGACCTTCACACCGCGACACACCCCAAACAACACAAAACCCACAATTAAAATCGCCAAAGGCCAATCGGTCACCGCCGAGCGCAGGGCGCCTCCCCAACCAAGAAGCTCTCCCTCCACGACCTCTGCAGCGCGACGCTGCAAGGCCAAACCAAAGGCCAGCACCACCCCAACAACCAGCAACCGACCGGTCCACCGCTCTCGAGAAGTTGCCTCCTGCATCCCCTGAGAGAACTCCTCCTCAGCGGCCGTGGTGTCAATCGCCTGCGCGGACTCCTCCACCACCTCCACCTCACCCCCGCCAGGGAGCGCAGGCTCCAGCCGATAACGGGGCAAACGACACAACACCTTGGCCACTCCGATGGCCACCACCGTCGACATCATGGTCGCCAAAATGGTGGTAAGAAAAATGGAGCCAGGAGCATTGGCCCCGATCGAGGCCCGCATGGCGATCATACCCGTGGGCAGCACCGCCAGCCCCGACGTGTTAATCGCCAGAAAGAGCGCCATGGAGTTGGTCGCGGTGCCCTTACGAGGGTTGAGCTTGTTCAATTCCATCATGGCCTTAAGGCCAAAGGGAGTGGCAGCGTTCCCGAGTCCCAGCATGTTGGATACCATGTTGAGGATCATCATGCTCATCGCCGGATGGTCCGGCGGCACCTCCGGGAAGAGCCGCGTCATCACGGGCCGCATCACCTTCGCCATGGCGGTCAAGAGGCCTCCCTTATGGAGCACCCGCATCAAGCCCAGCCAAAAGGCCATCACTCCCACCAAACCAATGGCCAACTCCACACCCGCTTTCGCGCTGTCGGTCGATGCTTTGGCAACAGCATCGAGACTCCCGGTCA
>JAZAIZ010000340.1:0-1234 GCA_036230545.1 Myxococcota bacterium
CATCACCGTGGGAGCCAGAACCAACATTCAGGACCTCTCCGTCGTTCATGTCACGACGGATCAATTCAACACCATCGTGGGAGACGATGTCACCGTCGGGCACCGGGTGATCCTGCACGGCTGCACCCTGAAGGACCGCATCCTGGTGGGGATGGGCTCGATTCTCATGGACGGCGTGGTGGTGGAGGAGGACTCGTTAATTGGCGCGGGCACACTCCTGACCCCAGGCACTCACATCCCTGCAGGATCCCTCGTGCTGGGCAGCCCCGGCCGTGTGGTCCGCCCCCTCAGAGACGGCGAACGCGACGAGATACTCCTCTCAGCGGAGCACTATACGGCGGTGGCCGAGCGCCATCGTCACCTTAACGAAGCGTGAACTCACTCAGAGAAGCCTGGTAGTCCCGAACAAAGCCCTCTCGCAGCTCTCCTGCAACCTGTCGCCAGGCTTGATACGCCGCCTTTTGCTGCTCGAGAGCCTCGTAGAGTCTCACGATGGCAGGATCACTCTCTGGTTGACCGAGGCACCGTTCCTTCGCCTGCGCGAAGACCGCCTGCAGGTGCTCGTTAACGCCCACCGAGGTGGTCGATGTCGGCGCCGTAAAGACGCCGGTGGTGGAGACCTGATGAGCGATGTCTCTCTCAAGGGAATCCCAAAGGTAAATCGCCGTCTCTACGCAATATTCACGCGAAGAAAGGGCGGCGGGATCTCCATAGAGCGATTGCCCCAGGTTGCTGAAGAGAATGTACGCGGAGCCAAGGATCATACAAATAATCGGTAGGGCAACCGCTGAACGGCCGAGGGTGCTTTTTTGCAGCATTTTATTCCAAAATGGGTAGAGCGATAACAAACTGTCCCTGCTCTGTACTTCTTCCCAGTCCAACAAGCAAGGGGTCCTCCGTGGTCCCCAATTGGGTCGAATACACTGAGATAACAACGCCTTCAAGGGGCTGCCGCGCGGGCCCAAGGACCCGCCCATACACAAAAGAGGGGGCAAACAGACAAACGTCATGGGTGAAGCCCAGAGACTCCTCCACAGACAATATCTGACGAAAACGTGGAAATCCTGCGGATTTTGGGGGCTCCACCACCACCTCATAAGAGAGGGGATCAGGATCGGGAACATCCAGCTGAACCCGGTAATTACCCTTGGCATCGGTGGAGGTGGCAAACTCCCGAGAGAGCCCGGCCTCCAGGCGGGAAAACACCACCCGGGCACCAGCCACCGGCACCCCC
>JAZAIZ010000341.1:0-12692 GCA_036230545.1 Myxococcota bacterium
CGGGGGTTCGACACCCTCTTCGCCCACCAACTTCCTTCCCTTCTTTTCGACTTCTCGCGACTTCTTCAGAGCCCTTTGTTGTGCGGCTCTTGCAGGGGTTTATCCCATTTTTCGGGCACAAAAAAACGGGACACCCATCACTCTCTGGAGAGAGGCAGGTGTCCCGTGAATAAGTTTCAAGAAGTGTGTCGGATCAGGCGATTGACTTCTCGTAAATTTCTTCTACCAGGGCCGGGAGAACGAAGGGATTTCGCTCGTTTTTTGTATCAATAAAGCCCGAGTCACTTTTGTTGGCGGTTCGCCAGAGGAAATCCGGGTTGTTGTCGTACTCGCCGTCGAGGATCCAACCGCTGTTCACTTCCCGGCCGTCCTTCTTTTCAATCCAATAGCCAAACTCTCGTTGCAGCTTGTCGCCCTTGAACACCTTGCAGCTGTAAAAGGCGAGCCTTCCGCCGGAGTAGGGGCCCTCGTGCCCATTAAGGTATTCCACCTCGATGTCATCGGGGACTTCTGTGGATTTGTCGATGACCGCGCCGTCGAAGTTGTCGTTCCACACGTGGGAGCCCGGGTCGTAGTCCATGGCGAAGGGCCGGTTTTGCCGTAGCCACCGTTTGACTGTTTTGTGAAAGAGCGCGGGGGACAGGCTCTCGTCATCTTCACGGGTGACGGAATAAATCTCGCTGGCAGGGATGGTTTGTGTGGTCCCGTCGGCGCTTTCGAGGATGACATCCTCGCTGAGGTTTTTTCGGGTAATCGAGTCATCGTTGCGGCTTCTGCGAAAATTTCCTTCTCTGAAGTCATCGATGATCATGTTGGTGATGGTGCCCTTGAGAACCTCTCCGTCGTGCAGGCGCACGGAGTCAGGGCTGCCGTGGTAGCGGTCTCCTACGGCCTGCTCACGCCCGGCCTGGCTTTCTGCGATGACCACAAGGAGGCCCTTAATGTCATTTGGGGTGAAGGTGACCCCATCGATGGTAACAGCCCGCTTAGGGGCCTCAAAGAGCATCCCCGCAAGAGCTACGGCGTCGCAGCTGCCCCACCAGCCAACATCCATGGAACCGGTGGTTTCACCGTCTTCGCCGAAGTTGTCGAATTCATCCAGGAAATCCAGTTTTTTGTTTTTGGAGAGTTTGCCAGTGTCTCTGAGGCTCACGCCCGTGGTGATCTCCACGTTGTCTTCCCGGACGGTCTTGTTGGGGACATAGAAGCCGCTGGGCTCTTCACTCCCGGTGATCCAATTGAGGGCTGGCACTTTTTCAAAGGCCTTCGCTCCGCTGGCTTCTCCCCGTTTCTCAAGGACGCGGTCGAATTTGTCGAGGCACCCTCCATCAGCCCAGAGGTTTTCTTTGGGCTTGCCGCCCTTGACCCCAGACATGTTGGCCATGGGCCAATAAGTGCTGGTCCACACTTTTTTGTCGGAGTGAAGATTCCAGGTTTTGGTAATGTTTTTTAATTTGTTGAGGGGAGCCATATTCTTATCCTTGCAATGGGGGGCTGGTGGCGAGGTGTTATGGCGGGACAGAACCAGACGGAGCTGCAGAAGAATTATCGGCGAGTTGTCGGGAATGGTTGCGTAAAAAAGACCGAAATCTTTTCTTGATTTGGTTTTTTTCTGAATCCAGGAGGGGGAGGAGTGAATAAAGCCGGGCGTTCATCACTCTGTCTTATCCCGTGCTGTCTTTCTTGGGGGAGCCAACGACTGTTGCCCCCTGCAAAGGCAACTCGCTTTTCGAAGTTGCTGTTTGGAGGAGGGATTAGTAGGAGCCCGGGGCGGGGAGGGGACACTGAGGATGATTCGATCATGAGAGGCGTGCGAGCAATGCGACAATTGATTTCTAGAGGGCTGGTTGGTTATTGGTTATTGATGGCGGCTGGCTGCGGACTCTTCTCGACCGGAAACACGGCGGCTGAAGCGCCGCAGGCGGTGGGGACTTGTTATTATGTGAATCCCTTCTCGTCGAATGAGGAGTGCAAACTGTATTCCGGAGCCGCCTGGACCGTCGAGGGAGCCACAGACGATTGCCTTCAAGGGCCGCTCGGGTCTCCTGGTGAATGGGCGGAGGGGGCAGCTTGTGATTTGGATTCGGTCCTTGGCAGCTGCGTGGTGACCCCTGACGACGGTCTGGATTATGTTCTGTCGATAGGAGGGGAGGAGGCTCGGGAATGCTCTGCTGGGGCGATGGCATGCACCGCGTTTGCGGGGGGCGTGTTTGAAGCGGCCGAGAATTGCAGAGGCTATGAAACACCGCCCATGTCCACGGATTCTGCGGACTCGACGGTGTTTCAATGGCCCACCAGGACGTGCAAGCCAGCGCTTGAGGGGGAGCCTCCCGGCCAGAGTGACGGGGAGGTCTGCACCTGGAATCTGATCTCAGGGAGCACCGAAGAGGGACGCCGATTTGTGGACTATGGTGATTGCAGCATCGTTCATACCAATCGTCCCTATTACCCACTCCCCCCGTGGCAGATCCCCCCGGAGAGCGACCCGCGCCTGGAGGACGCATCGTGGTTGCGCGAGGCCGAATGGGTAAAAGCCCAGGTGCGCTCGAGCGCCTGCATTTGCTGCCACAGTGAAGATGCTGCTCCCCGTGGGCCTTCCCGGTGGTCGGTGGATGCCGGTCCGCTGTGGGTGGACACCATGAGCGACGAGGCGATTGTATTGTTTGCGGGGCATACGGATTCAAGTGTGCTTGGGGCGTTCGACCCGGCTGACAACAATGGGTTCGATCGGGAAAGAAGCGCCATGCCCACCACCGATGTGGACCGAATGCTGGGCTTTTTTCTGGGGGAAATTGAACGTCGTGGGATCCGGGAGTCCTATATCCGCGACCTGCCTGATGTGGGGGGGCCATTGCTGAGGCAGCAGGACTACAGCCCCGAGGCATGTGAAGAGGGGGAGGGCATTGACGAGGAGGGCCGTTTGCTTTGGGAGGGGGGCGGGGCTCGCTATCTCTACGTATTGGAGGCGGACGCTAAGAACCCAGGGCTGCCGCCAAACTTTGACATGCCCGATGGGGTGGTGTGGCGTGTGGATGTTCCCCATTACGAGGCGCCCTTCGTGCCGCCGCTGGTTTATGGGGAAGTCCCCGCTTCGGCGACGCAGCGCTTTCCCGAGAGGGGCAGGGCCCCCAAACTGATCAGCGGTGCTTCCTATTACCTCTACGTCTTGCGTGACGTGGCCATTCCGATTTCGCGTTGTCTCTTTAAAGTGAATTAGCCTGTGCCTTTAGGGGCGCTCTGGTTCGGGGGCCTTCCGGCATTGCTGGGGGATGCCCTCGGCTTTCTGCCGCACCCACTTGACCATTGCGAAAAAGGGGGGTGGTGGTCCTGAATTTCGTGGAGTTCCTTCCGCCACCCCTTTATGAAGGGCTGAGGGGGTGGTCCCCAGAAGGGCAGGGAATAGGCGAGTGGGAGGTGTCTCTTTCAAAATAGAACGATGGTTGTCTCGACAATCGCCCCAGGTCTTCTCGGGCTTCGCCATAATGGCAGCCTTTTGCTCCTATTTCAGCATGTATGCGTTTCGAAAACCCTTCGCCGCCGCGAGCTACTCGGAGGTAGCCGCCCTGAGTGCGTTTGGGCTGGTGGTTCAATACAAAACCGTTCTCATTATCGCTCAGGTCCTGGGCTACTGCGTCTCGAAATTTCTCGGCATTAAATTCGTTAGTGAAATGCCCGCCACGCGCCGAGCGCTGTGCATTGGGGGCTGCATAGCGGTCGCCTGGGTCGCGCTGCTTCTCTTTGCTCTTGTGCCCGCTCCGTGGAACATCCTCTGCCTTGTGCTTAATGGTCTCCCCCTGGGCATGGTCTGGGGGCTCGTCTTTGGCTTTCTCGAGGGACGCAGGGTCTCCGAAGAGCTCGGAATCGGTTTGAGCGCCAGCTATATCCTTGCGAGCGGCGTGGTAAAAAGATAGGGGAAGAGCATGATCAACATGGGGGTTCCCGAATTCTGGATGCCCTTCGCCACAGGCGCCTGCTTTGTTGTGCCCATGCTGGTGTTTGTCTTTCTTCTCGCCTCCATTCCCCCGCCCACCGCGGAGGATAGAGCGGCGCGAACCGAACGAGCCCCCATGGACGCCCGAGCCCGGCGCGAGTTTTTCCTGACCTATCTGCCCGGTCTCTTGCCCCTCACCTTGCTTTACATCCTGCTAACGGCGTTTCGAGATTTTCGGGACAATTTTGCGACCGAACTCTGGGAATCCCTGGGGTTTGACCAGCAAGAGTCCGCAGCGCTCCTGGCAGGGGCGGAGGTGCCGGTGACCCTGGGCGTGCTCGGGGTTTTGGCCCTCTTGATGTTTATCCACGACAACCGCAAGGCGCTGCTTTGGGTGCACGTTATCATGCTCGGCGGCACCGCCCTGGTGGGCCTGAGCACCCTGGCCTATCAAGGGGGCATGATTGGTCCGGTGGCGTGGATGACCCTGATTGGCCTGGGGCTCTACGCGGCCTATGTCCCCTTTGGTTGTATTCTCTTTGACCGCCTCATCGCCACAGTGGGGGCGGTGGCCACCGCCGGCTTTTTAATTTACGTCACGGACGCGTTTGGCTACCTGGGCTCGGTGGTGCTTATGCTCTACAAAGACCTGGGCAACCCCACGCTCTCGTGGCTGGAGTTCTTTATCTCCGCCTCCTACGTGACCTCCCTCTTCTGCTCCTTCGGGGTGGTGGTGTCGTTATTTTATTTTCGGACGCTCACCAGCGAGCACGCTGTTGCTGGTGGTGTGCAGCGACTCCTTGATGTGCCTCTGAAATAAGCGTCACAGGCGGCTTAATGTTCTGGTGTTTCGACATGCCGGCTGGTCTGGTGAGGGGCTTTTGGGGGAATAAAATCACTCCGAAAGCAGTCCAATAAAAAGAACGATCTCCATCTTCAGAACCCAAACGGGGCTCCGGGAAAAGCCAAGCTATTCCAGCTGGTTGCGCCAGGTCTAGTGGGGGGGGGCGGATGTCACCTCCCTTTCGCGATTCTGTCTCGTGGTTAGTTGGTTTGTGGGCGAGAGGTAGTGTGTTCTAATTGGACCGTGGAAGCCGTGTTTCATCCGGCAACGAGCAGGGGGAACATAGGAAGACTTTAAGGGTCAAACGAGCGTGTTTCTGCGGAGAAACACGGCTTGTTTTGCCGGGGTCGGCTTCATTGTGACGGGGGGATGCGACGTGTATTTTTCGATCGAAACTAAACGCTGTTCAGGGTTGTTGGAAAGAGCCTCTCGGTGGGCGACCATCGGGTTAATGCTAATCACCCTGGCCCAGGGCTGCACGCAAAAGGAGACCGCGGTGGCGGGGCTTGCCACGGCGGGAGCTGTGGTCTGCACTGCCAGTAATGTGGGGGTCCTCTCTTGCCCATGCGTCGGGGGCACTCTGTGTCGCTTTGGCCTCTTTTGTGAAAACGGCATGTGTCGTGAACCGCTGGTGTGTGAGGTTCCTGGGACAGAGAACTGTGGATGCAGTGATGAAGTGCGCTGCGGCGGAGGGCTGGAGTGCGTTGAGGGCATCTGCAAATCCTGCGGTGCAGACCGAAAAGGGTGCTCGTGCTCGGTGAGCGCGGAGTGCGGATTTGGGAACCTCGAGTGTATCGAGAATGCGTGTGATTGCGCACTGGGCTACATAGGGCCGGGCTGTGCTTTTTCAAACGAGACCACCTGCAACGGCCACGGTGTTGTCAACCCCGCGGGGAGTTGCGCCTGCGCCGGCAATTGGGCGGGTGACGCCTGCGATGTGTGCGAAGATGGTTACGCCGGAGCTCAGTGCGAGTTTTCTGATGCCTCCACCTGCAACAACCGGGGAGAGGTCGACGCTGATGGAGCATGTCAATGCAAAACGGGGTGGGCCGGGGATTCTTGCACCACTTGTCTTGATGGATTCTTCGGGTTGAACTGTACTTCCGAATGCCCCGGGGGCGCAGAGAATATCTGCAATGGCAAAGGCGCCTGTAATGACGGTGTTGATGGTAACGGGACCTGTGAGTGCGAGGATGGTTGGAGAGCGCCAACCTGCACCAGCTGCGCAGATGGATATACCAACCCGCCCGGGTCCACCACGAGCTGCTGTATTCAGGGCAGTTTGGATTGTGGGTGTCGGGTTGGCGGGGACTCTCCCTGCGAGGGTGCTGCGGTCTGCAGAGGCGATGTCTGTATTGCCCCCGCGTGTGTTCCGGGGGAGGAGGGGTGTGGATGCCGGGGTGGCACGACCTGTGATGCCACCGTAAAGGAGGGCATTGAAGAGCCCATGCGATGTGAAGCGGGGATTTGCAGAACTCGCACCTGCCGGCCGGGGGATACGGGCTGCGCTTGTGTTGGCGGAGACGATGCCAACGACGGGTTTTGTGTGGACGATACCTGCTCGCATGGCTTCTGCGGGGGACTGGTCGAAAAGGATGCGGCCTCTGTGGATGGTGGATTTGGAGAACCCTGCCGTGTCCCGAGCACGGTGCTGCCCACAGCTGATCGCTGCGACTGGGGATTTCGGTGTGATAGAGCTCCAGACTGGCCCACCACCCCCGAAACCTGTGTCCCCTGTGATCCCGGCACCCAGTCCTGTCAGTGTCGGTTGACGGTCACTGAAGAGGATACGGAATGTGAAGCCGGCTTAACGTGTGTCCCCGATGGGCTCGGTGGAAAATGTGAATATGTTGAATGGACGGAGGGGGCTCCGTGTTTTTCGTTATGTGGTGACGACAAGCCGCTCAAAGCAGCCAACGGTGACCTGATAAATTGTAGCGACGGCGTTATCCCCGCGTGTATTTATGCGCAGACAGGCATATGCCAAAACGGCGGCTGTTATGGCGACGAGGAGGTGAATACGGACCAATGGCGCTTCTGTGAGATTGATCCGGATTGTCCTGACTTTCAACGCTGTGTTTACGACCCCAGCCTCATGCAGAAGATCTGTGCATCCACTTGCGGACCCTCCATGCCCTGGGCTTGCGAGGGAGATGAGGCGTGCGTATCGGGGGTTTGTCGCCAGGAATGTACGGACAATAACCAGCCGCGGTGTGAAAACTCCAACGAGGTATGCGTCCTGGTCAAAAGCAGCAGTCCAGATAATCGTCGAGGTCATTGCTTTGCCGACGAGCCAGTGCTGTACGAACCGCTCGGCTCGGCGGGGGTTGCCACTTTTGCGATTACGAGCCCGGAGGATACCTCGAAGAAGATCCGCATAGCCGATTTTTCGCGGAACAATGATGATTATCGCGCGACCTTTAGAATTCTGAACACCGGTCCATGGACCCAGACCTATTATCTGACCAAGAGCAGGGAGGTGATCCCCAATGCTGATGGCACGACAATCTCCCGGTCTGCGCCGTCTTATGGTGCCACTTTGGGCCAAGGAGCGGCCTGTGTCCCCGGAACTCTGGGGTGTGTGTCTAACAAAACAGTCTGCCTGCCCTGGTTGGACCCCCTCTATGTCGACGGTGGGGCGAGCTGTGTTAACAACACCGAGTGCAGCCCCGATTCGAGCAATCCCACCGGGCTGATTTGCGATCCCGACTCAAGGGTTTGCAAGCGGAACACCCCGTGTACCCACTGGTCCCAATGTGGCGATGTCTCGGGAGCATCCTGCCTTGACAACGTGTGCGAGAGAGTTGTTGCCACGGAGGAGGACGCCCAATCAGGACGTTGCGTTTTGAAAAGCACTGAGTTGATATTCAACGACGGCGATGTCGCTGGAGCTGGGCTGTTGCTCCCGTTTCTTTCTCTTCAGATCGAGGAGAACGAAAAGCTCAAGGATGCGACGCAGTCGGTAACCCTTGAACCTGGTGAATCCGCAGTGGTGAAGGCAGAATTTACTCCCGATGAGGTGTGCAAGGGAGCTGGCGAGTGTCAGTGGCAGGGAGAGATTGACATCTCCACGGCGGTGGGGGGCTCTAAGAAGCTCCTACTGGCGTTTGACCAGGGAAAGAAGAGCGTGTGGACCGGCTATATGGTCTCTTTTGGGGCCTTTCCTCGGGCGGCCGGGGAAAACTCGTGGGACGAGGAACCCCACGCCGGTGATATTAATGTCGCGGCCTATGACGGAAACGCCCTGATGAATGCCTACCGTAGCTTTATTAGTCAAAACAATCCCACTGATGCGGATATTGAGGAGTTGTTTCAGGCGCTGGGTTCGGCCAGAAAAGACAGCTGGAAGTATGGCGACGCCTGTAGTGAGTATTGTGAGGGGGGGTTCTCCTGCCGACCCTCGACGTCGGGGTTTGCCTGTATTGGCAAAAATATGATGCCGGCTGGACCTCTTGAAATGCCCTTTGAGGCTTATCTGGATTTCACCGGGACCGTTGATGACCCGGACTCAAAGAGCCACGTCCTCACCAGCGGCACGCTTCATCTGCCCGCGGACCCTGCCATCGAGTTGGTGCGTGCTCCGAATGAAAACAAGGGGATAAGAAAGCTGGAAAAGTTTAAGCTTGTTTCGGTGGTTGATGGGCGTTACCGGCTTGAGGACTCCGCGAATAAGACATCCTGCGTCGATGGGTTTGAGCAGCTGAGTGTCCCCTGGCTTCTCGGAGTAGAAGGGGACAGCACTTGCCCTGGGGGCGTTTGCTCTGAACGTCATTTCAGCGAGTGCCGTGGGACGACGTATCCGTGGATTGGGAGCTATGTTGAGAGGAATAAGAACTTTTCAGTAGCCAGCCCGTTGGCAGACGGCAGCCGAATCAAACGAACCCTGGAGCTGATCGAAGGCTTGATTATCAATGATGACGACCTCGTCGCGTTTTATCGGGAGACGGTAGAATTTTTGGGTCAATCCAATCTTCAGGATGCGGTCTCGTATGGATTTATGGTGTTGAAGGACACCGAGGCAGAGATCGACACCCACGATGTGACGTCGTTCCATGAGCCCTCGACCGATGTCGCTGAGGTTGATGTTTTTAGGGACCGCGATTGGTGTGGACCGGCTTTTGACCGGCTGAAAGAATTGAGGCCCGACCTTCCGACCGACAGCCTCCGAGACAGCCTGAAGGGCACAGGTGACGGACCTGAACCGAGCGTCACCCGGGATATTGTGAACCTGTTAATGTCTGGTGTCGAAGACCCCGTGACTGATCCGATCACAATGAAGCTTGTTTGTTCGACAGTAGGGAATGACTGTGATGATGAAGATTCGGTGATGGGTTCCAAGTGTGGCGCTGCCAATCCTCGAGGCACGTGCCAGTATGATTCTGGGGGTAGCGGGTGGAGCGTTCATTACCTGTGTGAAGAGACCGGACTGTTTGATGAACGCTGCCCCGTTGAGAGCGAGGTCACCTACTTCTTGACGAAAGACAGCTTTATTTGGGATAGCCCGCACGGCACTCTCGACCATGCGTGTGAAACAAACGCTCCTGCAGATGCTTCCTGGCACAATCAGGTCGACCAATATATCGACTCTCAGTTCACCGCTTTGGATCTTCAGGGGAATCCTGACTGCAAAAACCATAATGACACTGAAAACTACAACCCCGATCACGACGCTTACCTAAAGGGTACCGGTTGTGAGGGAGATGTGCCGCCAGACATTCTCCAGGTAATGACTCTTCCGGCGCCAGCGACCTGCGGGGCGACCCTGAATATTTGGCTGGAATCGTACCCTTCGCAGGTCAAGATTGCTAATTGGGATTGTCTCAACACGGTGGGAGGGGCTGACGATGCAGTATGCTATCAGCAGGATGACCTTCTGGCTGGAAAACAATTCTATCAACCCCCTAACGATGCCCCCTCCCTGACTCCCCTGAACGGGGGGAACGGGCTGGTCAACAACGCCTTTCGTTATGTCACTCAATTTCAGTCCAGCGCTGTGGGCGCATCGGGAGCTTTGGGGTTTATGCCCGGCATCTGTTCTCCTCTGGAGACCACCGGGTATTGTTACAGCCCCGAGGAGATTACTGAGATCGCTCAGCGCAACGAGTGCCTTCTTTATCTTTTCGACAAGAATCCGCGGGAGGTCTTTACCGGCGCGGATAAGCCTCATGGAGTTAATGACTATTTAAGGGAGAGCCTGGGCTATAGTACCCAAGCTGGTTCTTATGGAGTGGTGAAGACTCAAAGTGGTTTCGAAAAACTCTACGCCGAGCTTCTTATTATGGTGGGAGACGATGCGATCACCAAGGCGCTCTCTTCTCGATTCGACCTCGCTGAACTCACCATGGGGAACTTCGAGGGAAGCAAGTTTGAGCCCCATGGCATCGACTTGACTGGATTGGCCGGCGGAGAGATGAGAAACCTCTATAAAGCTGCGCAGGCTTTTCAGACGGTGCTCGACAGGTTTCAGCGGCTTTGGGTTCTGATCTCCCATATCAAATACGGTGACAGCACTATGGAGAACGAATTGACACAAATCCTGAGTGCCGAGATGGCCACGACGTATCTTGGGAGGGTGATTGACGCAGCCAAAAAGAAGACCAGGGTGTGGAGCACCATTGGCGAGAAATACCATAATTTTGCCCGAACCGATTTGGCCAGGCGCGTTATTGAACGTGCCTATATCGCCGCTTCCTTCGAAAGCGTTTTGATTACATCGGTGATGAAGCAAATTCTCGATTTGGTGGACAAAAGCAAGCAGGATGAGATTCGTTATAAGTTGAAGATCGCGCAGATTGGCTTTAGCGCAGCGTTGACTCGAATGTTGTCGGTGTATGGGGATTTGGACGCAGACTTGAATTATTTTGGATTCACCGACGACTATATCCCCTTTCCTGGGCTTGAGGTGGGGGCCGGTCGCGATAACGGGTTTGAAGTGCAGATTAACCGTGCCAAGGAGCGGATGTCGTGGGCAGCTCAGAAAGAGACCGATGCCATCGAGACGTCACGGACCTTTGCCTTTGATGCCGCGTCCTTCTTTTCGGAGCTTGAAGAGATTGAGAATCGCTATGAAGCGCAGATTATCGAAAAATGTGGCTCGTTTAAGTCAGATGAAGGCCAGGTTTATCCTGCGATGGCGCTCTATGCTGATTTTCTGCCGGAACATCTAAGGACCGGCGCGGACCCCTGTGGGTCCAACGTGATGGAGACTGGCGCTATCCATGAGGCGAGGAGCCAGTTTGAGCTGGCGGTGCTGGAACTTCAGCAGAATAATCGTTCCCTTCGAGAAAAGATTGAGCAAGTCGACAGCGTTCTGGCCCATATGGCGGCGTCGTGCTCTACGATTGAAAACTTTAACCAAAAGCTAAAGAACGTCGCCATTGAGAAGATGACGATCGATCACAAAATCAACAGAGCGAATCGCATCAATGAGTTAGCGCAGAATGTAGGCCAAGGCGTGCAATCGGTACTGGGGTCAACGCTTGGGTTGGGTGGTGTTTTGCTCGGGATAAATAATGCGGCTATGAGCGCGGCGATAATTATTAGGAATAACGAGATAAGCGAGTTGGAAGAAGACCTAAGGGAAACTACGAAGACACAATTTAAGCTCGAGGGCGAGCAGCAATGTGCGATGCTCGAGAATGAGGGTCAGAAACAAATTCGTGACGTATTGATTGGAATGGAGTCGGCAACGATTGAGATCGCCCAAGGGCAAAAACGGCTTCAGATCGCAGGGCAGAAGGTTGAAAGCCAGTGGCAAGGGGCTCAACGCCTGATTCTGGAACTTGAGGAGATGCGCGAGCTCACCATTAACAAGCAGGCCGCGCGGAATAATCCCAATTTTAGAATTTATCGGGATGACAGCGTTCGAAACGCTGAGATTGCCTTCAAGAAGCTCCTGACTGAAGCCTATAAGTCCACCGTTGTTTACGAATATTACACAAGCCAGTCCTATGCCTTCAGGGAGGAACTCTACCTCAGTCGGATGATTAATTACGGTGAGTACAACCTGCAAAACTATATTTATGACCTGGAGGACGCGTTCTGGGAGTTTGAGGACCATTTTGGCCTTCCGGAGCTGCGGGTGCTTCCGCTCAGCCTTAAGGAAGACATTTTTCCGGGGATGCGGGTGGATCCAGGGGGCAAAGCCTTCTCGGCCCGGGAGATGGATGACACGGTGTTTAATTGGCTGCAGCAGTCCATGAACGAAGAGGGGGTGGCGACGCTCTCTTTTCAGATAGGACCGCAGTTTATCTCTCCGGGAACGAGGGTGCATAAGGTGTCTTATGTGGAGGCGTGTGTGGAGCAGCAGACCGCAGCCGCGGCGCAACATCCCCGAATTTATCTCGACATGGCGGGCACCTCGAGCGTGTGGGCGCTGGGGGCGGAGTTTACGGACCTCTTTTATGATTTTGGTGGCCGGCCCGCGGTAGTGACGGCTCGCTGGTGCAGCGGGTCGGACTACAGCTGGGACCCCAAGATCTTCCAAAGCCAGAAGTTTACGCAGCGTCCGCTCTTTAACACCGAATGGAATTTAAAGATTAACTTCACCACCGAGCCAGCCAATCAGGGATACGGTCCGGAGGACTTCGACGACTTGAAGCTCTTCTTTTATTACCAGGAGTACACGGACTTCTAGAGCAATAACGAGAATATCGGTTTGCTTCGAAATATCAAACTGGACGTAAGTAGTTAACAGGGATTCAACGGAATCAGGGGAGTGGCGACCATGAGTGACCTTTGCACAACAAGCGGTGTTTTCAGGACTGTTGTTTTGACCCTTTTCATGGGGTCTGGGGCGGTTTTTACCTTTAACGCGGGGTGTGCCGGGGAGACTCCCGCTGAAGAACCCGCTCTCCAGGTGCCTGATGCTCCCGAGCCGCCGGATAAGCAAACGCCGGTGGACACCGAGTGTGACTA
>JAZAIZ010000342.1:0-1122 GCA_036230545.1 Myxococcota bacterium
TTTTGGCTTGTCTCCCTGGACTGCTCCGGAGAGCCCGTGGCGGGTTGGCTAACGCAGAGGACGTGTCTCGGCCCCAGGGCTTTGCTTACGCACGCAGAAGCACACGGAAGGAGGCGACGCAGAGGAAGGAGGAAAGGAAGAGAAGACGGACGGGAGGTGCATTGGACGAGGGGTTGGAGCCCTTCCGCCGAGCTTAAGGCCCCATTCCGGGAGCGCGGGCTTGAGCCGTGTGAAGCAGAAATATTAGTGGGTACCAGGGAGCGATTTGGGAGACGATGCCGGGGCGAACCCCGATAAGAGTATTGGTCGAATGGAAGGGGGATGGGAACCTCTGCGCCGGCCAAGGGCCCCCCTTCCGGAAGGGCGGGTTCGAGTCGGGTGAGCGAGAAATAGTGCTGGGTCCCAGGGAGCACTTTGGCACACGATGCCGGGACGAGCCCCCACCAGAGTGTGGGCCATTCTATTAGCGGGAGGAAACCTCTGCGCCCCCATGAGAGTGTGGGGCGGGAGGAAATGGGGAAACCTCTGCAGCGCGAGGGTAAGCGGGTTCTCTGGAAGGAGAAAGGACAATCCCCCTCCCCCGTAGACTCCTCCACGGAAGGGACCCGTGTCGGCGTCTCGGCTAGTGGTGCCGGCTAGTATTATAGAGTCTGTGCATTAGCGGGTGTAAACCTCTGCGCCCCATGAGTGTATGGGCTCTTCCACATCGGGGAGCCTCTGCGGCGCCCTCTCCGAACGGGGCCCGAACCTCTCCGCCCCATGAGTGTATGGGGCCCGCGCCATCGGGGAACCTCTGCGAAACCTCTGCGTCGCCCTCTCCGCAGGCGGCCCCAACCTCTCCGCCCCATGAGACCAACACGCATTCATACCACGCCAAGAAGTAGATGTCCAACACGGCAATACCCTTCGCGAGACGGGGGGGGTGTCAACCACCGACTCAGACTCGCGCCCCTCTCCCGATGTCCCGCCCCACCCCGCCCCTGGCTGACTCAGACCGGGGCGTGTGGTGCTTGACGTCTGGAGGTTTTCCTGCGTGGGCCTTTAGCTTCGTTCGGGTGTTAGGAGCGGATCCTCTTTGCTAGCGAAGAAAAGGCCCTCCTCGATCTTGGACAAGAAAAGCTT
>JAZAIZ010000343.1:0-2165 GCA_036230545.1 Myxococcota bacterium
AGGCCCAGCGCTTGAAAGGGGCCCAGGGAATGGCACCCTGGCGGTGGTAATGCGAGAGAGCGGTGAGGTTCTGCGCCAGGATGGCGAGGCGCACGGTGCCGTTGGCGGTGGTCTCGGGAAGGCCCAGAAAGATAAGGGCGGGAAGGGTGATGAGAGTGCCCCCTCCAGCCAGCACATTAATGACGCCCGCAATGAGCCCCACCCCGAGCAAGAGCGCGAGGTGAGTGGGTTCCGAGACATGGTGGAGCAGAGTCACCTCTTGTTCATCCTGCAAACCCCCCACCGAAGTCAAGGCGAGGGGCCTTTGATTTTATTCTTTAAGCTTCACTTCTTTTCCAGTAGAAACGTCTCTCGGGAGGAGAGGCGAGGAAAGCATGTTCATGAGCAATGGAGATCCCCTTCGCTGGACCCGCAGCCCGGAGCTGCTCTCGTGTTAGGTGCCACGCGCGCGGCGCTTGGGAGCATTGGCGCAGCCTCGCTGGCCAGTGCACGGGAGACCGGGGGAATCGTCCTCATCTTTTTGCGCAGTCTCCGCGCCCTTTGCTTCGGCAGGATCGATCGTACCGAGTTCAAGCGCTCGATGCTCTCCTTTGGAGAAGCCTCCCTGCCGGTGGTCCTGGCCACGGCGGCCTTCACGGGCATGATTATGGTGCTTCAAAGCGCCATCTACGTCGAGCAATTCGGTGTTTATAATATGGTGGGGTGGTTTATGGGGTTTACGACCCTGCGGGAGCTGGGCCCGGTGCTGATGGCGCTGATGTTCAGCGGCAGGGTGGGAGCGAACAACGCCTCTGAACTCGCCAGCATGAAGGTCAACGAGCAGCTCGACGCCCTGCGGATTCTGGCCATCGACGTGGATGAGCTGCTGGTGGCCCCTCGCACCCTGAGCATGATCCTCTCCCTGCTGGTGCTCGTGGTGGTGGGGGACTGTGTGGCCGTGTTCGCCGGCGCCGTGTGCGCACGGGTGCTGATGGGGGTGGACTATCAGGTGTTTTTGCGCAGCCTCGTTGAAGGGGTCACCCCCGCGGATTTTACGACCGGGGTGGGGAAGGCCGTGGTCTTTGGCTGGCTCATCGCCGTGGTCTCCATTCACTTTGGGGTCACGGCCAAAGGGGGCTCCACAGGGGTCGGGCGAGCGGTCAACGCTCAAGTGGTGGGCTGTGCGGTGGCCATCTTTGTCGCAGATTATTTAATGACCAGCCTGATTCGATAGGGACGTTGCATGCAGGATGTCGCACCATCAAAGAAGCCAAGCCGCGCGAGGGTCCTTGAAGAGCTGGGAGGTCGCACCATGGCGCTCTGGGGCGACTGCAGGGCCATGGGCAGCCTTCTGATGGAAACCCTGCGCCTCGCCAGACGCATCGAAGGCCGCCATGTGGTGGAGCAGGTTTACCTCGTGGGCAACCGGAGTCTCTTCTTTGTGGGCACCATCATGGCCTTCACCGGCGCTATCATGGTGGTGCAGGCCTGCACACAGCTTGGGCGGATCGTGGGAGACCTCACGGTGGTGGGGCCTTCGTTTTTGCAACTCATTATTCGGGAATTTGGCCCGACGGTGGCGGCGCTGATGATTGCCGCCCGCTACGGCGCCGCGGTAGCGGCGGAGCTCGGAGCCATGAAGACCACCGAGCAGATCGACGCCTTGCGCATGGCCGGGGCTCACCCCGTGCCTTACCTTGTGGGGCCCCGGGTGCTCGGCGGGCTCATCGCGGGGGTGCCCCTGGCTGCCTTCGCTTCGATGACCGCCTTTGTGTCTGGCGGGATCTGCGCCAATTACCTTTTTGGGGTGGGGTGGGAGACTTACTTTCGTGCATTTATGGTCGACCCGGGGGACGTCCTGGTCGGGGGAGTAAAGGCCGCCTGCTTTGGGGTAGCGGTGCCCTTGGTGGCGTGCTTTGCCGGCCTGCGGGCCCGGGGTGGTGCGCCCGGGGTGGGTCGAGCCACCACCTACGCGGTCATTGGTGGTTCGGTGGCAGTTCTCTGGCTGGACCTTGTGGTGGGGGTGCTGGGTTATCTTTTCTTTCCTTAGGGCAGCACGAGAGGCGTTGAGCAATGATTCGGTTTGAAAACGTAGAGAAAGCCTTCGGGGGACACCAGGTGCTTCGCGGGGTCAGCTTCACCATCCAACCGGGAAACGTGCACTTTCTGATGGGCTGCAGCGGGGC
>JAZAIZ010000344.1:0-11108 GCA_036230545.1 Myxococcota bacterium
TCTTCCCAGGCATCAAGCATATCCTGGGGGCCGAGGTATTCGGGGGACCAGTTTAGCCAGGCGGAGGGGTCTCCGTGTGCAAGTCGGTACTCTAAGGTTTGCTGATGTTGGTCTTTATTTTCGTTTGCCACTCTTCACTCTTTTTCTGATTTGTCGAGTCAATTAGCATCTGAGAACCGTCGCAATTTGCAGCTTTGTCCGATTTAGCGCACACGCTAACAAAGGGGGGAGTGCCGCTCAAGTCACTGAGCCTCATCAGCAAGATGCAATTAGGAATGTTATGTTGCATTTTGAAGTATCGTGAGGATGTCGAACGCGTCGGTGTTGCTGCTTGTGAGGAGGTGAGGGGAGCGGGCGTGATCGGGGGAGTCGGGACGCTACGTTCAATGGCGAGGGCGAGGTGATAAGCGAGGGGTTGGCGGGAGGGTGGGCAAATTTGGTGAGCATGCTGGCCAGGGCTTTGCCCATGAGTTGCCGGTGCTGGTGGCCCATGGCCTGCTGAACGCCGACCTCGCGAAGGTGAGGCATTGGTTGGCAGGTCGCTTGAGTAGGAGGGGTGTCACCATCGTCTCGTCCTTGGGGGGAGGAGGGGGGACAACTCTGGGGAGAGGGGCGATGCGGAAGTGGGCAAAAAAAAGCCCCGCTTGAAACAAGCGGGGCTTTTAAAAATGGCTCCCAAGGAGGGATTCGAACCCCCGGCAAGGTGGTTAACAGCCACCTGCTCTACCAACTGAGCTACTTGGGAACATAGCTCGATTCCAATGTTGTGGGGCAATCTTGAGCTCAAAGAGGGCTCGTCCCACCAATTCCTATTACGTTTTTTTTGGGGGGCAGGTCAAGGGGAACGTCACCCCACCTCGCGCTTTAATGGGGTGGGGGGCCACTTTTCGGCGTCAAAGCGTACGGGGGCGTGGATGGCGCGCTCCAGCAGGTAGAGGTAATCCCGCCGATGTACGAGGACGGCTCCCAATTTGGCGGTGTGGTCATTGAGCACCTGGGCGTCGATGAGCCGAATTCCGATGAGGTCGAGCTGCTCGATGAGCGCCGCGAAGGCTACCTTGGAGGCGTTGGAGACGTGGTGAAACATGGACTCGCCGGCGAAAAAGCCCCCAATTTGAACACCATAGAGCCCCCCCACCAGGCGCTCCCCCTGCCAGACCTCAGCGCTGTGGGCATAACCCATCTCGTGCAGCCGGGTGTAGTGGGTGATGAAGGCGTCGCTTATCCAGCTGCCTTCCCGGGGCGTGTCGGCGCAGGCGGTGATGACCTCCTTAAAGGCGGTGTCAAAGGTGATCACAAAGCCGCCCTTGCGGATGATTTTGCCTAATTTGCCGGGGAGTTTGATGCGGTCTCGAAGGAAAATCGCTCTGGGATCAGGTGAGTACCAGCGCACCGGCCCCTCCGACCAGGGGAAGATGCCGTGGTAGTAGGCGTCGAGCAGCAGGTTGGTGTTCATCTCGTCGGTGAGGGCCACAAGCCCCGACTCGTCGGCGGATTGGGGCGGGGGGAAGTGGGAGTGATAAGCGTTGGACATGGCGTTTGCTGTTTTCAACCAAGGGTTTGCTTGAGTGTCTCCGATAGCACCTAAGTGTTGACATATCTCTGAATCCATAGTGGAAAGCAACCGTGCTAAAGCGAGGAAAAACAAAAGGGCAGCCGGAGTTTATGCAGCTGGCCCTGGACGAGGCGCGTAAGGGCTGCGGGAGGACTCACCCCAACCCCATGGTGGGGTGCGTGATTGTCCGTGACGGCGCGGTGGTGGCTAAGGGTTACCATGCCAGAGCTGGCACCGCCCACGCCGAGGTGGTGGCCCTGAAGCGGGCTGGGGCAGCGGCACGTGGAGCAGATGTCTATGTGACCCTCGAGCCCTGCGACCACGTGGGGCGCACCGGTCCCTGCACCGAGGCGTTGATAAAGGCCCAGGTGAAGCGGGTGTTTGTGGCCATGCGGGATCCTCACAAGATCGTCTATGGCCGCGGGTTTCGCACCCTGCGCAAGGCGGGGATCGAGGTGCATGTGGGGTTGCTCAACGAGGAGTGCGTACGGCTCAACGAGGCCTACGTCCACTATGTGCGCACTGGCGCCCCCTTTGTGGTGGCTAAGATGGCCCAGAGTATCGATGGTCGGGTGGCGACTCGCTCGAGGGAATCCAAGTGGATCACCAGCGAGAAGGCCCGTAAATTTGGTCAACGACTGCGCGACCAGTTGGACGCCATCCTGGTGGGGGTGGAGACCGTGCTGGCGGATGATCCCCGGCTCACCTGCCGCTTGCGTGGTGGGGTTGATCCGGTGCGTGTTGTCCTCGACTCCCAGGCTCGGACTCCGCCGAAGTGCCAGGTGGTACAGGCGGCGAAGACGTCCAAAAAGCCCACCCTGATCGTGGTGGGAAAGGATGCCTCCCCTACGCGGGTGCGGGGTTTGAAACGCGCTGGGGCTGAGGTGTTGGTTTGCGAGTTGAAGGGCGGCCGCGTTCATCTACCCGCGCTGCTTGAGGAACTCGCGCGGCGGGGGATCCTCTCGGTGCTGGTCGAGGGCGGGCCGACGGTGATCGGCAGCTTCTTTGATGCAGATCTGGTGAATAAAGTGCACGCCTTTGTGGCGCCCTTGGTGATCGGTGGGGATGATGCGCCGGGATCGGTGGGGGGATTGGGGCCTGCCAGATTGATGAACGCGTCCCGGCTGCGCGGCGTGACCACCGAGCAGATAGGGGACGACTTTCTCATTACGGGGTATTGCGCGCCCTGAGGGCTGGGAATCTACGCATTTAGCCTGCCGGGCACCCCGGGGGCCAGGGAGCGGTCGTCGCCAAAGGCGTCGATGATCTCCGCGGCCATCTCAAAGCGCCTCAGAGGCGGCATAATATACGCTCCCGCGACTCGGTCTTTAATCCCCTGCAGTGCTTCAATAGCAATCTTGATTCCTTCGGCCCGGGCGGATTCTCCCTGACCCGCGGCTTTCATGCGCTTGCGGGTCTCTTCGGGGATGTTCATGCCGGGGATGTGGTTGTGGATGAACTCCGCGTTCTGGTAGCTGGCCAGGGGGAGAATCCCCACCAGCACGGGGACATCCAGCTCCTGGGAGGCCTCAAGAAAGCGATCGAATTGGTTGGGGTCGTAGATGGGCTGGGTCATGACTGCGTTGGCCCCGGCATCAATTTTTTGCCGCAGGCGCATCATCTCACGCTCAAAATCCAAGGACCCTGGCTCCACGCCGGTGCAGAGCACAAATTGGGTCTGCTCCTGCATGGGTTTGCCGGCGAGATCGATCCCGTGGTTGTAGCCGTTGATCATGCTCAGCAGCCCCACGGAGTCCTGGTCGTAGACGGCGGTGGCGTCGGGGTAGTCCCCGACCTTGGGTGGGTCTCCGGTGATGAGGACGAGGTTTCGGATCCCCAGGACGTGGGCACCCAGAATGAAGGCCTGTTGCCCCAGCAGGTTGCGGTCGCGGCAGCACACGTGCAGGAGCACCTCCACGTCGAGTTCGTTCTGCATCTTGACCGCCAGGGCGAGGTTGCTCATGCGCACCGTAGCGCGGGGGCCGTCGGCGATGTTGATGATATCGGCGCCGCTGCCGCTCCGCATGTTGGCCGCCTCCAACTGTCGGTCGGTGGTGAGCCCGGAGCCGGGGTTGACCTCGACGCTGAATACAAACTCCCGGCCAAGTTTGCGGCCGAGGGTGGAGCGCTCCTCAAGAGGGGACGCTGCTCGACGGTTGTCCTTGAGGGCCTCGGTGATGGGAGTGGGGCTGTGAATGGGGCTGACCATTCGTGCCGCGGCGGCCACCCGCTTGATGTGCTCGGGTTGGGTGCCACAGCAGCCTCCCACCAGTTTGACCCCTGCCTTGAACATGCGGCGGGCGTAGACCCCGAAGTTTTCAGGGGTGGCGAGGTAGATTTGTCGGTCGTCCACCCGCTGGGGCCGGCCGGCGTTGGGGAAGCAGCACACCGGGTGACCCGCTTTCACCATCTCAGTGACAAAATCAAAGATGATCCCCGGCCCGCCGTTGCAGTTGGCCCCCACCACATCGGCTCCCCAGCCGTAAATTTCGTGAGCGAGGTCCACCGGAGCGGTCCCGTCGAGAGCCTGGCCCTCATCGTTGAGGGCTACCTGGGCGATGATGGGGAGAGTGGACACCGCTCGAGCGGCTCGGATGGCGAGGCGCAGCTCATCGAGGTGGTAGAAGGTCTCGATCATGAGGAGATCGACCCCGCTCTCACTCAGGAGCTTGGCCTGCTCTCCGTAGGTTTTGCTCACGTCCTCTTCGGCCCGGCGGATGGCGCTGGGGGAGAGGCCCGTGGGGCCCATGGAGCCGGCCACGTAGGCGGCGCCAAGGGTGGCGCGCAGGGCGATGTCTACCCCGGCGCGGTTGATCGCCTCGGTTTTGTCTCCGAGCCCGGCCTGGGTCAGCCGGATGCGGTTGGCGCCGTAGGTGTTGGTCTCGATCAGGTGAGCACCCGCGAGCAGGTATTCCCGGTGGATCTGATAGACCAGCTCCGCCTGGGTGAGGTTAATCTCGTCGAAGTTGCGGTCAATGAAGATCCCGCGCTCGTAAATGAGGTTGCCCATGGCGCCGTCGCCGGCGAGGCCACCGTGCTCTATGGCCTCTCGAAAAGGAATATCCATCGAAATAGATCCTTGCATTCAGTTCGCGTTGCATGAGGCATAGCGCAGACACTCCCATTTGCCTAATTCTTTTGTAATTCCGCGGGGGAGAGGGCGTTTTTTGGCGTGGGCCTCTTGCGGTGACGCCGTTTTTGACTATCTTGGGGGCAGGAGGGATTGGAGCGTCCAAACGATGACCACGGAGATGAACAAGCCCGAAGCGGCGCAGCCTCTGCCGCGGAATTTTGCGGCGCAATTTTTTCGTGGCGCGCTTTATCCATTTCAAGCCTTTGGTTTTTTGCGCCGTCACCGACTTTGGGGCATGGCGTCGGCGGCCATCATCGTGAACTGTGCGCTCCTGGCGCTGCTGGTGGGGGGAGCGTTTTATTTTCTTATTCCCTATCTGGAAGCCACTGTGGTGGCCATGGTGGCTTGGGCGGGGGACTCCACCCTGTGGATGGGGGTGATTTAAGCCCTTACATGGGTTCTCTGGATCGTCGCTATCCCTGCAATTATAATCATGAATTTCATGGTGCTGATTCTGGTGGGGCAGGCCGTGGCGAGCCCCTTCTTGGACCTGCTTTCCGAGCAGGTGGAGGTGCGGGTGCTGGAGGTGGCGCCGGCGCCCGTTGGGGGGAAGCGCACCCTGAAGAGTGTGGCGATCGCCCTGGGGGATTTGGTCTGGGGGGTGCTCTTTTTGGTGGCGGTGAATTTGCCCCTGCTCTTGCTGGCGTTTATTCCGGTGCTTGGGACCTCACTGGCGGGGGTGTTGAGCTTCTCCTTCAGCGCGTTGTTGCTGGCCCATGAGTTTATGGGGTTGCCCCTGGCTCGTCAGTTGGTGCCTTATCGGAGGCGGTGGAGTCACGTGTGGAAGCACAAGTGGCTGGGGCTTGGGATGGGGACGTCCACGATGCTGCTTTTGGCGGTTCCCGGGTTGAATCTGGTCCTTTTACCCCTCGCCGCAGTGGGTGGGACCCTGATGTATTGTGATTTAAGGGCCGATGGTCGGGTTTAGGGCAATTAGGCGCTTTCACCCGATGGTTATTTTGTGTTAATCACGGCTGCACGGAAGTCCCCTTTTGGGGATGACCGCAGGAGATGTCACCTTGAAAAAGGTGAATACTTTTAAAGAACTTTGTCTGTATTGAAGAAACTATGTCTCAACGCGATTATTATGAAGTTTTAGAGGTGGGCCGGGAAGCGGATGCGTCCTCGATTAAGAAGGCGTATCGTCGCCTGGCGATGAAATACCACCCCGATCGAAACGACAGCCCCGATGCGGAGGCCAAATTCAAGGAAGCCTCCGAGGCTTATGAGGTCCTCTCCGACAACCAGAAGCGTGATCTCTACGATCGTCACGGCTTCGCCGGGCTCAAGCAGACCGGCTTCTCCGGGTTTTCGGGGATGGGGGTGGATGACATCTTCTCCTCGTTTGGGGACATCTTTGGGGATCTCTTTGGTATGGGAGCCCGCACCGGTCGACGGGGCGGGGCGCGGCGGGGTGCTGACCTGCGCAGCGACATCACCATTGAGTTTGATGAGGCGGTCTTTGGCTGCAGCAAGGAGGTCTCGGTTCGACAGGAGGTCGCCTGCGAGACCTGTGATGGGGTTGGAGCGGCGCCGGGCACCACGCCGGTCGCCTGCGGGACCTGCGCCGGTCGGGGCCAGGTCATGCATGGCCAGGGACTCTTTCTCATCAGCACCACCTGCCCCGATTGTCAGGGCCAGGGCTCACGTTATACGAGCAGCTGCGATGACTGCGGGGGCAAGGGGAAGGTTCCCTTTAAGCGCACCCTCAACGTTAAGATCCCCGCCGGATTTGATGACGGCATGAGCCTGCGCTATGCGGGGCAGGGGGACGCCGGGGGCATGGGCGGGCCTGCCGGAGATCTCTATATCGCGGTCAGCGTTAATCCCCACGAGCATTTGATTCGAAAGGGGGATGACCTCGTGTTTGAGGCGACCCTTGGTATGGTGGCCGCGGCGCTGGGGACGACCATTGAGGTGCCCACCCCGGATGGGGAGGAGAGCGTTACGGTACCTGCTGGCACGCAGCCAGGCGAGGTGATCACCCTGCGTAAGAAAGGGGTCCCTCGCTTGCGGGGCGGTGGTCGCGGCAATCTGCACATCGTGGTCAAGGTTGATGTGCCGACCAATCTCACCTCAAAGCAGCGCAAGGTGCTCGAAGAATTTGACGAGCTGCCCGCGGGCAAAAAGCAGAAACGTCGGCTCTTTTCGTGAGCGTCGGTGAGCTGCTGAGCAGGCGCCTGGTTTTTGTGACCGGGAAGGGCGGGGTGGGGAAGTCCACCTGCGCTTTGGGGCTTGCCATGGCAGCGGCTCAGCAGGGAAAGCGCGTCCTCTTTTGCGAGTTTGGGGCCCGGCCGGCGAGCGCCGATTATTTGGGGGTCTCTTCGGTCACGCACACCCCCCACCAGCCCCTGAAGGGGGAGCTCCCCGGGCTCTGGGTGGCTCGCCTTGAGCCCCATCAGGCCCTGCAGGAGTATTTTAGAGAGACCCTCAAGCTGGGTCCTCTGGTACGTCTCGCGACCGAAAACAGGATGCTCTCTCGCTTTTGGAAGATCGCTCCCTCCGTGGACGAGATTGTTCTCTTAAACTCCCTCTATCATTACGAGCGGGGCACCCGCCGCGTGGGGTCGGAAGAGCTGGATCTTATCGTTGTGGACATGCCCGCGACGGGGCACGCGCTGTCTATGCTGGGGGTCCCTCGGGGAATTCTTGGGCTGGGCCGCGTGGGGCCACTGGGGCGTCGTTGTGCGGAACTGGATGAGCTCTTGGGGGACCGGGAAAAGACCGGCTATTGCATTGTGACGCTTCCCGAGGAATTGCCGGTCAACGAGTCGGTGGAGCTGGCGCAGGATTTGCGTACGAGGCTGCAATTGGAGACCACCCATGTGTTGATCAATCGGGTGTTGCCCGAGGCCCTGGCTGGCGGAGAGCGGGTGTTGATGAGGCGCTTGCAGGAGTCGGTCCGTGGGGGGACCGAGGAGTCTATTGTGCAGCTGGCCGCAGACAATGAAGAGCTGCGCGCGATGCAGGACACTCGCATTGGCGAGTTGAAAGAACGATTGGCGGCCCGATTTGTGGAGATTCGGCAGCACTCCGAGCGTGGACGTGGACTGATCGAGCGCCTTGCGGCGCAGTTCTCCCTGGGCAGCGAGGGAGCGGCGGGGTGATGGTTTCAGAGGTCTCTGAGGTTTCGGCGGTGCTTGATTCCAGCCGGGTGGTGCTCTGCGCCGGCCCCGGTGGCGTGGGTAAGACCACCACCAGCGCGTCTCTGGCTCTTGGCGCGGCCATCGCCGGAAAGAAGGTCTGCGTTCTCACCATTGATCCGGCACGGCGCTTGGCGGATGCCCTGGGCTTGAAGCTCGACAACGAACCCCACCAGGTGGATTGCGGGGCGTTGGTGGAGGAGGGGCTTGTGGTGGAGGGCGAGCTGTGGGCCATGATGCTGGATCCCGTGAAGACCTTCGATGAGTTAATTCATCGAATCGCCCCATCGCAGGCCGTGGCCCACAAACTGCTCGACAACGTGATTTACCGTCAGATGTCCCGCGCCCTGGCGGGGACTCTCGAGTACACCGCGGTGGAGAAGCTCTATGGGCTTTATACCCACTCGGATTTTGACCTCATCATCGTGGACACGCCGCCCTCGAAGAACGTGCTTGATTTTCTTGAGTCTCCGGAGTGGATCTCCCGATTTATGGACGAGACGGTGTTGAAATGGTTCTCCCTGCTGGAGCCCGGAGCGTCGGCTTCGGGGGTGCGGGAGACTGTGATTAAAAAGACCGGGCGTGTGGTGTGGGAGGTCTTTGAGAGACTCCTTGGCAGAGAGCTGACGGGGCACCTCACGGAGTTTATGCGGGCGGTCACCGATATGGCTTCTGAGTTTCGCAAGCGTGGTGACGGGGTGCAGGGGATGCTGCGTTCATCGGATTGCTCTTTTCTGGTGGTGGCCACCCCAGGAGAGTGGGTGCTGCGTGACGCGACGTTTTTGTGCGAGGAGATTCAGCGCCGGGGCATCTCCTTTGGCGGCTTTGTGCTGAACAGGACTCGGGTGGGGCTGGGGATTGAAGAGCTGGACGGCGCGTTGAACAAGCTGCGGGAGGCCGGGGAGGACAGCCCTTCGGCGGGAAGCCTGGTGACCAAGTTGCGTCAGCTGGTGGTGGCTCACGAAGAGGAGGCTCGTCATGATCTGGCGGCCATCGAGCGGCTTCGGCGGGAGGCGTCCTGGGAGGGGTTTTTGGGGATTTTGCCCCGTCAAATTGGGGAGATTAACGATCTGCCTTCGCTCTGGGGCCTTGCTCGACAGCTTCAGAGAGGGGGCTCTGCCGGGAGAGTCGTCCCATCCACTCCGCTATCTGGCCCTGTATCCTGACGCTGGGAGCTTCGAAGCACATACGCATGGCCGGAGCTCCACGGTGATTGACAAGCTCCAGGACTCTGGCCTGGACTGCAAGGGGAGTCTGATCGCCGGGAAGGGTGATTTGCAGCGCAAGGGGGGTGCCTGGTCGGATACTCTCCGGGCCGGCAGCCATTAAGCCCCCAAAGGACAAGTCGATCCCCCGCAGTTGCCGCTCCTCCCCCACAATTTGGATGTCGAAGGGGGAGCGCATGCGTGGCAGAAAACGTCGATTGGTGTTGTGAGGCAGGGGGCCGGGGGGAAGTTGCTTGGATGAGTCGTTTTGAGGTTGTAGCGACACGGGCACTCTCCTGTGGTCAGGGGTCCCTGTGAGCTTCGCAGGAGAGAGGAGCGTTGTAAATTTATCGGCTGGTGGGGATAAGCACTTTGATAGCTACTTATTTAAGCAAGGGGGAATGGAAGAGGCTTAGAATTTGGCCTGCATCATGAGGTTGAAGCCCACAATGTTGGGGTCCTGCCGGCTGCGGCTCTGGTAGGTGACTACCCCGTCGCTTGATTGATTGAAGGCCCGTCGATTGGGGTCGTAGGAGAAGGAGAGGTCGCCGAGGAAGTTCATCGCGTCGGAGAGTTGCCATTTCATGGTGAGCTTTGCGGCGTAGACCAACTCCACGGACTCGCCGGGATTGATGGGTTGGAACTCGTCGTGGTCAAAGATGACGAGGGTTTGCTGGCCAAGGGCGGGGGAGCTGTCGCTGGAGAGGCTGGGGACACCGGTGGCGTTGGCGGGGCGGCTGACTCCGAAGGCGACGCCGGGGGTGAAGTAATAGTCGGGGATATAATAGTCGAAGGCCAGTCGGGCGAAGATCTCAGGTTCTTTGCGCATGCCGCTGGGGAAATCCACAAAGGGTGTGAGGGAGGGGACGTTGTAGAGAATGTAGGCCAGGTCCCGATAGACCAGCAGGGCGTGGAAGCGCATGGTGCGGATTTTGAGCTGAGCGCTTAAATCTGCGGCGAGGGCGGGCTGAACCGTGGTGGTGTGGGGTTGGTTGATGTCCTGAACGGTTTGCCCGAGGGCGCTGAACTCCGACTGCAGGGTGAAGGAGACGTCGTCCTCGTAGCTGACGGGCTGGAGCTGCTCGCTGACCGCCGCGGGATCATTTTTGAGGAGGCGAAAATCAATGGGCACCCCGATGTCAGTGCCCACGTGGTAGGTGATTTGGGCGGAGCCGCCAAAGCCCTGCCAGGGAGCGACGTTGACTTTGCCCTCTTCACGAATGAGGAGATCGGGCTTGTCGATGGTGCCGCGATGGAAGAAGCCCCCGCCGAACTCGAAGCGGAGCTCCTTGGAGAGATCGAATGAGCCGCCGCCGAGGACGCCCCAGAGGGTGTCCTGCTCGACGGTGTTGTCTGGCATGTTGACCTGGCCCAGTCCGGTTTTGGCGCCCAGGAAGAAGGAGGCGGTGGGGCCATTGAGCTCCACTCGAAGTCCGGGGGCCGCCTCGCTGTGAGGAAAGATGGCGCTGCCTCCCCAGGACAAATCGTAAGAGTAGCCGAGCCGAAAGCGGTTGGCGCTGATGGGGAACGCAGTGATGGCCAGCTCCCGGGCACCGAGGGCTTTGGTGACCTTGATGTAGCTGCCGTCATCGCGGAGATCGACCCCGCGCTCGTTGAGTAGCCGGGCCCGCAGGACCAGGCCTGCTTCGGTGTCAACGCCCTCGAAATAGCCGGGCTCAGGCATGTAGAGGACGAAGTGCGTGAGGTTGTCAAAGGGGGTGTCGCGCCCTTCATAATCATCAAAGAAGAGCCGCTGTCCCTGGCTGGGGATGGCGTTGGGCAGGCTGGGGGAGGCGTTGGCGTCGGCGTCCGGGCCGGTGAGCACGTTGCCGTCTCCCAGCGCGAAGGTCAGGCGACTGTCGACGGCGTCTCCGGCTTGAGCCAGGGAGGGAACGATCGCGAAGAGGGCGACGAGGAATAGAATGGAGTGAGGGGAGGCTGAATTATTCACGGGGGCACCGAGTCCTTTGGGTCAAAAGAGTGCGCGCACGCTGCCCGAATTGAGTTGGTTTGGCAAGGTGCGTTCCATCTTTGTGGGATTGGGTATACAAGAGGCATTGAAGCGATGGACC
>JAZAIZ010000345.1:0-8502 GCA_036230545.1 Myxococcota bacterium
CCTCTTCGCTGGCACTTTGACCCCAAAGCCTGATACAAGCAAGGCAGACCCCTTAATTCGTGACCCCCCTCAAGGACAAGGTATTATGGCTCCGCTGACCGAACTCTCCGTCGATGATCTCAAGGCGCTTCAGGCCCAACTTCAGACTCGCTATGATGAATTTGCAGCCCGTGGGCTCAAGCTGGATATGACCCGGGGCAAGCCGGCCCCCGAGCAGCTTGATTTGGCCAACGGGCTCTTAAGCCTGCCCGGCGCCGGAGATTTTACCACCGCTTCCGGAGTGGATTGTCGCAACTATGGGGGGATTGATGGGATCCCCGAAGCTCGGGAGCTTTTTGGGGCTTATATGGGGGTCTCGCCGGAGGAGATTATTCTGGGGGGAAACGCCAGCCTTACGCTGATGCACGACACCGTCGCCAATGCCATGCAGCACACCGCCTGGGGGAAAGCCCCCATTAAGTTTTTGTGTCCGTCGCCGGGGTATGACCGGCACTTCTCCATCTGTGAGCACTTTGGCATTGAGATGGTGGTGGTGGGGATGGATGAGCATGGCCCCGACATGGACCAGGTGGAGCAGCTGGTGGCCGGGGATGACTCCATCAAGGGCATGTGGTGCGTTCCGAAATACAGCAACCCCACTGGTGCGGTTTATTCCGATGCGGTGGTGGACCGACTTGCGTCCATGCCTGCGGCCGAAGATTTCCGGATTTTTTGGGACAACGCCTACGAGGCCCACACCCTGGAGGCGGCGCCAGCGCCCCTGAAGAATATCCTGCAGGCGTGCAAGGACGCGGGGAACCCTGAGCGGGTGTTGATGTTTGGCTCCACCTCGAAGATCAGCTTCGCGGGGATGGGGGTGTCGATGGTGGCAGGCTCGGTGAAGAGTATGAACGAGGTGCGGTCGAATTTGAAGATGCAGACCATTGGGCCTGACAAGGTCAATCAGCTTCGGCACGTTCGTTTCTTTAAGGACATCGATGGGGTTCACGCTCATATGCAGAAGCATGCGGAGATTTTGCGTCCCAAATTTGAGGCGGTGCTGGACATTTTGGAGCGGGAGCTGGGGGGACAGGGCATTGCTACCTGGACCCGGCCCTCGGGGGGATACTTTGTTTCTCTTGATACTCTCGACCAATGCGCTGCCCAGGTGATTCAAATGGCTGGAGACGCGGGGGTAAAGCTCACCGCGGCCGGGGCGACCTTTCCTTACCGGAAGGACCCCCGGGATCGCAATATCCGCATCGCGCCCTCGTTGCCCTCTCTTGAGGACATTCACACAGCGATGGAGGGCGTAGCGATCTGCGTTCAGCTGGTGAGTGTTCAGAAGCAGCTAAGCTGATCGATGGGCTGGCGCGGCGTTAGTGGGGTGGCGGCTCTTGTGTTGTTGTGGGGATGCGCGTCGCAGAAAGCAGCGTTGCAGTTGCAGGTTGAGGGTGTGCCTGTGCAGCGCAGCGGTGGCTCGTGCGCGGGGTGCGTGCAAGATATCGCGAACTCCCTTGAGGAGCTTGATAGCGTCTGTCAGGCAACTCACGATTCGGGGTCGGATGTGTTTTCGCTGGTGCTGCGCTCATGGGAGGAGGCAAGCCTCTCGGAAATAAGAGGTGCGATTAAAGGAGAGGGGCAGCAGGGCGGAAGGAGCTATCGGGTGATTTGGGCAGATCCTCCTCAGGGGGGAGGGCCTGCTTCGGAATTGCACCTAAAGGGCCGGTTGCCTACCCTCGACGACGCTTCTTTGCAGTGGGAAGACGTTGTGGGGAATCGCCCGGTGGTTGTTGCCTTCTGGGCAACGTGGTGTGGGCCGTGCATCGACGAGCTGGTTTTTTTGCAGCATTTTCATCAAACCTACGGGAATGAGATCGCCTTTGTGTCGGTGTCGATTGATGACCCTGAAGACTATCCCATTTTGAAACGCTTCGTGGAAAGACAGAAAATCACGTATCCCGTGGCGTTAGATCCTGAGGGGGTGTTTTTGGAGTCTCAGGGAGTGCAGGCTTTGCCTTTTACGGTGGTGCTCGATGCAAAGGGTAGGACGCTTTATCGCCACCATCGTTATCGAGAGAAGGACATGCCTCTACTTGAGGACGCCATTGTGCGAGCCATTGAAAGCGAGGCTAAGGCGCCTGCAGAGTGAGTGATTCGGAATATTCGCCCCGGTAAGTGTAAAACAAGAGCAGGTCGGCGCCGCGCTCAGCCTGGAGGCTGCCTCCATAGAGGGTGTATAGATTCTCGTAATGGTCCCATGGGGAAGAATCGTGTGGGGTGTCGTGGTCTTCATCATCGTCGTCTTGCAGGATGTTTAGCCACTCAAACCAGTCGCCGTTGCGCTCCTGGTTGCTGAAGAGAACCTCGCGGTAGCCGGTGTCGAGGTTGAGGATTTCAAGCTGGCCTTCTTGCAGGGGCTCTTCGAGGTGAATCCCCACAAAAATGTAGCTGGAGCGTACCAGGGAGCGGTTTAGGTAGATTCCATCGACGACGATTGGGGGAAGGGGAGTGGAATTTTCGGCGTGGATCTCCACGGAGTCGGTGGGTTCATGCCCCTCAAGGCTCACTGCAAGGGTGTCTCCCTGCAGGACAGAGAGGTGGAGCAGGAAGCTGCCGTTGGCGGTGGCGCTTGTTTCGACGGTCTCGTCGCTTCGGGGGTTGTGGGCCAGCACCGTCGCAAAGGGGGGCGCCGCATGGGACTCGCCCACAATGGAGAGGAGTACCGGGTGGGTGGGGTTGAGGGGGCTGGAGAGGGTGGTTTTGATTCGGGAGCCGTCGAGGTAGCCCGTCACTTCAATCTGGGCCGGCCCGTTGTTGTCCTCAAGGGTGTCGCCGGTGTAGCACCCCACGCTTAAAGCGAGGAATCCAATTAATACTAAGTTGATTTTCATAGGGTCTCCTCCAAGGGGGTTGCGGCAAGGGTAATGGCACATCGGGTTGAGGTGCTGGCGGTTTGGGCGGCGTCGTCTACGGCGATGGCTTGGTCGCGAAGGAAGGTGGTGAGGGCCTCTTGCATGGCGCCAAAATCTTCGGTGGTGCCCTGGAAGACATAAGAGCGGGCGGTGGCGGTGCCGGGGGAGCTCTCCTCAAAGAAGCGCTTCCACACTGCCTCGGCGACGATGTCCATCTGCCGATTAAGGCCGTCCACTCGGGCGCTGATGTCGGTCTCGCTGAAGAAGTCGTGGTCTTCGGGGTTGCGGCGATAGCGCTCGCCATCCTGGAGAACCCGTTTCTCGCGTAGGAGGTCATCCACCGCCGTGACCAACTCGACATCCTTGATATCGGGGAATGCGTCCGCCAGCTCCTGATGGTTGATGGGGCTCTGCTCGATTTTGAGGGCGAGCTCGCGACGAAGTTGGACTTCCTGCTCTGGTGCGAAGAAGTCGCCACGGTAGCGATGATGGAGATTGCTGACCGTGCGCAGGCTTTTGCCAAAGAGGCTGGCGACTTCGGAGAGTCCCAGACCTTTGACCTGCCGCGCTTCGTGGAAATAGGCCATCTGGAAGAGCTCGGTGATTTGAGCCAGGGGCATGGAGAGCCTTAGGGAGATTCGGCAAACGCAGCGGAACAACGAATAAAGAATGCGTTGCTTGTAGTTCAGGAAACTTCCGTGAGGGTGCTCGCTCATAGGGGCAACCTAGCAGTTGCTTGGCTGATTGGCAAGTTGCTGCGTGTTCCCTGTGCCGAAGACGATGTTGTGCAAGGTGTTGAAAATATTAGTGTAAGATGTTTGTTGAAATAATTATTTGACACGGCACGCCCTATAATGACTAAATGCGCAATAAATTGCGTATCCCCTTCTCAAGGAGAAATAGATGAGAGATTCAAGAGTTGGTATTGGTTGGGCGCTTCTTTGGATGGTGCTTATGGTTTCAATGGCTGCCTGTGGGAGTCCTTCACCCGCCGGGGAGTCAGCTGTGGTTCCTGAGTCGATTGTTCTTGATTCGGATGGTGACGGATTGAGTGACGCCAAGGAGCTTGAAGCTGGCACCGATCCCCTGGACTCGGATTCGGATGATGATGGCCTTAGTGATGGGGATGAGGTGGCTGGGGAGACGGATCCTCTGAATCCAGATTCGGACGATGACGGGGTCCCTGATTGTGACGATGACGAGTCTGATGATGAGTCTGATGATGAGTCTGATGACGAGTCTGATGATGAGTCTGATGATGAGTCTGATGATGAGTCTGATGATGAGTCTGATGATGAGTCTGATGATGAGTCTGATGATGAGTCTGATGATGAGCCCGATGTTGAGTCCGATGCCAACGGTGGAGAAGAGCGCGGGTGCTGCTGTGAGTGTGAGTGTTGCAGGCGCGCTGGTGGTTGGGGTGACTGGGGTTTTGGCGGCCATGGGGATGATGAGGACTCCGAAGAGTGTGACGGCCATGGTCATGGTTGGGGTGACTGGGGTTTTGGCGGCCATGGAGATGATGATGAGTCCGAAGATGATGATGATTCCGAAGAGGATGATGGTCATGGTTGGGGTGACTGGGGTTTTGGTGGCCATGGGGATGATGATGATTCCGAAGAGTGTGGTGAACATTCGGGGCCTTGGGGGGATTGGAGCTTCGAAGGCTGGGGCTTTGGTGACGACTCTCATGGCGATTGCGGAGAGCGATGGGAGCGATATCGGGAGCGAATGTGTGATTATTTGACCCGCGAGCTTGATTCTCTGCGCGAGAATGCACCCGAAGAGCTGGTGAATCGATTGACGGACTTTTTTGACCAGCACTGCGCTTAAGCGCTGGTTCCCTCGCAGGTCCGGGGGGCGGCGGTGAAGCGTCGGCGTTGATGAAGTGACCTCCGGGGTGTGAGACCCCTCTTAGTGAAGCCACAGTCGGGGTGTCGGGAGTACCTCCCCCCGCCCTTAACCCTGGCTGTGGCTTTTTCTTTCTTCTCCCTCTTTTGGTCTGGTTTACTTCCCCCTTTCGAAAGGTATAAGACCCTTGAGAAGGAGGACGCGCATGGCCGTTTTGGTGACCGGAGGGGCGGGATATATTGGCAGCCACACCGTGGTTGAGCTGCTCAACGCTGGGCAGGAGGTGGTGGTGCTGGACAATCTCCATAACGCCTCTGCTCTTGTCTTTGAGCGCATTGAAGAGATTAGCGGAAAGCAGCCACGCTTTGTTGAGGGAGATATCTGCGACCGGCAGGTCTTGGACCAGATTTTTGCGTCTCATTCTATCGACTCTGTGGTGCATTTTGCGGGATTAAAGGCGGTGGGAGAGTCGACGGAGATTCCTCTCACCTACTATCGAAATAACATCGCTGGTACCGTAACGCTTTGCGAGGCGATGGCCGCCGCGGGGGTGTTTAAGCTGGTGTTCAGCTCGTCCTGCACGGTGTACGGGTTGCCCGAGTCGGTGCCCGTTCGTGAAGACTTTCCCACCGGGGCCACCAACCCCTATGGGCGCTCCAAACTGATGATTGAAGAGATTCTCAAGGATCTCGGTGCCTCTGACCCGCGTTGGAGTTTGGTGCTCTTGCGCTATTTCAACCCGGTTGGGGCTCATTCGAGCGGTCGTATGGGCGAAGACCCTAATGGCATCCCGAACAATCTGGTGCCCTATATCACCCAGGTGGCGGTGGGGCGTCTTGAGAAGCTTCGGGTCTTTGGTGATGATTACCCGACGCCCGACGGCACCGGTGTACGAGACTATATTCATGTGGTGGATCTTGCTCTTGGTCACTTAAAGGCGATTGAGCGAATCGCGTCTGACACTGGGGTGTTTACGTTTAATCTGGGGACGGGGGTGGGGTATAGCGTGCTTGATATGGTGAAGGCCTTTGAGGAGGTTTCGGGCAAGTCGATTCCCTATGAGGTGGTTGCACGTCGTGCGGGGGACATCGCCGAGACTTATGCGGATCCGGCCTTGGCCAAAAGCGAACTCGGATGGACGGCCGCACGGGGCCTTCCTGAAATGATGAAGGACGCGTGGCGCTGGCAAAGTGACAATCCCGAGGGCTATTGAGTTGTTGTGATGCGGGGCTGTGTCTGGATGAAAGGGCTGCGATGAAGGTTACACCATTGGATTTAGAGGGGCTGCTCTTGTTGGAGCCCACCATCTTCGGCGATGACCGGGGATTTTTCCTGGAGAGCTACAACCTCGAACGGTATCAGGCCGCAGGGATCTCCGACCCTTTTGTGCAGGACAATCACTCTCGGTCGGTGCAAGGCACTCTTCGGGGCCTTCACTTTCAGACCCGGCCGGGCCAGGGCAAGCTGATGCGGGTCACCCGGGGGAAGATCTTTGATGTGGCGGTGGATATTCGGCCGGACTCTCCGACCTTTGGTCGGTGGTCAGGATGCGAACTGGACGGGGAGTCGCATCGACAGCTCTGGGTTCCCGTGGGGTTTGCCCACGGCTTCTGTGTGCTCAGCGACGTTGCGGAGGTGCTCTATAAGGTCACCAGCGTCTACAACCCTGAGACGGAAAAGGGGTTTCGGTGGGATGACCCCACCGTTGGAGTGGAGTGGCCGGTGGAGGCTCCGCTGCTCTCGGAGCGGGATCAGAACGCTCCCACCTTTGAAGCGTGTCAGTCGAGTTTTGTTAGGTCTTAAGGGGAGAGCGCCCATCTTTGTGGAGGGCTGAAGGAGTTATTGATGAGAACTTGTCAGAATGTTTTAGTTACCGGTGGATGCGGGTTTATTGGGTCTGCGTTTATTCGTCGTACCCTCGCTGATGAGGGTTTCTCCGGCACGTTGGTAAACCTCGATGCGCTCACCTATGCGGGCAGCGTGTTAAATCTCCCCGGGGCCGACAAGGACCCTCGCTATACGTTCTGTGAAGGTCGCATTCAGGACCGTGCTCTGGTGGAAGAACTCTGTCGTGAGCACTCCATCGATACGGTGGTGCATTTTGCTGCCGAGAGTCATGTGGACCGCAGCATTGATGGCCCGGCCGAGTTTATCGACACCAACATCCTTGGGACCTTCTCGTTGCTGGAGGTGGTTCGCAAATTGGGAAATATCCACTTTCACCACGTGTCAACCGACGAGGTGTATGGAAGCCTCGGTGAGACGGGGCTCTTTCATGAGACCACAGCCTACGATCCGCGCTCTCCCTATTCAGCAAGCAAGGCGGCCAGCGATCACCTTGTTCGGGCCTACGGCCACACCTATGGTGTTTCGTTTACCCTGTCTAATTGCAGCAACAATTATGGTCCTTTTCAGTTTCCTGAAAAGCTTATCCCCTTGATGACCCTCAACTGCTTTAACCGTAAGGCGCTCCCAATTTATGGGGATGGCAAGAACGTTCGCGACTGGCTTTATGTGGATGACCACGTGGACGCGATTTGGCTGGTGCTTCGGAAGGGGAAGCAGGGTGAGAGCTATAATATCGGGGGAGATTGTGAACTGAAGAACCTTGATCTGATTAAGCAGCTGATTGAGATTGTGGCGGAGTGTAGTGATCAGACGGTGGAGGAAATCAGCGGATTGATGACCTTTGTTGAGGACCGCGCTGGTCATGACCGCCGCTATGCGATTGACTTCAGCCGGATTCAGGGAGAGCTTGGTTGGAGTCCGGCTCACACCTTTGCCACGGGGTTAAGTGAGACGGTGAAGTGGTATCAGCAGAACCCCGAGTGGGTTGAGGCTGTTTCAGAGCGCTGAGGGGTTTAGTTGTCCTGATGGGCGAGCTGAAGAAGGTATTGTCCGTAGGCTGATTTTTGCAGCTTACGTCCGAGCTCTTTGAGTTGTTCTCTGTCAATATAGCCCATTCGGTAGGCGACCTCTTCGGGGCAGCCGATTTTTAGCCCCTGTCGGGATTCGACCGCTTCTACAAAATTGCAGGCCTGGAGAAGAGACTCGTGGGTTCCGGTGTCCAGCCAGGCGATGCCCCGGCTGAATACTGTGGTGTGGAGTTCATCTTCACGGAGGTAGGTGCGGTTGACGTCGGTGATTTCGAGCTCTCCCCGACTGGAGGGCTTGAGGCCTCGGGCGATGTTAACCACCTTGTTGTCATAAAAATACAAACCGGGCACGGCATAATTGGATTTTGGGGTGTCGGGCTTCTCCTCAAGGGAGATGACTTTGCCCTTGGAGTCAAACTCCGCAACCCCGTAGCGCTCTGGATCTCGAACATAATAGCCGAAGATGCGGGCACCTCGGGAGGTCTGCAACTCTTTGACGGCGCTCTGGAGGAGGTGAGATAGGCCGTGGCCATAGAAGAGGTTGTCCCCGAGGATAAGCGCCACGGGGCTGTCGCCGATGAAGTCGGCGCCAATGAGAAATGCCTGAGCGAGACCCTCGGGTTTGGGTTGCTCGGCGTAGGTGATGGTGATGCCAAGAGATTGGCCGTCGCCGAGCAGCTTCTCGTAGTTGGGGAGGTCTTCGGGGGTGGAGATGAGGAGGATGTCTCGAATCCCTGAGAGCATCAGCGTGCTTAGGGGATAATAGATCATCGGCTTGTCGTAGATGGGCATCAGCTGCTTGCTCATGACCTTGGTGAGCGGATGCAGGCGTGTGCCCGAGCCTCCTGCGAGGATGATTCCCTTCATGCTTTTGCCTCCTG